>NZ_AP022321.1:1130000-1355000 GCF_013393365.1 Veillonella nakazawae
CTAACATAGATACACCTTCTAAATCGAGAATTTCGATATCTCTGCCTTTTTTATCAAAAGCAGCTTGTGCTAATTGTAATACGATTTGTTTAACTTCTTCTTTATTTTTCATACTATTCCCCTTTTAACGTTTATTAGTACTCTCATCACCCGGTTCTGATGGCTTTGTGATAGTACCACCATTATGTTCTGATTCAGGTGCAACCTTGGCTGTACTATTAGTTGGAGCTGTAACAAATTGTGTCATTTCATTGGCTGGTAGATTTCCCATCGTAATGCCTACTAATCGTTGTGCTTCTGTTGGATTTACCTTCCAATATGTCATATCGCCAACTAACTCTTTTTCACCAGGAAGAATATAGAAATGAATCTCTTCCTTATTAATTTTGCTAGCATTATACACAAGCTTAATAGCATCTAATGTAGAAATATTACTATCATAATGATCCCAAATTCTCCAAATATGCCATGCATTTGTTAAGAAGAATGAATTATGCTCTTCTTCTACCCATAGTTTCAAAAATCTTTCTTGTCGTTGTACACGTGTAAATGTATCGTGTTTTGGATCAGAATATCGTAAATAGGATAAAGCCTTATCACTATCTAATGTTTGATATCCTCGTTGCAAATCAATATCTTTATTTCCCTCTGCATCTACGTGTTCCATAGTCTGTTCTACATAGATTTGTTGATTTCCTAATACATCGTTAGTCTTTTTGAAAGCATTTTGATTAACTACAACATAATATGGTATAGAAATATGGAACATATCTTCAATGACAGCCTTTGTTAGATCAATACCACCTTTTTCATAGATGCTATTGAGCATACTTGCATCGGTCTGATCTCTATTATCAATTTTACTATTACTAGGAATGCCAATAACATCCATTGTTTTTTGATCTAAATTAATGGATAACAAGAATAGACTATCACTTTGACTAGGATTATTATCATCAGTACCGACAACAAGAATGTATAATGGTTTATCTAACCCTTTTTGTTCTACAGATACAGTATTACCATCTTGTTTATTTCCATTATCTACAGCTGTATCAGTTGTCTCAGTAGTACCTGTAACAGCTCTATACACATAAGATACCCCAGTATACAAACCATAGCCTATACCCCCAAGTAGGGCAAGTACTACAATAACAGCTACTATAAATCTAGGCCATTTAACAGATGACTTTTGTTGACGTCTTCTTCTACGACGGCGAGCTCTTGCTCGTTCACGTTCTTCCATATATAAACTCCATTATTTACAAGATTGTAACACATCATTACGACCAAGAATGGTCAACGGATAAATCGATAAATTTTGCTCAATAAGATGAATAATAGTATTATCAAAACCAAGCAATACAGCCTTATCTAAATCTAGTTCTGAAACGTTACGCAACTCATCCACACCGGGAAAATCTCGATTAGGCTCAATATAATCTGCTAAAAATATCACCTTATCTAGCGTAGACATATGTACCTTTCCAGTCGTATGAACTCGAATGGCTTCTAAAACCTCATCATCAGATATAGAAAACTCTTTTTTTGCTCGAATCATACCAGCTAAACCATGTAAAAGATTGCCATTACTTAATAATTCTTGATCAGCATCATAAGATTCACTTTTCACAAGATTTTGCATATCCTGTAAAGGCAATTCTTTAGCGCAATCATGTAGTAATGCGGCTAATCTAGCCTTTTCCACATCAATGCCATAAAGCTTAGCTAAATGAGTAGCCGATTCCACAACGCCAAGAGTATGCTTAAATCGTTTCTTGCTCAGCCATTGACTCACTCTAAGTTGTATTTCATCAAATGATAACATCCTTTATTCCTTCCCATAAATATGGTGTTCCTCAATATATTCCACCACACATTTTGGCAACATATATCGAACTGTTTTACCAGAGTGTAGACGTTCTCGTAAATACGTAGCAGATAATTTCATCTCAGGAACCTCCATAAGATGTATTTTTTCACGTGCTTTAGGGCCTAAAATTGCTAATGTTTCGTCAATTGCACTTGATCCATCAGGTCTTGTAGCGCCAATAAAGTGGACCTCATCTAATAATTCCTCAATAAACTTCCACGTTGGTAATGCACGAATTGTATCAGTACCAGCGATAAAGTAAAATTCAACATTTGGTCCATAAAGGACCTTAAAATGTTGAATAGTATCAACTGTATACGAAGGGCCTCCTCGGCGCATCTCTACATCAGAAATCTCAAAATTAGGATTATCTGATACGGCTGCTGCCGTCATAGCATATCGATGACGACTATCTATTACATCATGTTGTTTGTGAGGCGGAACCTTGGCAGGTACAAAAATTACCTTTTCTAGGTTAAAGCTTTCACAAGCAACCTCAGCAATCATTAGATGCCCTAAATGGATAGGATTAAATGTTCCACCTATGATTCCTATACGACGTTTCTCTACCATAATAATGCCACACCCTTAATGACAATGACACAGATAACGATAAACAAGAGCAATGCCTTTCCATAGGATATCCATTCGTATCGACCTTTTGGAGTCTGAATATATCTGTAGTATGCCCTTATTAAGTAATATACGGTCTTCACTTTCGAACTTGGCCTTCTCCAAATACAAAGTATTTATAAGATGTTAGTGCTTGTAATCCCATTGGTCCGCGAGCATGAAGCTTTTGGGTGCTAATACCAATTTCCGCACCAAAACCAAATTCAAAACCATCAGTAAAACGAGTTGATGCATTGTGATACACTGTAGAACAATCTACTAAGTTCATAAATACTTTTGCACGCATTGGTTCATCTGTTACTATAGCTTCTGAATGATGTGTAGAATATAAATTCACATGATCGATTGCTTCCTCAAGAGTATCAACAATACGTACATTTAAGTCCATATCATTATATTCTGTATTGAAAGAATCATCTGTTAAAGGAATTGTATTACCCATATATTGAGCTACAGCATTATCGCCGTGAATTCGTACCCCATATTCTTGTAACGCTACATCAAGACGAGGTAAAAACTCAGCAGCTACAGCTTGATGTACTAATAGAGTCTCCATAGAGTTACATACAGATGGACGCTGTACCTTTGCATTAATAGCAATTTCTAACGCCATATCTAGATTGGCATATTCATCGACAAAGGTATGACATACACCACTCCCCGTTTCAATTACAGGAATACTACTTTCATTAACAACACGGCGAATGAGTCCTGCTCCACCACGTGGAATAACAACATCAATATATTCACGTTGTTGCAGTAATACGCCAACCATCTCTCGCTCTAGAACCTCCACGAGTTGAATCGCATCTGGCGTAATGCCTAGTGTTTCTAAGGTATTGCGCATAATAGACACAATAATTTGGTTAGTATGGAATGCCTCTTTACCACCGCGCAATATAGTAGCATTTGCAGTTTTTAAACAAAGTACACCAGCATCGATAGTCACATTGGGGCGCGCTTCAAAAATAATACCAATAACACCAAAAGGTACTGCTCTTTTTTCTATAGTCAAGCCATTAGGACGTGTAATCGTTTCCATAACAGATCCCACAGGGCTTTCAAGAGTCGCCACTTGACGAACACCTTCTGCCATTTGAGCAATACGATTAGGTGTTAATGTTAATCGATCAATCATGGTTTGAGGTACATTATAATCGCCAGATTTATCTAGATCTAATTGATTAGCGGCCATAATTTCATCGGTTTGTGCTTCTACAGCATCAGCGATTGCCAATAATGCAGAATCTAATGTACCTTGATCAATTTGAGCCAATTCAAAGGATGCCGCTTTAGCTCTTTGACCCATATCTTTACAAATTTCTTCATACTGGTTCATAGGATATCCTCAATGTAATAAAACTAGATTATTACGATGTACTGCTTCATCATAGGTTGTATTAATACCTAAAATTTTAGCTATATCATTTGTATTATGACCTTTAATGGCCTTCATATCTTCGATGCCATAGTTAATAAGACCTCGACCGATTTCTTTACCATCATGGTAAATAGAGATGGTATCACCAGGCCCAAATGCCCCATCTACATCAATAATACCAGCTGGTAAAATGCTAGCACCTTTATCTAATACAGCACGAGCGCAACCATCATCAATAGTGATTGATCCTTTTAATCGTTTACCAAAGGCAAGCCAGTGATGTTTTCCTGATAAGCCAGCATCATGTGCTTCAAAGAGGGTACCAATATTTTCACCCTTACATACGCGACGCACAGAATCCTCCACTTCACCGGATGTAATTACCATAGGTACGCCAGAGTTTGTAGCCATATGGGCTGCCTTTATCTTGGTATACATGCCACCTGTACCCATATTAGATCCAGCTCCACCTGCAATAGCATAGGTTTCATCAGTAATTTCGGAAACGACTTCTATCAATGTTGCATCAGGATTAGTTGCTGGATTAGCTGTATATAATCCTTCAATATCGGATAAGATGATAAGCAAATCAGCATCTACAATGCCTGCAACAGTAGCAGATAAAGTATCATTATCACCAATTTTAAATTCCTCAATAGCAACTACGTCATTTTCATTGATAATAGGAATAACATTGAGTTGCAATAACGTATGTAGTGTATTGCGCAAGTTTAGATAACTATGACGGCCTGTACTATCTTCTTTTGTTAATAGAATTTGACCTACTGTACGACCATATTCACGAAACATACGCTCATACATATGGATGAGGATACCTTGTCCTACTGCTGCAGCAGCTTGTTTCAAAACAAGGTCTCTAGGTTTTTCTTTAAATCCTAGAGGGGCAAGGCCAGCTCCCGTTGCACCAGAAGAAACAAGGATAACCTCTTTACCTTGATTAGCTAAATCTGATAATTGGCGTACTAATCTTTCTATGCGCTCTAAGTTTAAATGTCCATTAGCATAACATAACGTACTACTGCCTACTTTAACTACTATTCTTTTTGCGTCGATGATAGCACTGCGCATAGATTAACCTCCTAGGTCAACAGGTTATGACGTTCCCACTATAATAAAATTTAGTAATATGACGATTTACTTAGGTAAAATAATTTTAGGTTCTTTTTTAGCTTTATATAAAACACCATTAAAACCAATGACTTGGACTAATTCAGCACCTAACATATCGGCTAACTCTTGGAAAATCGTCTTATCTTCAGGGCTATTGTTGTGTAATTTCACCTTGATTAATTCACGAGCCATTAAGGCTGCGCGAGCACTATCAATAACACTATTTTCTAAACCATTTTTACCAATTTGAACTACTGGTGGCATTGTTGCTGCCAAAGAGCGTAAATACCGTTTTTGTTTTCCTGTCATTATTACTCCTACTCTTGGAATGTAAAGCGTTGATCGCCAATCACAACTTCATCACCGTCTTTACAACCTTTTTCTTTTAATTTAGCATCTAGCTCCATAAAGCGCCAAATGCGTTGGAATCTACGAAGAGATTGATCATCACTTAAATTTGTCATTGCTACTAAACGTTCAATACGTTTACCTGTAATATAGAATGCAGCATCGTCACCACGAGTGATAACGAATTCTACATCTGGTTTTGCTTCGTATACTACTGTATCATCAGTTGCTTCCGGTTCTGGCTCGTAGTTTTCTACATAGTAGTATGCTCGTTCCATGAGCTCTGGTAAACCTTCACCACTTAATGCATTGATAAGGAAGACTTCGTAGCCTTTATCTTCAAAATATTTTTTTGTATCAGGAATTGTTGTATCATCAAAGACCATATCAATCTTATTGAGTGCAACAATTTGTTTTTTATTGGCTAATTTTTCAGAATATTTACGAAGTTCTTCGTTAATAGCATCAAAATCAATTTTTGGATCGCGTCCTTCCATACCAGATACATCAAGGACGTGAATTAAAATGTTAGTCCGTTCTACGTGACGCAAGAAGTTATGTCCTAGACCAACACCTTCGCTAGCACCTTCAATAAGGCCAGGGATATCAGCTAGTACAAAACTACGGTCCCCAGAGATTGTTACTACCCCAAGTACAGGTGTCAATGTAGTAAAGTGATAAGCCGCAACCTCTGGTTGAGCTTTAGAAACCTTACGTAAAATACTAGATTTACCTACAGATGGGTACCCTAATAAACCAACGTCAGCCAATACTTTTAGTTCTAGTTGTAACCAGAACTCTTCACCAGGTTCACCTTTTTCTGCAAATGTCGGTGCACGGTTAGCACTTGTTTGGAAGCGTGCATTACCACGGCCCCCACGACCACCTTTAGCAATAACAAATGTATCGCCATCGTTAACGAGGTCACAGAAAATTTTACCTGTTTCTTCTTCTTTAATTACAGTGCCCAACGGAACCGGGATAATCAGTGGCTCAGAACCGCGACCATGCTTGTTAGAGCTTTCACCATTACCACCAGCAGGCGCCTTAAACTGACGTTTATATCTAAAGTCTACAAGAGTATTAATATTCTTGTCCGCTTTAAAAATAACGTCTGCCCCTTTACCACCATCGCCGCCACTAGGGCCGCCATTTGGCACGTATTTCTCACGGCGGAAGCTAGACATGCCATCCCCACCGTCACCGGCCTTAACAAAGACACGCGCTCTATCTATAAACATATTTTAACTCCTATGCATTATTGCTGTAATAACTCTAATGCCTTTTTAATTTGAATATCATCTAATGTACTAGATGGATTTACACCTTTTGGTAGATCAAGCTCTACATCTGGTTTAATACCAATGCCATCAATAACACGGTCATTTGGTGTATGGTATTTAGCTATAGTTACCTTAACGCCTTCATTATCAAGGCTAGGGTAAATAGTTTGAACTGTACCTTTACCATATGTATTAGTACCTAAAATAGTACCTAGTTTACGGTCTTGAATAGCACCAGCTATAATTTCAGATGCACTAGCAGATCCTTTATTAACAAGAACTACTAATGGCATAGCTACTTCTGGGCCATTCGACTTATAAACATCTTTTTTACCAGCTCGATTTTGTACCGTTACTAGTGTACCTGGAGGCATAATATAGTTAGAAATCTTTTCTGTTGTAGATAACAAACCACCAGGATTATCACGGAGATCTAACACCAGTGCCTTCATACCTTGAGATTGCAATTCTTTAAACTGTGTTTCAAAATCATCAGCTGTATTCTCAGCGAATTGACTGATACGAATGTATCCCACTGTACTTGTGAGCATTTTACTTTTAACAGTTGGTAACACAATGGATTCACGAGTGATATCAAAGTGCAATGTTTCACCATTGCGCTCTATATCAAGGGCTACAACAGTACCCGCCTCACCGCGAATTCGAGAGGATGCATCTTCTACAGTAATATCACTTGTGGATTGACCATCGATAGCAATAATATGGTCCCCAGGTTTAATGCCCGCTTTGAAAGCTGGTTGATCTTCCATAATACTAACTGCATATAAACCTTTATCATCATGCCCAAGAACCATGCCTACACCAGCATAAGTACCAGATGTTTGCATTTTCATGGACTTAAATTCATCAGCATCTAAATAAACACTATGAGGCTCTCCCAAAGAGCCAATCAAACCTTTTAACATACCATCATAAAGGGTAGCTTTAGACATAGGTGTCATAAAGACTTGACTCGCAGCATAGTAGGCTACAAATAGTCTTGGTAACCCCCAGAATGAACCAGATAGATACCAAAACATGAGCCACATAATAACGATGCCAGAGCCTATATATTTCAATAGGCTCCATAACACCGTACGTGTATCAAATTTCATATTATAAATATCCCATAGGATCCACAGGATCCCCACTTATACGAACTTCAAAATGTACGTGTGGCCCAGTACTATTACCAGTGCTACCAGCATAGGCTATAACTTGACCTTTAGATACATCTTGTCCTTCAGAGACAGCAAGCTCAGAATTATGGCCATAAAGGGTGGACATGCCATTACCATGGTCGATAACTACGGCATAACCATAGCCGCCCATCCAACCAGACCAAACAACGGTACCACCATCAGCAGCATGAACAGGTGTACCTTCATCAACACCAATATCTATACCAGAATGATAAATCGTTGTTCCCCAAATTGGATGTGTACGATAACCATATGGAGAAGTAATTTCACCACTTACAGGCCACCCCAGTTGACCAGAACCTTGCACCCAAGAGTAACTTGGTGCAGACTGTTGAGCTGCTGCTGCGGCCGCCGCTTCTGCAGCAGCGCGAGCCGCTGCACGTTCCGCTTGACGTGCTTTTAATAGTGCAGTAATTTGAGCGGAAGAAGCATTGAGTTCTTCCACAGCTTGCATTGCAGTGGCACGATCATTTTGTGCTTTTTGAAGAACGACTTCCCGTTCTTTCTTTTTTTGTTCAATTTCAGCTTGTTTAGCTACTGCTGCCTTTTCAAGCTCCACTAATTTAGCTCGAGATTGCTCAAGAGCTTGCTTTCGTGCAGCAATTTCAGCACGTTCTTTTTTGATTTCATCGATTAATTTAATGTCAGCATCAATAATGCGTTTTAAAATCTCTAGTCGATTTGCAAAATCACTAAAGTCTTTAGAACCAATAACAACATCTAAATAACTTAGACGACCATTGATATAAATATCACGTACACGCTTATAAAATACGGACTCACGTCCTTCTAAACGTTTTTGTGCTTCTGCTAGTAACTTTTCATTAACAGTAATATCATTTTCAACGGCTACACGTTGTTGTTGAATAGACTCTAACTGTTGTTGAGCTTGACGCAATTGCTCTTCAATTTGACGCAACTGTTCAGATACGCTTACAATGACAGTTTCAGCATCAGCTTTAATAGAGTTTTGTTGATTAACTTGTTGTTGAATTGAATCTAATTGATTCGTTAAATCCTCATCTTCCGCAACAATGTATAGTGGTGTTCCCAGTACTACTATACCTGTTAAAATTGTTGCCACCAGACGAGATTTGATTGTGTTGTATTTCATAAACATTACACCTTCATGTATTGTTTTAAAGAAATTGTACTACCAATAGCACCTACTATAATACCGCCAACTAAAATATAGATAGCCACATCATAGAAGAATGGGAACATTGGTACTAATGGGAAGAATGCTAAAGACTCAGAAACTTCCATAGTAATAAAATGGTAGAATTCACCTACACAAAGAACGGCAATAATAGCTCCAACTAAACCTAATAACATGCCTTCTATCAAGAATGGCCAACGGATAAAGCCATTTGTTGCACCTACATATTTCATAATGGCAATTTCTTTACGACGAGCGAACACAGTCAAACGAATTGTATTAGAAATGATGAATAATGTAGCTGCTGCTAAGAATGCAATTAATACGATACCACCAATTCTGATAACTTGAGTTATACGGAAGAGTTCTTCCACAATATCTTGACCATAATGTGTACTTTCAACACCTTGGAATGTAGTAGCTAATTTAGCTGTGGCCTTAACATCACTAGGATTATCAAAGGTTAATACGTAAGAATTTGGCAATGGATTTACATCACCTAGGGCATTTACTAATTGTTGTTGATCACCAAGACGAGCTTTGAATTCCTTCATAGCTTGCTCTTTATTAACAAACTCCAAATGCTTAAGATTTGGTATAGCTTTAATTTGCTTACCTACCGCCATAATTTGGTCAGTTGTTAAACCATCTTTTAAATAAATGCTCAATTGAACTTGGTTTTCTAAGCTAGATGCCATGTTATTCAAATTGATAACACCGCAAAGGAATACACCAAGCATAAATAGAGATAAAGCCACTGTAGAAATAGATGCTAACGTCATAAGACCGTTACGCTTCATAGATTTGAGGGCTTCTTTAAAAAAGTATTTCAATGTTCTAGGCTTCATTAATTTCAGCACCTCTCATATTATCACTTAGAACGCGACCATCTTTAAGACGAATAACACGTTTATTTAAATACGAAACAAGATCCATATTATGGGTAACCATAATAACAGTTGTACCAAAATTATTGATATGCTTAAACAAATCTACAATACCTTTACTTGTATCAGGATCTAGATTACCAGTCGGTTCGTCAGCAATGAGCACAGAAGGTCGATTTACAATGGCGCGGGCAATAGCAACACGTTGTTGTTCACCACCAGATAGATCCTCTGGTAAATCATTTGCCTTGTCTGTTAACCCAACAAGCTCTAGTACATGACTTACCTTTTCTTTAATTACCTTTGGTTTCTCTTCAATTACTTCAAGTGCAAAAGCAATATTTTCTGATACCGTTTTATTTGGTAATAACCGGAAATCTTGGAATACAACACCAAGCTTTCTACGTAATTTTGGAATTTTACTACGCTTCATACGCGTAACATCAAAATCATCAACTATAACAGTACCAGCGTCAGGTACTACTTCATGGGTTAATAATTTAAATAGAGTTGATTTCCCTGCACCGCTATGACCACAAATGAGGACAAATTCGCCGTCATTTATAGTTAAACACACATCGTCTAATGCAACAGAACCATTATCATAGACTTTACTAACATTCTTAAATTCAATCATGGGATCCCCTTTGATTATTTACGAGTGATTACACGTTTTACTGCTTCTACAATGTCTTTTGCTGTTAAGCCATATTTAGCCATTAATTCTTTTGGTGTACCACTCTCCCCAAATGTATCTCGAACACCAACGAATTCCATAGGTACTGGCTTATTAGCAACAACAACTTCAGACACAGCAGAACCTAGGCCACCAATGATATTATGTTCTTCAGCTGTAACAATAGCACCTGTTTCAGTAGCTGCCTTTACGATTGCATCTGCATCAATTGGTTTGATAGATGCCATATTAATAACGCGTGCAGATACATTAGATTCAGCTAAGGTTTTTGCCGCCTCAACAGCAGGACCAACCAAAGCACCACAAGCGATAATTGTTACATCAGAACCTTCAACTAAAGTAGTAGATTTACCCGGTACAAAAGTATAACCTTCAGCTGTTACATCATCTACACCAGCACGGCCCAAGCGAACGTATACAGGACCATCATAGGATGCAGCCCATTCAACTACAGCTTCTGTTTCACGTTCATCCGCAGGTACTACTACTGTCATATTAGGTAGTGTACGCATACAAGAAATATCTTCCAAGCTTTGATGTGTAGCACCATCTTCACCTACTGTAATACCCGCATGTGTAGCACAAACTTTTACATTCAATTTTGGATAACATACAGCATTGCGAATTTGTTCAAATGCACGACCTGTTGCAAACATTGCAAAGGAAGAAACAAATGGGGTTTTACCAGCTGCTGCAAGTCCAGCACCAACAGAAATCAAATTTTGTTCTGCAATACCTACATTAAAGAAACGTTCAGGGCAAACATTTTTAAATGTATCAGTTTTAGTAGATTTTGATAAATCTGCATCTAATACGATAATATTTGTATTTTCTTTACCAATGCGAGCTAACGCATTACCATATGCTTCACGTGTTGCTTTACCCATTATTGTACCCCCATAATTTCATTAACAAAGGCTATACCTTGCTCAGCGCTTGGTGCTTTGCCATGCCAACCTGCTTGGCCTTCCATTTCTTCAACGCCCTTACCTTTTACAGTATGCATTACAATGCAAGTTGGGCCTTCTGTGAAAGCTTTAGCTGCTTCAATAGCATTATGAAGTTCATCAAGATCATGACCATTTACTTCAATAACATTCCAGTTAAAAGCTTTAAATTTCTCAGGAATAGGCAATGGAGAAAGAACTTTAGTAATATCTCCATCAATTTGAAGACCATTAAAGTCGACAAAAGCAGTTAAGTTATTGAGTTTGTAATGGCCGGCAAACATAGCAGCTTCCCATACTTGACCTTCTTCAAGTTCACCATCACCAAGAATGGAATAAACACGGTAATCTGCATTGTCGATTTTACCAGCCAATGCCATGCCACATGCTGCAGAGATACCTTGACCCAAGGAACCTGTGGACATATCAACACCTGGAGTATGTTTCATATCAGGGTGACCTTGTAACATATGGTCAATTTTACGTAAATTCAAAAGCTCATCTTTAGAAAAGTAACCTTTTTCAGCCAATGTAGCATATAATGCAGGTGCTGCATGACCTTTAGAAAGGACAAAGCGATCTCTATTAGGAGCTTTTGGATTTGCTGGATCTACATTCATTTCTACATAGTACAACAAGGCCATCACATCGGCGATGGATAGAGAACCACCTGGGTGACCAGATTTCGCTGCTGTTACAGACTGAACAATACTCACGCGAATAGCTTTTGCCTTCTCTTGAACTAGTTGTTTAACATCTTGTGTTAATGTAGCCATAGAGACCTCACTTTCTGGATTAGATCCAATATATTAATAATTTTTAAGTAATGAAATAGCGATTTCTGCATTGCGTTGAGAGTTAACACGCAACGCTTCAATACGATCATAAGATGCTTGGTACTCTTCTCTTGAATTTAAGAGCTTATGACATCTCTGATATAAAGCCTCTTCTCTAAGATGGGTCATTGTACCGATTGGTTCTTGACCAATCATATGTAAGAAACTAGTGATTTTAGGATCGTAGGAAATGCCAATTACAGGTTTCTTCATTAAAGAACTAAATACTAATGCATGAAGACGTATGCCAATCATAAGGTCTACATTCCCCGACAAGGATACTTGTTCCTCTGTAGAGAATGGTCCTTCAAGAACAATAGCTCCTTTTGGCATATAACTAGCAATAATTTTAGCTTCTTTTGTATCCTCTGGATGAGACATAGGTATAAATATAATCTCTACATTATCCTGTTCTTGCAGTCGACTTAAGACATTGGCTAGTGATTCACGGTATTCTGTATCATCTTTCCAACTACGAACAGCTACTCCGATTCGTTTTGGAGCTTCTGTGGATATAGGTAGCTTTGATGTATAGCCGTCTAGAATGCGTTTTCCAATATTCAAATCAGCTGGTTGCATGGCTAATACAGCATCAGCCGTAACCTCAACATCTTCAATTCCTAAGGAATCTAATTCAGATTTAGAAATAGAATCACGAACCGTTATAGTATCAACAAAACGCAAAACAAAGCTAACAGCTTTCCTTGTAGAAGGGCGATTTAAAGGTCCAATACCTTGTGAGTATAGCATCACCTTTTTACCCATCATTTTTGCTAAAGCCATAATACTTAAGTAGTAATATGTATTGCGAATACTAGTAGCATCTTGTAACAGGCTGCCTCCACCACTGATAACTAAATCAGAATTTGAAATAGCCTTTAGAATACCGAATGCAGAAAAGGTTCCCACCGCATGAATATTGTGCTTTTTGCTCGTCTCTGTAGGATTACCAGAAATAACCGTAATATGCGCATCTGCTTCCTCTTTACGAATGGCATCGATAATAGCACAAAGCATTGCTTCATCACCAGCATTACCAAAACCATAGTAGCCAGAGATAACAATATTACTCATGGTCAACCTCCCGAGCTTGGAACCATTGTGTTACATACATCATGAAACGAACAGCAATGATAAGAAGCAAACCTAAGAGCGCACCAATTAACAAACCATCATATCCACGCATAATAGACATGAATACAGGAGTTCTAATATGACAGAAAGTTTCAACCATAGACGCTATGCCAATAACACCAGCAATAGTTAATAAGAAATGGATCACTGTAGGCCATTTGCGTAGGAATGCAAATGTAGCTAACATTAATGCAGGATGACCAATAATGAACTCTTTTTCTCTAGGTCTTGCATACATTGTATTTTCAAGAAAACGACGAAGCATGAGTTCAACTCCTGGTACAGGAACACCTGCTGTATGACCGCTTCGGCCAACAAATACCCATGCCACACCACCAAGAGCAGCCATTACAAAGAATACGTAGAACTTAACATCCATTGTTAAAAATTCAACTACAAATTTCTTTGCTTCTTCTTTAGAGTTAATCATACGACCTTTCCACAATGGGAAACGTTGTAAATAAGCGATAATCACTAATACAACTGGAAGTACAAATGTTAACTTAACACCTCTAAAGATAGCAAATTCCATAAAGAATTTCGTATTTCCTAGCAAAGATGCAATATACATACCGCCAATAGCTGCAAAGAGTGCAGCAATTACGAGATAAAGAACTGCTAATACGGTAGATTTAATAGCACCTAATGGACGAGCACCATCATAACGACGCCATTCTTCCATCAAACGGATCATAGCACCTACAGGAGCCATAATAGCACTAGATAAGGCCCAAATTTGAGTAATCAGTGTGCCACTTGTAATGATGAATAATACTACAGATACAAGAGATATTCCAAAGAATGCGACCAATTGTGTATGTTTACGCATTGGAAGTAACATTTGACCAACGTAAACGAAAAGTGCAATAGCACCTATCATAGTAATAACAACTAACAATGGATTAGGTGTATATGGTGGATAAATATCAGCAGGACCAAATTCATAACCTTTTGTAGATAATTTTTCAGTAGTCATACCAATATAGTTAATGGTAGTTTGTAATACTGTTTCATTATTTACACCCGTTTCATACATAGGGAATAAATTGAAACGAATATTTCGTTCAATATCACTAATATAGAAACGTTGTGCCGCTTCTTCAGGAGTAATTTTCTTTAATTCGTCCTTAGCAATTGTATATACACGACCAACGCTATAATTCTCTTTAGCAGCCATTTCTAAGAAACCTTGTTGTGGCTCATATTGAAGTTGGTTAACAGCTTCGATACCAACTAAAGGAATGTGATTTTTATGTAATAATTCTAAGGTTTCATCAGTTAAGTTAGGCGCACCAAGAGCTTCTTTGCCAGCAAAAATCATACCAGTAACATGTGGAATTCCTTCAAGGCGTTTAAATAGATATTGAAGGTCTTCAGACGTTACATTTCTATAATTTGTAGGTCGAACAATAACATTAAATCCACGATTAGCAACTTCTTGAGCTTGAAGCTTGGAAATACCAAGATTCATTTTTAGATAGCTATCTGCAGTAGCACCATATAACTCAAGAACCGGACCAATACTTGTATTGAGCTCTTTAACTTTATCTTTACCAATACGATGATATAAATCTTCCCGAATTTCTTTATAATAGCCTTCTTTACCAGAAATCAAAGCTACATAAGTTGCACCATGTTTCACGGATGCCCCATTAACACGGACAGAATCCATTTCTTCGGAAGATAATACCTTAACTTGACCTGCATCTTTAGCTTTTTCTAAGGTGCGATCATAAATGGCAAATGCTGTTACACCTGCATTGCGAAGCGCATCAAAGGCCTCTTGTTGACTACGTTTTTCAAAAGCATTAGCCCGTAAAACAGCATCATAATCTACGATATTTTCTATATGGTTTTGAGATTTTTCTATCTGATGGCGTTCAAATACTAAGTATAAAGAGGATATAAGGCCTACAATAATACATAATATAAGAATCCAAGAATACTTACTTTTCTGGGTGTTCCGATGATTCACGACAAATCCTTTCTAGTTGAGCACTGGTTTAACTTTAATGTGAATTTCACCATTATCGATAGTTAAGCTTTCTGCTTTTACAGGAATAGGGAAGTTATTGAAGTTATAGATTTCAGTAGCTTCTAGTACATTAGATGTTAAACCTGGGATAGTAGCACCATTAATGGTGAATTTCTTAGGTGCAAATAATAAAGTATTATCCTTTAATTCTAAATTGCCATCTAATTTAACAGCGCCTTTAAATACCATACCTACATTCATCTTGCCAGTTAAACTAATGTTATCTTTACTAATATTTACTTGTACATCTTGAATTTCACTGCCTGCTTGAGTGCTTAAAAATGTTGCTAAATCTTCATTAGTAACTATACCGTCAATACTTGAGTTTCCTACTCTAACAACATCTATTTCTTGGCTAGCCAATAATGAAATTGGATTCACTAGAATTTGTGTTGCATCATATTTGAAGTTTGCAAAATTTAATTTACCAAGTTTTACATCATCTAAAGAACCGTATACATGATCAGCTTCACCATAAAGTAATTTGAATCCTGGTTGAGACTCAACATTTACAGTTTGAGCAGATGGTTTTAGGGAATCATTTAATTGTTTTTCAATACGAGAACTAATATAAGAAGGTAATAAAAATTGTGTTGCTGCTGCCAAGGCAATAATCAGCACTAGTACGAATAGTAAAAACTTTTTCATAAGAACTCCTAAACTGTTAAATTTGCTTCTTTTTTCAAGAAGCCTTCCATAAATTGATCTAAATTACCATCCATAACGGATTGTACATTCCCTGTTTCAACCCCTGTACGATGATCCTTAACGAGATTATATGGGTGGAATACGTAGGAGCGAATTTGACTGCCCCATTCAATGGCTTGGTATGTACCACCTATTTGCTCTTTAAGTTCTGCTTGTTTTTCTAATTCTAATTCAAATAATTTTGCTCGTAATAAACGTAATGCTTGTTCCCTATTTTGCATTTGGGAACGCTGTGATTGACATTGAACTACAATACCAGTGGGTCTATGGGTCATACGTACAGCCGAATCTGTTTTATTAATATGCTGACCACCAGCACCACTAGCTCGATATGTATCTACTTGTACATCCTTCATGTCTATATTAATTTCTACTGTATCATCAATTTCTGGCATTACATCAACAGCAGCAAAGGATGTATGACGACGTGCTGCAGCATCAAATGGTGAGATACGAACAAGACGGTGTACGCCTTTTTCAGATTTCAAATAGCCAAAAGCATTTTCACCTTTAATTAAAAATGTAGCAGATTTAGTGCCCGCCTCATCACCGGGCTGTTCGTCCATCAATTCAATAGAAAATCCTGCTTTTTCAGCCCAACGCAAGTACATGCGAATGAGCATAGAACACCAATCTTGTGCTTCTGTACCACCTGCACCAGCATGGAATGTTAAGATCGCATTATTAGCATCATACTCACCACTAAGCAATAAAAGAACCTCTTGTTTTTCTACAGTTTCTTCTATTTGTTGAACATAATCCTTAATCTCTCCTTCTAGAGAACGATCATCTTCCTCTATAGCCATCTCTAGCATCACATTCGCATCTTCGATGTCACTAACAAGTTGTTTATAGCTTTCTACAGCATTCTTTAATTGTGTAGCCTCTTGAGAAATCTCACGAGCCTTATCAGGATCGTCCCAAAATGTAGGGTCGCTCATTTGTACATCTAGTGTAAAGATTCGATCCTCTTTCTGAGCGATGTTAAAGTGAATCCCTCATTCCATAAATACGTTCTTCAAGATTAGAAATAATCGGTTTTAAATCTTCTAACAATTTATGTTCACCACCTTTTACTTATTAGCTTATTACATCGATAAATTATCACCTTAATAAAATAGAAAAATGGCCGTTGCCCAGAAGGAAATCCCATTGAGCAACGTGCCATTCACAAATCTTAATCTATGTTTTGTGGCTCCAACACATCTTCATGATGGGGTTGTGCACCTTCTAAGTGGTCAACTGGTTCTTCAATTTCTTGAATCAATTGTGCACGAATTTTGTATAACGCCATGATTGTTTCATCTTGAATTGCAGCAATCATGTTTTGGAACATATCAAAGGCTTCAAATTTATATTCCACCAATGGATTTTTTTGGCCATATGCACGAAGGCCAATACCTTCACGCAACATATCCATATTATCCAAATGTTCCATCCATTTGTTATCAACAACGCGCAACATAATAGCCTTTTCAAGTTGGCCAAACATAGCATCACCAAGCATATCAACGCGATCTTGATATTCAGCATGAGCAATTTCAAGTAAACGTTCTAACAATTCTTGACGGCTATACTCTTCCATATCTTGAGAGGACATAATCTCTTCTGTTAAGAAATATTGACTTAAATGCTTATAAAGACCTTCATAATCCCATTCTTCTGGATATAATTTTTCATCTGCATAAGCATCTACAGATTCAGTAACAAGTTTATCAATCATTTCATTGATTGTGTCACGTAAGGATTCGTTACGTAAAATACGACGACGTTGTTCGTATAATACTTCACGTTGTTGATTCATAACATCATCATACTCAAGGACATATTTACGAATATTATAGTTATGATCTTCTACTTTCTTTTGAGCACGTTCAATAGATTTAGTAATCAAAGAATGCTCAATAGGCTCATCCTCTTCCATGCCTAGTTTATCCATGATACCTGTAATATTATCAGCACCAAAGATACGCATTAAATCATCTTCTAAGGATAAGAAGAATTGAGAGGAACCTGGGTCACCTTGACGACCAGCACGACCACGCAACTGATTATCGATACGGCGACTTTCATGACGTTCAGTACCTAAGATAGCCAAACCGCCTAATTCAGGGACACCTTCACCAAGTGTGATATCAGTACCACGACCAGCCATGTTTGTAGCGATTGTCACCATGCCCATTTGACCAGCATCTGCAACAATTTCCGCTTCTTTTTCATGATGTTTAGCATTCAATACTTTATGTGGTACCCCTGAACGTAATAACATATCTGAAAGTTCTTCAGATTGAGTAATAGATGTAGTACCAATCAAAATTGGTTGACCTGTTTGATGGCGTTCTACAGCATTACGTACTACGGCACGATATTTAGCTGCCTTTGTTTTAAAGATTTGATCAGGCAAATCTATACGAGCCAATGGTTTATTTGGAGGAATAGGTAATACTTCCAAACCGTAAATATCGATAAACTCTTTTTCCTCTGTTTTGGCTGTACCAGTCATACCAGCAAGCTTTTTATACATACGGAAATAGTTTTGGAATGTAACAGAAGCCAATGTTTGGCTTTCACGTTCAACCTTCAATCCTTCTTTAGCTTCGATTGCTTGGTGTAAACCATCGGAATAACGACGACCAAACATCAAACGACCTGTGAATTCATCGACGATAACAACTTCACCATCTTTAACTACATAGTCAGTATCGCGATGCATCATAGCATATGCACGAAGAGATGCACCAAGTAGATGATTTAACTCAATGTTTTCTGCATCATACAAGTTTTCAACACCAAGCATTTTTTCGACTTTAGCAATACCAGAATCTGTAGGTGCAATAGTCTTTTGTTTTTCATCAATTGTATAATCTTCATCTTTCACAAGATGAGGAACAATTTTAGCTAACTTATAGTAATTATCTGTGGAACGTTGACCAGGACCAGAAATAATTAGTGGAGTTCTCGCTTCATCGATAAGGATGGAGTCAACTTCATCGACAATTGCATAATTCAATGGACGTTGTACCATTTGTGATACATCAGATACCATGTTATCGCGCAAATAGTCAAAACCAAACTCATTATTTGTACCATATGTAATGTCGCATGCATATGCTTCTTTACGTTGGTTAAAATCGAGATTAGCTACAATAAGACCTGTAGAAAGGCCTAAGAAGTTATATAAACGCCCCATTTGTTCGCTATCGCGAGTCGCCAAATAATCATTTACTGTAACAACATGTACCCCATTACCTGTCAATGCATTTAGATATACTGGTAATGTAGCAACTAATGTTTTACCTTCACCAGTACGCATTTCTGCGATATTACCTCTATGAAGGCAAATACCACCAATCAACTGTACATCAAAATGACGCATGCCTAACACGCGTTTAGACGCTTCACGAACTACGGCAAATGCTTCTGGTAAAATGTCGTCTAACGTTTCCCCTTTTTGCAAACGACGTTTAAACTCATCGGTTTTCGCTACTAAGTTAGCATCACTTAATTTAACATAATTCGGTTCAATTTCATTAATATGATCAGCAATAGCACGCATTTTCTTGATTTCTTTTGCGTTATTATTGCCTAATAGCCTTTGTAAAAAGCTTAACAAACAAATCACTCCTCTATAGGACATCTTACATTATTTTATCTAATTTATTATAACGAAAATGCCTTGAATAGTCAAAGAATTCAAGGCATTTCACGATTATTTATAGGTTTTTATAAAAAAGGTGGATGACTCAAAATGGTCATCCACCTTAGTATAATAATCGGCTGATTAAAAAAGTAGAAAGGAGTTAGGATTATTGTCAGCCGACATTATAGGTTATTGTAATTCTGGCTCGATCAAGCCATAGAATCCATCATGTCTACGATATACTACATTCATTGCTTCTGTTTCAGCATTGAAGAACATAAAGAAGTCATGACCAATAAGATTCATTTGTAAAATAGCCTCTTCTACATCCATAGGACGTACTGCAAAGCGTTTGCGTTTTACAACTTCGATAGTTTCTTCTTCTACAGGAGCCGCTAAAGCTTCTGGATGGAAAGCCTCTTGTTTTTTGAAGCGTTTAGCTAAACGAGTTTTATGTTTGTGAATTTGACGTACGATTTTGTCTATTACCAAATCAATAGCCGCATACATATCATCGTTTGTTTCTACACCACGAAGAACAATTTTATTAACGAAGCATGTAAGTTCAACAGTAGATTTATCTTTTACAACGGATAAAACCGCTTGTGCATCTAACTCATCATCGAAGTAACGAGTTAATTTGCTCAATCTCTTTTCGATGTATGCTCTTAGAGCATCTGTCACTTCAATGTTTTTACCTCTGATTGCTACTTTCATAAGTCAACACCCTTTCTAAAAATCATCCACGAGATACGAGTGTGTAGTATTTTTTACTTATCTCTCGTGTTATATTTAGTATTTCTACATTCACATATAAAACTCCTCTTTTTTTCAAAAAGAATTTTATATTTTTTGTAGAATTATAAATATTACTTTTAGTAGTAGCAAAAAAACTCTGATATCATGCGATATCAGAGTTTTGCTATATGTTGCTTTTATGTATTTTTTGGTATGTTATTACGCTTTTACAACGTTAGCAGCTTGAGGGCCACGGTTACCATCAACGATATCAAACTCTACATTTTGACCTTCTGCCAAAGATTTGAAACCTTCGTCTTGGATCGCAGAGTAATGTACGAATACATCGCTACCGTCTTCGCGTTCAATAAAACCATAACCTTTTTCTGCGCTGAACCATTTTACTTTACCTAACATGGTAACATCCTCCTAAAAATATATATATTGTCTTACTGTCTTGCACTACACTTGTATCATAACACAGCATGTATAAAATATCAAACAATAATATTAACACTTTTAATGAATATACAAAGATATCTCATTTATATCCCACCCTGCAAAAATCACATAAAACCCTTGATTTATCAATGTTATAAATATTTACGAACAGCATATTAATTTATTGCATAATTTTATAATCATAAAATTATATGAATTAAAAATTATTATCATAAGATATATATGTATAAAATATTTATATATCACAAATATTTATGGCAATAATCGTATTTCATAGATTAATTAATACCTAGAATGGCTTATTTATAGGGGCTAATTAAATGAATTGACATCAAGTTATCAAATATATTAATAGATATAAATAGATTCATATATCATAAAATCTAATATGTACAAATTCAGTTAACTTTAAAAATAGTCAAAAAAGGAAGCAAACTCTGTAAACAGAATTTACTTCCTTTTATGTTAGAAATTATTATTATAAAATTTTCGATAAGAACAATTTTGTCCTATCATTTGTTGGTGCATCAAATACTTTTTCAGGAGTATCATCTTCAAGAATTAATCCACCATCTACAAATAATACTCGGTCCGCAACCTCTTTTGCAAAGCCCATTTCGTGAGTAACAATAACCATCGTCATACCTTCTTCGGCTAGAGACTTCATTACATCCAGAACTTCGCGAACCATTTCTGGATCCAATGCAGAGGTAGGCTCATCAAAGAGCATAACCTTTGGTTTCATTGCTAAAGCACGAGCTATAGCAACACGTTGCTTTTGACCACCAGATAAAGAGTCAGGATAAGCATTTGCTTTATCTTTCAAACCAACACGATCTAATAAAATTTGACCAATTTTTTTAGCCTCATCACTAGATGTTTTGCGGACCTTAGTTTGTGCTAAGGTCAGATTTTCCATTACAGTCATGTGTGGGAAAAGATTAAAGTTTTGGAATACCATTCCTACTTCCGCACGGACTTCATTAAGTTTAGATTTATCTGAAAGATCCATACCATCTACAATGACCTTACCAGATGTAGGCTCTTCCAAGTAATTCATAGTACGCAATACTGTACTTTTACCAGAACCTGATGGACCAATAATAACTACAACTTGACCTTTTTCGATATGTAAATCTATGCCCTTTAATACTTCATTTTTACCAAAGGATTTATGTACATTTTCTAACTTAATCATTTAATGCTATATTTCCTTTCAAGGTAACCAACCAATTGTGAAATTGTTACTGTCATAATAAGGTAGATAACAGCAACTGTCCCCCAAATTTCAAATGATGCATATGTTTTGGCAATGATTAGTTGACCACGGCGTGTCAATTCTTCGAAACCAATTACAGAAACCAATGAGGAGTCTTTCAACATAGCAATAAATTCATTACCCAATGGTGGAATAATTGCTTTGAAAGCTTGCGGCATGATGATATAACGCATAGTTTGGCCCCAAGTCAAACCAAGAGATCGACCCGCTTCCATTTGACCTTTATCAATAGACTGAATGCCAGCACGGAAGATTTCAGATACATAAGCACCAGAGTTAATACTACATGCAGTAACAGCAGCAATAAATGGATCAATACGTTGTCCAGTAATCATTGGCAATGCGAAGTAAATCAAGAAGATTTGTACCAATAGTGGTGTACCACGAATGATATCTACATAGCATTTTGCTAATAATCTAACTACAGTAAATTTAGATAAATTTGCTATGGCTACTAATAGACCGATAAAGAAACCACAGCCTACAGACATAGCTGTAATTTCAACGGTTACAAGTGCACCTTGTAATAAAAGCGGTAAATTATCCGCAATTAACCCCCAATTAAAACTCATGATCTCTCCTATTATTTAAATTCTAACACTACTGGCATATCAGCTGGTGCATCTACATTAAACCATTTTTTATATAATGTATTAAATTCACCATCGGCCTTCATATCGGCGATTGCTTTATTAATTTGTTCTTGCAAGTCTTTGTTGTCTTTATTGATTGCTAAGCCCAAATATTCTTTCGTATTTGGATATGCCATAAATTTAATATGTTGGTCTGGATGTTTAGTACTATAAAATTGAGCTACCGGCAAGTCAATTACAGTTGCATCAGCACCGCCATTTTGTAATTCTAACAAAGCTTCATTACTATGGTCAAACTCTTTTACAGTAGTACCTTCAATTTTATGAGCTAAATCAGCACCAGTTGTACCTAATTGAGCAGCAATCTTTTTACCTTTAAGATCATCAAGGGATGTAATATTGGCACCATCTTTATATACTACAGCAAGTGCATTTTCATAATATGGAGAAGAGAATAACACCTTTTCACTTCTAGCTTTTGTAATAGTCATACCAGATGCTGCTACATCAATATCATGTGTATTTAACGCTGGAATTAGAGCATCAAAGGCAACATTCTTAAGCTCTACATCTTTATTGATACGCTTACCGATAGCACGAATAAGATCAATATCAAAGCCTGTATAGTCTTGAGTTTTTTCATCTTTAAATTCAAATGGAACAAATGTGGCATTAGTACCAACGATTAATTTATTAGAAGTTGTTTGTGTAGAAGTTCCACAACCGCCAATTACAGTACCAGCCAATACTAACATACAACCACCAATGATTAATTTTTTTAACTTCCTATTTAACATCAAATCATCCTCGTTCACTAAACTAACTATTTTTATTACACTAGTATATCACTTAGTATAATTATGTCAACAATTTTGTATAGAAAATTCTTAGATATCAATAAATCACTATATTTGCATTTTATTTTTATGCACTCATTGTATAATTATGATATCAATGTATAATAACTTTCCCATAGGTAGTGGTTTTCTATAGATTTTTTAATATACAGATGTATAAAAAGAAAAAAGCACATGAGAAAAGCCTCATGTGCCCGTATACGGCTGACCTGGTCTTTGCCCCCACACTCGCCTGCTGGAAGGTTCGCTCATAAGTCCGAGACTCCCCACTACTACTCCTCTCGGTTTTACCGGCAGGACTTACACCTAAGCCGCACCATGCTCACAACCCCTTGGGTTGCTTATGTGGATCGTTTTGCCTGCGACTGGCATCGACTTTCAACCACAGACCCGTATAGACGTATTATAAAGAATAACATAATTCATGTCTAGATTTACGAAGACATATAATTTAATAAAATATACAAAACTTTTATCTTTATCGAACATATTAACGTTTATTTCTCATTGAAATGAGAACAAATTTTGCAACCCCTTTTTTCCGATGTATAGAAAATTGTAATAGAAAACCTAAAATATTCTTCATATTATTTTAATATTTATAAAATTAATATTTCAAGGTACTATATTTAGTGCATTCCTAAAATGTCAATTATTTTTAGTATGCTAAATATGAATACAACATGTATAACAGAACATACGTATCATACACAAAACATTATTTATGGTGTATAATTTGTATACTATTAAATAAGAACGGCCTAAAGTTGTACGATATGAACATAAGTACGAGGGGTTGTACCATATGTTCTACATGTTAGTTAAAGGGGTTTATTATGTTTATGTTATCATTAATGCAACCATCAGGGTTGTACGAACTGGAGAAGGACAGTTTAGAAGCCATTAGTGCTCAGCTCTTGCAAATGATACAAATGAAGAGCTATCATCTATACACTCATTCTATCCAAGTTTCAAACTATGCAGTTAGTATTGCTGCTAAGATGGGTTTACCATTAAATGAAATTGAGCAAATTCGCCACGCAGCTTTACTTCATGACGTAGGGCTTTTAATGGTACCTAATGCATTAATTCAAAAATCTCCATATCTTAACAAGCAAGAAATGTCCAAGTATAAACAACATGCTGCGAGTGGTGCCAATATGATTGAAAACTACCCATGTTGTCAACAAATCTTGCCTTATATTCGTTATCACCATGAAAAATGGGATGGCTCTGGTTATCCTAAACATTTGCGTGGTGCTAATATCCCATTAGGAGCTAGAATTATCGCTGTAGCAGATTATTACGATACAACAGTGAATCCTTCTACTGAATTTTGGGCAAAAACTAAAGCTAAAGCTAAAGAAGAACTCTTTAGTGCATCTGGCTCCCTTTTCGATCCAGATGTAGTAAAAGCATTTATCGATGTTCTTGGTTAGTCTCATGATTAAGCGTTCACCTTAAGGTGAACGCTTTTTTTATATACTTAAAAACTACCACTAGCTAATGTTAATGCATCAATTTTACAAGGTTTATATGCTCTAATGACCTTTGCGACGGCTTCGATCGTAGCCCCTGTAGTATATATATCATCTACGATAAGTATTGTCTTATCCTTTAATTCAATATCTTTATAGTTAGCGCCAATGACAAAGGCCTCCTCAATATTTTGATGTCGTTCCTTATTCGTTAACGCCCACATATCATTAGAAGTATCAAATTTGTATAAACAGTCTAACCAAGCAAAATGTTTATTATCTATATTTTGTAAAGATTTAGCCCACTTGGTAAAAAATAAATCAACTTGGTTATATCCTCTCTTAGCTTTTTTCCTTTCGCTAGACGGAACAGGAATAATATAATCATAAATAACAGAGCACTTGCTATTAACAATATGAAACTCATCATATTTCATGTAAAAGTTGTACGATGCTAAAAAAGGAGCAGCCCCTTTGGACTGCTCCTTTTTTTCATTAAATTTTACATCGTATATCATAGACTTTAAACCACCACGATAATCCGCCAGCACACATACATCATCTACATAATGCAAAAATTTTTGTGGCACGTGACGGATATGTAATAGATCTTTAAAACAAGTTTCACACCAATCCCCTTGCGTTGCTACAGAAGTCCCACAGTGAGGACATACAGGTGGAAATAGGAAATCCCAAAGACTCATTACGAATCACATCTCCCTTGTAGTCGTTCTTTAAACAATGTATATCGTTCATCACCGTTTACGGTACGTACAGCACGTTCTACGGCACTTGTAGTACCCACAATTATAACCTTCCGTTTTGCACGCGTAACAGCTGTATACAATAAATTACGTTGTAACATACCACCATAACGTGGAACAAATGGAATGATAACTACACCATATTCACTACCTTGGCTCTTATGAACCGTAATAGCATAAGCTGGCATAATCATATGTGCTTCGTCGATAGGTAGACGAACCTCTTTATGGATAAATCGGATGCAAATGTCTGTTCGTGTAATGGCATAAATTACACCAATTTCACCATTGAAGACTTCTAACTCATAATCATTGAGGATTTGAATAACTTTATCCCCTACACGGTATGTAATACCATTAACGCGTGCTTCCCCTTTTAAACTATCTGGAGGATTAACTGCTTGTTGAACATATTGAGAGATCAAAGTACTCCCTGCTTCACCACGTCGCATAGGAGAAATAATTTGAATATCTAATTCATCCTCAATATGCTCCTGTTCTCGTTTATATACATCTATGATAGCTTTCATCATCATATCGTAAGACTTAACAGGTATAAAGGAAAACTCTTCACTTAGACTATCAAGTTTTGGCATTTCACCACGGTTAATAGCATAAGCGCTTTCTACAATAGTGTTACCAGAACTTTGCCGATAAATCTGATTAAGTCGTGTATAAGGAACACAATCACTATCGAGTAAGTCTTTTAATACAAAACCTGCTCCAATAGGTGGCAATTGATCAACATCACCTACAATAATGACATGAGCTTCCTTTGGAATGGCTGCCATTAACGAATAGAATAAACGTACATTGAGCATAGATGCTTCATCAATGATGATAACATCAATATCTAATGGATCATCTTCATTCTTAGTAAAGTCGTAAGAGTCACTTCCCTGTACGGGTACCAACAAACGATGTATCGTTGTTGCTTCAAACTCAGTAGCCTCTGTAAGTCGTTTAGCAGCACGTCCCGTTGGAGCACAAAGAATAATTCGCCCTAATCCACCAAGTTGAAATCCTTTTACCAAAGCTTTAATAATGGTTGTTTTACCAGTACCAGGACCACCAGTTATTAGGGAAAGCTTTTCAAAGAAAGATAGCTGTATAGCCTCTTTTTGGGCCTCCCCAAATGTAATATGATTATCAACTTCAAACTTTTCTATAAAGCTAGGAATATCAAGAGATATCGGATCTGCTTCTAATAAGAAGTCTTTTGTATAATGAACGCTTTCTACTTCAGACACATACATTTCTGGAGGGTAAATATATAGGATATCTTCATAATAAGTACTATATAACGCACCTTGCTCCAAGAGGCTTTCAATAAAGTTAGCAATATCATCTACATCAGTTTGTAATAGATCATCTAAACGACCAATAAGTTGATCAACAGGCAAACATGTATGCCCTTGATTATCTAAACTGCGTAAAATCCATTCTAAACCAGCCTCTAAACGGCGAGAGTCACTGCCAGTAATACCTAAATGTTCCGCCAGTGTATCAGCCGTACCAAAGAGCATATCTGGTGCTACACGTAACAAAGTATAAGGATTATCTTCAATAACAGCCACAGACTGAACACCGTAATAAGTGTATACAGTTCGACTCCATTTAGACGAAATATGGTGACTTTCAAAAAAGTGATTTAAATCGGATAAAATACCTTCACCAAGTAACGTATTAAATAGTTCATCCTTAATACTTTTTCGAAGACCAGGAACATCCTTAATTTCTTCAGGACGTTCCTCTCGTAAAATTTCTAATATACGAATACCAAAATAATCAAGTACCTTTTCTACGGACTTTTCACCAAAACCTTTAATCCCTAAGTTCATTAAGTAGGTCTTTGCAGCACCCATATTATCAGGTTTTAACTTCTCTACACTAGTAGCATCAAATTGTCGACCATATTTTTCATGTTCTACATAACGGCCGCGAACTTCGATATCTTCCCCCTCTTTAGGAGACTCAAATTTACCAGTACAAGTAATGTATTCCTCATTATAATCTTTAAGGACAAACACGCAATACGTACGTTGTGTATTCTCATATATAGTTCGGTATACAAATCCTCGTATGGCGTCCATTATTTCTCCGTATTAGGTAAGGCTTCAATAATTTCTTGTACCGCATCGGTAATGCTGCCTTCATTACCGATTTTAATATGTGCCACTTCTTCGTATAAAGGGTATCGTTCTTCATATACATTAAAGATATACTCGATACTTTCTTTTACAAGTGGACGAATTTCAAGATCCAAATCATCTAGGATATGATTTACATCGCGGTTAACAAATACAACAAGACCATTATTGCGCATTAACTTTACTGTTTTGTCATAGGTAACAGTACCACCACCGGTAGCAATAACAGATGGCTTATTATGAATTAGTTCTTTAATTGTACTGTATTCATACTCGCTGAAAGCATCTTTACCATCATAAATATAAATATTTTGTACAGATTTCCCTACTTTATCTTGAATTGTTTGATCTAAGTCGTAAAAGTCTCGGCCCAATTCTTTGGCTAACATTTTACCAACTGTAGTCTTACCAGCTCCTGGCATACCGATGAGAAAAATATGCTTATGCATATGCTCTTTTAAAAACTCATTGCTCATAGAAACAACAGTCTTTATATAATTTTCAACATAAGGTGATAACGTTTTATCTTTGCAATTTGCAGTATGCAATGCAACAATACTTTCATCACGCGCTTCATCTACTAAGGGTAAATGATGTTCATCTTTATATTTACCAATTTCTTTGATTAAAGATAGTCTTTTTTCAAATTCAGCGACTAATACAGCATCAATGCTATCTATTTGTTTACGAGCTTCTTTAATATCCATGAGAACCCCCTTATTATGCATTAGCCAAAATAGCTAAAGCCTGTTCTTCATCCACCTTCATTTGATCAATAAGATCTTGTAAGTTATTAAATTTAACTTCGCCTCTAATATAGGAAATAAATTGTACAAGAACTGTTTTTCCATATATATCTTGGTCAAAGTTAAACAGATGTACTTCGCATCTATGGTACTGATTTTTAAAGGTAGGATTATCCCCAATATTACCTACCCCATCATACCAAATGCCATCAATACACACGCGATTAGCATACACTCCATCTGGAGGTGTAGCCATTTCATTAGGAAGTAATAGATTTAAAGTAGGAAATCCTAATGTACGACCTCGTTGATCACCTTTTATAACAGTCCCTTTAAATTGAAATGGTCTTCCAAGCCAATGCGTGGCATCTTCTAAACGCCCTTCTCGAATCGCTTTTCTGATTTCAGTACTTGAAATAGGTGTACTAAGACCATCACAAGGCAATAAAGGCTGTACTAGGACTTGTATATGCTTATCAACCAATGCTTGTTTCATATATGTAGGATTACCTAATCCTTTTGCACCGAATGTAAAATTCTCACCTATTACGATGGCTTGAACATTCATATCCGTACAAAGAGCATCTAAAAATTCATCAGCACTCATTTGAAGTAGTTCTTCATTCATAGGTAATCGCAAAATATAATCTACATTCAAATCATCAAGAACGGTATCCATAACCTCTTCTTGAATAACCCTCTTCGGAACACGTTCTGGATGTAGAATTGTCAACGGATGATGTTCAAAGGTAATGATAATGCTAACACCATTAACTGATGCAGCTTCTTCAACAGCCTTCCGTATAACTCGTTGATGACCTCGATGAATGCCATCAAAGGTACCTAGGGCATATACTTTTGTATCTTTGATTTGACGTAGTTCATCAAACGAATGTAATTGCTTCATACTTATCCTTCAATAAAAATATTTTTTTCCACCTTTAATGTGTGGTTTGTTCGTTTCATAATACCAATGAATCCATGAGGACCATAGGCTCTATAATAATGATCTGGTTTGGTATAGGAAAATTCACTATCAATAGATAATTGTTTACCTTGAACCATCATCTTTAATTGTACACTATTTACCGTTACTTTTGAAAGATGTGAAACTGCTGTATCCGTTGGTAACAATAGGCTTTCACCATGAATCATCAGTTCCTCAGCCATTTTTGCAGAACCAATATCAAAGGGCCCTACTTGAGTACGCGCCAAAGATGTCATCGTTCCTGGTATACCTAATGAAACACATATATCACGTAATAATGAACGAATATAAGTGCCTCCAGAGCATGTTACACGAACTGTAAAATATGGAAATCCATACGCTAGAAGCTCAATATTTTTTATATGAATTTTCCGTAATGGCAATTCTACAGAAATACCTTTACGGGCATATTCATAAGCACGAATACCATTTACTTTAATAGCGGAATATTTTGATGGTCTCTGATTTTGAACTCCACAGAACGTATTCAATGTATTGACTAATTCTTCAAAAGTCGGCTTTACTATAGCATCAGAAAGTTCTGAACTTTGAGACGATTCATTTAATAGAACGCCATCTCGCAATATCATGTCATTATCAGGCAATACGGGTTGACCTGAACTATCTTCAGTATCTGTAAAAGTCCCAAATTTACATTCTGCCACATAGGTTTTATCAAAACCATCAGTGTATTCAATAAGTCGCGTAGCCTTACCAAGAAATACTGGCAATACACCATATGCCATAGGATCTAAAGTACCACTATGTCCTATGCGCTTCTCTTTTAAAATGCGGCGACAAATGGCAACAGCATCATGACTTGTTATTCCAGGAGGTTTTAAAAATGGTAAAACGCCATCCATTATTTAATCACCTCAATAAGAGCTTGTTTTGCTTCCTGTAATGGTAAATTAATGGTACAACCGGAAGCTCGAATATGTCCGCCACCGCCAAAATTGCTAGCTATAGCATTCACGTCGGTTCCTTTAGAACGCAAGCTTACTCGCGTTCTATCATCAGCTTCAGCTTTTAATAAAATAGCTATATCAACAGTATCAACGTTTCTAATAATATCTACAAAACCATCCGTATCATCCCCAAGAATTGTCATGGCTTCACGATTCAACTCGATTGTAGCCACGGTGTTATTCTTGTAAAACTCGATAGTTTGCATAACTTGTTTTGTTAATTCAAGACGACTGGCAGACACAGCTTCAATCGTTTCAGAAATAACATTAGGTCTAGCACCAGCTGCTACACATTTTGCAGCCATTTCTAAAGTATTGGCTGTGGTATTACTGAACTTAAAGAAGCCACAGTCTGTAGCAATAGCCATATATAATGCAGTGCCCATCGACTCGGTGATAGGCCAATTCCATTTCGTACATAAGTCCGTAACAATTTCACCTGTAGCAGCAAATTCTGGCTTTAAATATAGATGATCCGCAAACTCCGTATTAGAAATATGGTGGTCTATATTAAAAATAGGTGCACTCCATAGTGCACCTACTTTGCCAATTCGCTCATACGTGCTAGCATCCAATACCATTAGCATATCAATATCAACAGGATTTGTTTCAAAATACGCTACATCATGGATGTGGTCCGTATATCGTAAGAATGAGTACTTTTCAGGAACTACATCATCCACTACCATATATACAGTTTTACCTTGCCCTACAAGGGCTTCGTAAAAGGCCACCATGGACCCGATAGCATCACCATCAGGTCTAACATGGACGGTTAGCATAATAGAATTAGCTTCACACAGAGCCACATGTAATTGATTAATAGTAATCTTACTCATGTTCTCTATCCTTTGTGTTAATTTTTTTCTTCGTCCTTTTTGATTTCATTCAAAAGGGATTCAATATGCATGCTATAGTCTAAAGACGTATCCTTATCAAATGTGATAGAAGGAATATGGCGCAACTTAAGCACTTTGCCGAGCTCAGTACGAATGTGGCCTGCTGCATGCTTTAAAGCGATAAGAGTATCTTCTTTTTCCTTATCGGAACCAAACAAGGAAACGTAAATTGTAGCCTCTCGTAAATCACCGGTTACATGAACATCGGTAATAGTAGTAAAGCCGATGCGAGGATCTTTCAATCCACGCATCAACATTTGACTTACCTCTTGTTTGATGAATTCTTGTAATTTTCTGACACGAACGTCACTCATATAAACCTCCTATATTTGAGGTGCAACTTCTTCCATCAAGTACGCTTCAATTACGTCGCCTTCCTTGATGTCGCGGTAACCTTCTAAGGAGATACCACATTCGAAGGATGTTTTAACTTCTTTTACTTCGTCTTTGAATCGACGTAAAGAGTCAACTTTACCTTCAAATACAACAATACCATCACGGATCAAACGTACTTCAGAATCGTTAGTAATACGACCTTCTGTTACATAAGAACCGGCAACAATTGCTTTAGGTGTAGAAATAACTTGACGTACCTCTGCACGACCAACGACAACCTCTTTGAATTGAGGCGCCAACATACCACGCATCGCAGACTCAACGTCATTAATAGCATCGTAGATTACGCGATATGTACGAAGGTCAACTTTTTCATTTTCTGCGGCACGACGTACATTTGCATCAGGACGTACATTGAAGCCCATAACGATGGCATTAGATGCAGAAGCCAACATGATATCGGATTCATTAATAGCACCTACTGCAGCATGAACGATAACGATACGTACTTCAGGATTTTTAATACCTTCCAAGGATTGACGCAATGCTTCTACAGAGCCTTGAACGTCTGCTTTAATGATGATATTAAGATCTTTTAACTCACCTTGTTGAATTTGATTGAAGATATCATCCAATGTAACTTTGTGAGTAGCTTGCAATTCTTGAACGCGTTGTTTAGCAATACGTTTTTCTGCGATTGCACGTGCTTCGTTATCATCCATACCATTGATGATTTCACCAGCTTGTGGAACTTCTGAGAAGCCCAAGATTTCTACTGGCATAGAAGGACGAGCTACTTTTACCTTTTCACCGCGTTCATTTGTCATAGCACGTACTTTACCATAAGCAGTACCAGCAAGTACAGTGTCACCTACGCGAAGGGAACCTTTTTGTACTAATACGGTACATACAGCACCACGACCTTTATCAAGTTGAGCCTCGATAACTACGCCGTAAGCTTTACGGTTAGGGTTCGCTTTTAATTCCATAACTTCTGCTACGAGCAAGATATTTTCGAGCAAGTCGTCGATACCTTGTTTTTGTTTAGCAGAAACTGGAACCATGATTACATCGCCGCCCCATTCTTCTGGTAAAAGTCCATGTTCAGACAATTGTTGTTTAACATGGTCTGGGTTAGCACCTGGTTTATCCATTTTGTTGATAGCAACAATAATTGGTACATCTGCAGATTTAGCATGGTTTATGGCTTCAATAGTTTGAGGCATTACGCCATCATCAGCAGCTACAACGAGAACTGCGATATCTGTAGATTTAGCACCGCGAAGACGCATAGCTGTAAACGCTTCATGGCCAGGAGTATCAAGGAATGTAATTTTATTGTCGTTATAACGAACTTGGTAAGCACCGATATGTTGAGTGATGCCACCTGCTTCGCCAGCTGTTACATTAGTTTGACGAATTACGTCCAACAAGGATGTTTTACCATGGTCAACGTGACCCATGATAGTAACAACTGGAGGACGAGGTTTTAATGTTTCTGGTGCATCTTCAATCTCAATGATATCAGTAGGATCTTCTTCAGGTTCTACTTCTGTTACAGTTACACCAAATTCTTCAGCTACGATTGTAGCAGTATCAACGTCAACCTCTTGGTTAATGCTAGCCATAACACCTAAAAGCATCAACTTTTTGATGATTTCAGATACTTCGCGGCCCATTTTTTCGGCTAACTCTTTAACTGTTAAAGGACCGGATAATTCGATTTCCGTAGCAATCGCTGCTTCAGCCTTACGTTCAGCCTCAGCTTTTTGTTGTAAGTACTGTTCATTACGATGTTTTACGCGATTCTTTTTCTTTTGCATAGATGTAGATAACAAGGATTGAGGACGGTTGTTACCACCTTTTTTATTTTTCTTGTTACGACGATCATTGTTATTAGAATTGCGGTTATCATTGTTTCGATTATCGTTATTGCGATTATCATTATTACGCGCATCATTAGGACGACCATTGTTATTGCGATTGTCATTATTGCGATTATTATTGTTAGGGCGGTTGTTAGCGCGGTCACCAGATTGTTGGTTACCTTCGGATTTACGTGTAGGTTCAGAGATTTGTACATGACGTACATTGCCCTTTTTATGGTCATTTTGTTTAGATTGATCGTCTTGTTTTTGACCACCTTGTTTTTGATTATCCTTTTTGTGTTCGTTAGAACGATTTGGATTTTGTTGTTTATGTGGTGCAGCTTCTTGTTTATGAGCTGCTGTTGCAGCAGATTTTTGTTCTACCTTTTGTGTAGATTTAGGTGCTTCAGATTTCTTACCTAATTGTTTTTTTACAATATCATAACCTGAATCATCTACAGAATTCACTGCTTTCGTAACATTAATATTATGTTGTTGCAAGATAGAAATGACCTGCTTACTTTCTACGCCGAACTCTTTTGCGATTTCATGGACGCGCTTTTTGGACATCTACATACCCCCTTATTATCGATCAATCTCTTTTACTATTGCCTTTGCAAACCCATCATCTAGTACGGCGACTACAACCCTAACTTCTTTACCAATGGCAGTTCCTAACGCCTCTTTATTGGCAATACTATGAAGTGGAATCTGATGTGTTTCTGCTAATTGAGTATATTTCTTTTCATTGTTGGCTGCACAGTCACCAGCGAGAAGTACCAATTTTGGTTCCTTTCTCTTTATAGCCTTTTCTACGATAAAATCACCAGAAATAACCTTGCCTGCTCGTTGTGCTAAACCTAAGAGATTCAAAATTTTATCTTCATTCATGTATATCAGTGATTACTCATGTTCTTGTAAATCACGTTGTAACGCTTCGTATATCTCTTTCGATACACTATGCTTTAATGACCGTTCTAATCGTTTTGCCTTATAGGCTTGTTCAAAGCACGACATGGATTCACATAGATAGGCTCCACGTCCTGGTGCTTTACCAGTGCGATCAATACTGATGTTACCGTCTGGGCTCAAGGCTACGCGAATCAATTCACGTTTTACCTTTGGCTCACCACATCCTACACAGGTGCGCATAGGTTGGGATTTCGGTTTCATGACTATTCTCCATCCTCAGCATTACCAAAACCTGCAAAAGGTTCTTCAGCTGCTTGAGTTTCACTCTTAATATCGATTTTCCAGTTAGTTAATTTGGCTGCTAATCGAGCATTTTGACCAGCTTTACCAATTGCTAAGGATAATTGATAATCAGGAACTACAACGTAAGAGGATTTTTCTTCTTCACTTACATCAACAGATACAACCTTTGCTGGACTCAAAGAGTTTGCGATATAAATTGCTGGATCTTCATCCCATTTAACGATATCAATCTTTTCATCATGTAACTCATCAACGATATGTTGTACACGTTGGCCTTTAGGACCTACGCAAGCACCTACTGGGTCAACATTTTCATCGCGGCTATAAACAGCAATCTTAGAACGCATACCTGGCTCACGAGCTACGGATTTAAGCTCTACCACACCTTCATAAATTTCTGGTACCTCTAATTCAAAGAGGCGTTTTAATAAACCAGGATGTGTGCGGGAAATCATGATTTGAGGCCCTTTCGTAGTTTTCTTAACCTCTACGATATAGCATTTAATACGATCTCCTTCGCGATATGTTTCTGTAGCAATTTGCTCAGTAGGTGGCAAGATTGCTTCTGTTTTACCTAAATTGATAAATACATTTTTACCTTCAACACGTGTAATAACGCCAGTAATGATATCGCCTTCACGGCTATAGTATTCTTCATATACTACGCTGCGTTCAGCCTCTTTCAAACGTTGAATAAGCATTTGTTTTGCAGTATGGGCAGCACTACGGCCAAAGTTAGCTGGAGTAACATCGACTTCTACTACGTCGCCAACTTCAAAACGTTTGTCAATTTTGCGCGCTTCTAACAAGCTAATTTCTGTTTCTGGCAATTCCACAGTTTCTACTACTTGTTTTTTAGCCATTACTTTATAAACGCCTGTTTCACGGTCAATCACAACGTACGCATCTGGATTAGATGTAGGTTCTTTGCGATATGCTTGCAACAATGCAGCCTCTAAGGATTCAAAAATAACCTCAGGAGCAAAACCTTTTTGCTTTGTAAGCACCATTACCGCTTGAATTAATTCTTGACTCACTCGTATGCCTCCATATATTAAAAATCAAGATGTAATCGAATTTGTGCAATGGCAGACCGTTCGAATGTCATGCTTTCACCATTGATAGTAAAATCGATAGTTGTGTCTGTAAAACCTTCTAATACACCAGTAAATTGCTTACTGCCATTAATCGGTTTAAATAGCTGGATATCAACATCACGACCATTATAGCGAACCAAATCCTTATCCTTCTTAAGAACTCGATCTAGGCCTGGAGAAGATACTTCCAATAAATAGTTTTCCGTAATTGGATCTTTTTCGTCGAGCACAGCACTTAGTTTTTCGCTAACCAACTGGCAGTCATCCAAATCTACACCACCTGGCTTGTCGAGATAGACACGCAAATACCAATCGCGTTCACGAACGTAATCTACATCGACTAGTTCCATTTCGGTGCCGGCTATAATACCTTCAACTACAGAGGATACAAATTCCTCTACTGCTTCTCTCTTCATAGCCATCGCCTCCTTTATTACTACATCTTGTATATATCTCTTGATTACAAACACCTTAAAATTAGGCTAATCATAAATGAAAGAGTGGACATAAGCCCACTCTTTTAAAAGATTTATATAAAAGTCATATATAGTATATCACATTTACTGTGTATATACAAATTCTACGCTTTCTTATGGGCTTTAACCAAACATTCCCACTTAGATTATTTCATGTAATATAAAATAACTCAAAAAATAGCATAGTCACACTTTACAATTATTAGTCAACCCGATCATTTAATCCTTTTAATATAGGTCCTAGATGCTCACGAAGAACAGCTGTTAAATCAACTAAATTTTTAGCATCTAAATGATGGTCTATTTCAGGATAGTTTTTATAGCGAAGCTCTGCAAAGTACTCATCACGTAATTCGTTATAATATAGCAATAATCCAGTACATTCATCCATCTTACGATATTCACCGATAATAAAAGAACCATTAATCATCCGAATTCCGTGAGCTGGATCAACATCACATATAAAACCTTCCAATTCTTTAGGCATGACCTCGGAAAAATTCCATTCAGGTATGCCTCGGCGACGGTATGTAAAAGTAAAGTTATTTGCTGGCTCGATTAACATATTAGTTAAACCTTTGACACAGCGATCTTGTAACCCCTTCCAGAACGATTCTAAATCAGCACGCACAAACGAAATATCCACAAAGGAAAAGAGTGGCATTTCAATATGAACCGTATAGTCCTCTACCTCTTTATCATATAAGGCAGACCATCGCCACCCTAGATCATTTTGATAATGAAAAATAGGTACCTTTAATACCTCTTCACCTGCTGTAATGCGTTCAAGTAGCGCAGTGTAATCAGATTCATTGGATGCTACTAAGGTAAATCCCCCAATCTGCTGAGGCAACCATGAATAATCTAATGCTTTACAAGCTTCAATAATCGTTTCCATATAATGCCTCATATTTCTGTTGATACTGTAAAACAGCTTTTACATAGCTACGTGTTTCTGGAAATGGTATAGTATCAACCATGCCATTCCATTTATTCTCATTAAGCCAGGATTCAACATGGCCACGTCCCGCATTATACGCAGCTAACGCCTGCACCTCATCGCCATTAAATTCTTTTAACAAATGGCCTAGATACCATGTTCCTAACTCGATATTTGTTTCAGGCTCTTTTAGCTGACGATCTGTATAATTACCATGACCAACTTGTTGAGCAACCCAACGTGCTGTATCTGGCATGAGCTGCATCAATCCAAGAGCACCTGTTTCAGACTCAGCAGTATTCTTATATTTGCTTTCAGCTAAGATAACACTAGCCACCAAGGATGGTGGAACCTGTTCCTTCTCAGCTGCAGCCATCACTACATCTCTATAGTTAAAGGGGTACGCCACTTGACGCGCTAAAGGATCATCTAAATGAGTAAAATAAAACCACCCAAGTACGACGCACGATAACGCCGTTGCCGTTGCACGTTTCATAAATCCCCCTTTCTACATATAACTACTATAACATTTACCATAATCTAGCTGTAACCAAATGCTAGGATACTATAATACTAAATTTCATGGGCTTATTATACCATTTAATACTATTTTTTATATACTAATTTTGACACATCTATTGTTATTATTGAGGTTTTTGTAAAAGCAGCTCTAGACGGTCACTCCAAATTGTATCTAATTGTGTGGTCAAAGCCTGAGGCGTACCATTGTTATCAATGATTACATCTGCATAGACACGTTTATCATCAAGCCGCATTTGACTATTAACACGAGCAAGAGCATCCTCTCTCGTATATCCATTGCGACTCATTAAACGTTCAATTTGAGTCGTTTCATTCACATATACGAGCCACACCTCATCCATCATGGTAAACCACTCCCCCTCTATGAGTAATGGAATATCATAGATTAAAATCGGTGTATTAACCGATTCATATTGAGATGTTTGTTCCAAAATACGATTGCGTATATGTGTTTTTAGACATCCATTTAACAATTGTCGTTTTTCTTCATTGTGAAAGACAATAGCGCCCAATGCTTCACGATTTAATGTACCATCATCATGCAATACATTAGAACCAAAGGCATCCACAATTGCTTCTAAACCTTCAGTACCAGGCTCTACTACCTCACGAGCGACGATATCTGCATCGATATAAGGTATCCCTTTGTCCTTAAAATAGGTAAGGACTGTACTCTTGCCCGATGCAATACCACCAGTTAATCCTATTTTAAACATATATGCCTTCTATTTTTAATAAGCTAATATAAAAAACTATTATTTAACTAACGCCCAATTTTCCGCATGATGTACATCTACAATAAGAGGTACTTGTAACTCCACAACAGATTGCATAGTCGTACGTAATAATTCTTCTACTGCTTCTAATTCAGAATTGACCACTTCTAATACAAGTTCGTCATGTACCTGTAATAAAAGACGAGATGTAAAGTTTCCATCTTCTAGCTTTTTCTCGACTTGGTTCATAGCCAACTTGATAATATCAGCAGCTGTGCCTTGAATTGGTGTATTCATTGCCGTACGTTCTGCAAAGGAGCGACGGTTAAAGTTACGGCTGTTAATATCAGGCAATTCACGTTGACGGCCGAACATAGTACGAACCTTACCAGTTTCATGAGCTTCTTGAACCATGCGATCCATATACTCTTTAACCTTCGGATAACGGCTAAAGTATAAATCAATATAGTTTTTAGCTTCACCCCGTGTAATACCGAGGTCACGAGACAAGCCAAAATCAGAAATACCGTAAATGATACCGAAGTTAATCGCCTTCGCATGGGAACGCTCTTCACTCGTAACATCCTCTTGAGATTTTCCTAGTACCTCCGCAGCAGTAAAACGGTGAATATCCTTGCCGTCAACGAAGGCTTTAATTAAAGCCTCATCGCCAGACAAGTGAGCTAAGATACGCAACTCAATTTGAGAGTAATCGGCACTGACCAAAGTATCGTACCCTGCACCTGGATAGAATAAGGCACGAATTTCTCTACCCTTTTCAGTACGGACAGGAATATTTTGTAAGTTAGGGTCAGAAGAGCTAAGACGTCCTGTTGCGGTAACCATTTGATTAAAGGTCGTATGAATACGCTTAGTCTTATCATTAATAAGAACCGCCAAGCCTTCACAATAGGTAGATACTAATTTTGCTACTGAACGGTATGCCAAGATTTTCTCTACAATCGGACTTTCATGACGAAGCATATCAAGTACTTCTGCATCAGTAGAATAGCCAGTCTTAGTTTTCTTAATGATTGGTAAGTTCATCTTTTCAAACAAGATAACACCCAATTGTTTAGGCGAGTTAATGTTGAAAGTTTCCCCTGCGATATCGTAAATCTCTTGCTGTACTTGTGCTAGTTCCTCTTTAAAACGAGCCGTAGTTTCAGCTAATTTTTCTGTATCAATATAAATGCCATTTTTCTCCATTACTACTAAAGTATGAATCAATGGCAACTCAATTGTTTCATATAGAGACCAAAGCTCTTCACGGCGTGCAGATTCACAAGCTACTTCGTTCATAGCGAGTAAAGCTTTTACCATAGATACGCATTCTACATCTACACTACCACTAGCAATGCTTGGCACGGAGAAACGTTCCGTTAAATATAGATAACCATAGTTAGTACGCGTAGGATCTAACAAGTACGCAAGAAGAGACATATCATGGACACGAGCAGTTTTATCATCGTTAAATAAAGAAATCTCGGCTGGTGCATCTTCACCAAAGGCTTCAATAATCTCTTTAGTTTGAGTAGTAACGATAGCATTTGCCCCTTGTAAAACCGCTAATACAGCTTTAGTATCATCTGTTTTTACAATAGTATCACCATTAGATAAATACACATTCGTTACTGTTCTAAATGGGGTTTTACCATCTAGCACAACATGTATTGCCACCGTTTTATCTGTATAGAAATCAGAGGTTAAAGCCTTAGCATCTGCTAAATCATCTAGAGAAATTTCCTCTTGTGGAGCAAATAAAGAACCAGGATCACCAAAATCAGCTTCCTCTCCGCCCATTACTTGTACGATACGAGGCGTTAATTTAGTAAATCCCAAGGTTTCGAATAAAGGCTGTACCTCAGAGGTATGGAAATTTTGTACAAAATCTTCAACCTTGTAAGATAAGTCCATATCTGTCTTAATGGTTGCCAATTCACGAGATAAAAATGCTAAGTCTTTATTTTCTACGAGTCGCTCTTTTAATTTCTTACCGGAAATATCTTCGATATGGTCATATACGGACTCAAGATCACCGTATTCTGTAATCAATTTAAGAGCCGTTTTTTCTCCTACACCTGGTACACCTGGAATATTATCAGAGGAATCACCCATAAGGGCTTTCATTTCGATAACCTTATCAGGACCATAGCCATAGAGTTCTTCCATGTTATCAAGAGTAACCTCTAACATATCAGAAATACCTTTTTTAGTTAAGAACACGTGACTATGCTCTGTAACGAGCTGGAGATTATCGCGGTCACCAGTAATAATTTGAACAGCCATCTCTGATGTACCAAATTTCTTACTTAAAGATCCTAGAATATCGTCCCCTTCAAAGCCTTCTTCTTCAATAACACAAATACCTAAAGCTTTTAATACATCTTGAATAAGACTAAACTGTGGACGTAAATCCTCTGGTGCATCTGGACGATTGCCTTTATATTCGCTGTACATTTCAGTACGGAACGTCTGACGACCTTTATCAAAAGCTACTGCAATATAATCAGGATTAATTTCTTCATACAATTTGATGAGCATTGTTAAAAAACCATACACCGCATTCGTTGGAGTCCCCAAAGCAGACTTCAACGGTGGTAATGCAAAAAATGCACGGAATAACAAACTACTGCCATCTATAATCATTAATTTTTTCATAATACACCTCGCTTAATTCTATCCTTTATTATAACATAAGGGAGCTAAGTAACTTTTAAAATCAAAATAAATAACTAATTACAACACTAGCAAATATATTAATAATCTTGATTTCATAAAACAGACTTATATGCTATAGTTAAATAACAATAGAAAATGTTTTATACTTCATATTAACAAGGAAAATATTGGGCTGAAAAGTCCTTGCGTATCAATATGTGGTATGATATAATCATTCAGGTATAAGAAACGATTTTTAAGGAGGTGACTCAATTGCCAAACATTAAATCCAGTATTAGAAGCGTAAAAACGGATGCTGAACGTCGTGCGAAAAACGCCGCTGTAAAATCTCAAATCCGTACAGCAAGTCGTAAAACCGTAGAAGCTGTTCAAGCAGGCGCAGTAGAAGAAGCAAAACAAGCACTTGTTCATGCTACTAGCGTAATTGATAAAGCAGCCTCCAAAGGTGTACTTCATAAAAACACTGCAGCTCGCAAAAAATCCAACCTTGCAGCTAAAGTAAACGCTTTATAATTTTAAAAGCAAGTAAGACAGTCTCTCGGATTTCCGTTGAGGCTGTTTTTTTATGCCCTTTTTTATATAATGATTGTTTCGTTTTTTATACAGTTATATTTTATTACACCCTATGGGCAGATTAGAGGACTATTACTATGAGAACACTATTATTAATGCGTGGTGCTCCTGCTAGTGGTAAGTCTCAGTGGATTCGTGACAACAATCTTGAGGCTTACACCTTAGAAGCCGATCATTTCCGTATGCTATTACGCAGCCCTTCCCTTGGTGAAAACGGCTGGTATATTTCACAAGAGGATAATGGTCCGGCCTGGGAACTCCTATTAGATTGCTTAGAGAAACGAATGAGCAATGGCGACTTTGTCGTTTTAGATGCTACCCACACTACATCTAAAGCTGTTAATGCATATAAAGAATTGCTTAACAAATATAAATATACTGTATATTACTACGAACCAGATACCTCATTAGAAGAATGTTTAGCTCGTAATGCTACACGAACAGATTACAAACGAGTACCTGAGCAAGTTATACAACGCATGCACAAGATGATTAAAACAACTACATTACCAAAATTTTGTAGGAAAATAAATTCTATCGATGAAATCAACAATTACTTTACTGTAAATTTAACGAATCGATATGAACGAGTGCGTGTCATCGGTGATATTCACGGCTGTTACACGGCATTACAACAAGCTATCACTCCATGGGATGAAAAAACACTGTATATCTTTTGTGGCGACTATTTGGAGCGCGGTATTGAAAATAAAGAAATGATGTACGAAATGATGCGTCTTAGTACATTGCCTAATACGATTATGTTGGAAGGTAATCACGAACGACATATTGCAAACTTTGCATTCAATTCAAACTTAGATCATTCCAAACGATTTATGAAAGAAGTAGTGGCACCTATCGTAAAAGATATGACGAAAAAAGATGTAGAATCACTTCAACGAGAATTACGCCTCTTTTATAAATCACTTCGTCAATGCTATCCTTTCAGCTTTCATGGCAAAAAATATTTAGTATCCCATGCTGGTCTTTCCTATGTACCTAACATGACCTTTATAGCTACCTCTACCTTTATAAATGGTTTTGGAGCTTACGAAACAGATATTGCTAAAATATATGATACAAATTATGAAAAAGGAATGTGTCAGGACTTTATTCAAATTCATGGTCATCGCGGTGTTCCGGATGGTAAATGTTCCTTCTGCTTAGAAGGAGAAGTAGAGTTTGGTGGAGAACTCAAATACATTGATATTACTGCAGATGCTTTTACTAAAAATGGTATTAAAAATGATGTGTACGATAAAGAGTACATGCGCCATGAATACCAAAACATGACACAACATGTCATTTTCACGCAAAATGAAGATATTAATATTTTAGGTAATTCTAAATTAGTAAAAGTAAAAAAATGCTCCCCTAACCTATATTCCTTGAACTTTACCTCACGTGTATTCCACAAACGATTATGGAATGAAAATACAGTACAGGCTCGAGGGTTATTTGTTGATCGCATGACAGGAGATGTGAAATTACGTAGTTATAATAAATTCTTTAATCTCAATGAACGACCAGAAACTGAGTTAAATAATTTAGCTAATACTCTCTCCTTCCCTGTAGAAATTCGAACTAAAGAAAATGGATACCTCGCTATTCTTGGTGTTATTAATGATGAGTTAGTCTTTGCTTCTAAATCTACTACAGAAGGTATGCACGTAGATCTGTTTAAAAATTTATTCCAAAAACTACCTACAAGCTTACAAGAAGAAATCAAAGAGTTATTAAAACGTAATAGCTGTTCTATGATGTTTGAAGTCATTAGTCAAGAAGATACACATATTATAAAATATGACCAAGACCATCTTTATGTACTTGATATGATTCAAAATACGTTAGATGTAAATGGCAAGCATATTGATGTATCTTTCTCTAGGGAGCGACTAGCAGAACTAGATTCCATCCTTAAAAAGTATGACACTCAGTTAATATCTATTGTAAAAACAATTCAACAAGTTAATACAATGGACGAACTGAATAGCATCATAAATAAGGAACTTAATTCACATCATGAGTCTGAAGGATTTGTACTAGTTGATAGCAATGGCTTTATGACAAAATTTAAAGGTCCTTATTATAATACTTGGAAGCACCGACGTAACCGGATTCTAGAACCATATCAACAAAATGGTAAAATTCCTTACGAAAACTGTAAAAACGAAGATGATAGAAAATTTGCAGATTTCTTGAGTACACTAGAATATGATGTAGTTTGTAAATCCACCTTACTAAATATAAAAGAAATGATGGAGCGTAAAGGCTTGCTATAATTAAATAAGAAATATACTTCTATAAAGTAATCATAACCACCCGTAGAACGGGTGGTTTGCTCTGACCCTATAAGGGTCTTTCTCTAGTGGTGGCCCTCTAAAGAGGGCATTGAATGATCTGACAACCACTCTATTACCACTGGCTGACCCCTACTCGGGGGCTTTTATTTTGCCTATTTTACTGGCTCACCCGTAAACGGGTCGGTATATTCTTTAAAGTTTAATGTATCTTGCGCTATATCCTCTTGTTGTTGATTGCGAATATACTCTTTTATCGCTCCTTCATATCGTCCTACCGTATCCACATAATATCCTCTACACCAGAAATGTCTATTTCCATACTTATATTTTAAATTTGCGTGTTTATCGAATATCATGAGGCTACTTTTACTTTTTAAATATCCCATAAAACTCGATACGCTTAAATGTGGTGGTATCGTTACTAGCATATGAATATGATCCGGACAGCATTCCGCTTCTATTATCTCTACATTTTTTCTCTTACATAAATCTCGTAAGATTTTACCTACATCAGCTTTTATCCGACCGTAAATTATTTGTCTTCTATACTTTGGAGCAAAAACAATATGATATTTACATCTCCATTTACTATGTGATAAGCTTTTTACGTCATTCATTGACATTGAACCTCCTATGTTGAAATGTTGTGGTTGCCAGACCAACTTCATTCTATCACTAGGAGGTTCTTTCCTTTTCTCTAAGAATTTTTTACCGACCCCCAGTTTAACTGGGGGTTTAGTCATGCCTATTCGGCGTACAAAAAAACGATCAACTTATGATGTACATAAGTTGGTCGTTCTTTATGATGTAACTAACTATTTTAAAGATACTACCAGTTAAAACTATTTATTTTTAACTGGTAGTATCTCATATATAGCATATTATTTTGTTATTTTGAAATTATATCAGTGTCGTACATAGGTAATAATATAGATTCTGAACCTAAAAGTACAAAAAACATATTAGAAAATTATTTACTAAGTTTCTCTAAGAATGATGTTCCAATGCCCCATTGTTTCAGACCAAAGTTTTCTAATATAGTTTCCCCAATATCAGCAAAGGTTTTTCTATCGCCAAGGTCTATGGGGCCATCAATACGTGGACTATAACCAAGAATTGGTACTAATTCACGAGTATGATCGGTTCCCTTCCAAGTTGGATCGTTTCCATGGTCAGCGGTGATGAGTAGTAAATCGTCATCATTCAGTAATTGCAATAAGCCGCCTAGTTGGTAATCAAAGTCCTCAATAGCCCGTTTGTATCCATCTACATTTCTGCGATGACCATATAAGCTATCAAATTCAACAAGGTTAACCATCATTAGTCCATGCTCAAAAGAGGAGCCAAGTAAGTATGGAACAATATTCATGCCATGGGAATTAGTCTTTGTTGGATAGCTTTCATCCCATCCTACATGGGCATAAATATCTCCGATTTTCCCAACGGCTACGGTTGGTACACCTGCATCTTGTAACTCTTGTTGTACCATCTTTTTCTCTGGCATACGACTATAATCATGACGATTTGAGGTACGTACAAAACTGCCAAGCTCACCTACGAATGGACGAGCGATGATACGGCCTACATAATAATCACCAACGCAAACCTTATCACGGGTAATTTGACATATACGATATAGTTCCTCTAGAGGGATCACATCCTCATGGGCGGCAATTTGAAATACAGAATCTGCCGAGGTATATACAATAGGCTTACCTGTTTTGATGTGCTCTGCTCCCAGACGCTCAATAATTTCTGTCCCAGATGCAACTTCATTACCTAAATAACCATATCCCGTTTCCTTTGTGAAAGTATCCATTAATTCTTTTGGAAAACCTTCGTAAAAGGTTGGGAATGGAACGGTAACAGGATGCCCCATCATCTCCCAATGACCACTAGTCGTATCTTTACCAGTACTGAGCTCAGCCATGCGGCCAAAAGCACCTTTAATGCTTTCACCAGTATCAGAAATATCAGCAATTTGATCTAAGCCAATAGATTTTAAATTAGGACAATGAATCTGACCAGCCGTCGATTCAATATGACCTAATGTATTAGAACCTTCATCACCAAATTTTGTAGCATCAGCAGCATGACCGATACCAACAGAGTCCATAACTAATAGGATAATTCGTTTAAACATATATCCTCCTATTACGTAATACTATTTGAGGTACGGCATAGCAAGCATAAGGGCTGCCAAAGATTTACTATCCTTAATTTGTTCACCCTTAATTGCCTCTAATAATTCAGGCAAAGTAAAATACTCAAGCTCTACATACTCGTCGGGATCCCAATTAGTTTCACCCATAGTGAGATCTTTTGCTAAATATAAATGTAATACTTCATTACAGAAACCAGGACTTGTTGCAATAGTACCTAATGGAATCCACTCGTTAGCACGATATCCTGTCTCCTCTGCTAACTCACGTTTAGCACAAGTTAGAGGCTCTTCATTAGGATCCAATTTACCTGCTGGAATTTCAAGCATAGGCTGTTGCAGAGCATAACGGAATTGGCGCTCCATTACGATTTTATTATCTTCCGTAACAACTACAATCGCAGTTGCCCCTGGATGATGAACTACCTCTCGCCACGCTTCATTACCATTAACATCAGCTATATCATAAGTAACTTTAATTAGTTTACCATCAAATTTCATTTCGCTAGATTTTTGTATCTCTTTGCTAATTGCCATATATGATTCCTCGTATATAAAATGATTGTTACCTTATAAAACCTACTCTTCATTATAGCACAAATTATGTACACAAAAATAAGGTTCCAATAGTCAAACTAGACACGATACTCTAGACCAAAAGGTCTCCAAAATCACTTTTTCTGGTTATTTAATCAATGGATTGCTGCTAGTGTCTAACCTTATAAATCGTTTATGAACGATAACTATTAAATTATACTAGATTCTATACTCATCTTAATCAAGCTTTTTATGTTATAGGATTGCTATTAGAATCTAAGACTTTCCGTTCTACATGTTGGTGATATCTTTCACCTTATGATGTAATTATAATACACGTATCCGTGTGTGTTAATAATTAATTTAAAAAATTTTATCATAACCACCCGTAGAACGGGTGGTTTGCTCTGACCCTATAAGGGTCTTTCTCTAGTGGTGGCCCTCTAAAGAGGGCATTGAATGATCTGACAACCACTCTATTACCACTGGCTGACCCCTACTCGGGGGCTTTTATTTTGCCTATTTTACTGGCTCACCCGTAAACGGGTCGGTATATTCTTTAAAGTTTAATGTATCTTGCGCTATATCCTCTTGTTGTTGATTGCGAATATACTCTTTTATCGCTCCTTCATATCGTCCTACCGTATCCACATAATATCCTCTACACCAGAAATGTCTATTTCCATACTTATATTTTAAATTTGCGTGTTTATCGAATATCATGAGGCTACTTTTACTTTTTAAATATCCCATAAAACTCGATACGCTTAAATGTGGTGGTATCGTTACTAGCATATGAATATGATCCGGACAGCATTCCGCTTCTATTATCTCTACATTTTTTCTCTTACATAAATCTCGTAAGATTTTACCTACATCAGCTTTTATCCGACCGTAAATTATTTGTCTTCTATACTTTGGAGCAAAAACAATATGATATTTACATCTCCATTTACTATGTGATAAGCTTTTTACGTCATTCATTGACATTGAACCTCCTATGTTGAAATGTTGTGGTTGCCAGACCAACTTCATTCTATCACTAGGAGGTTCTTTCCTTTTCTCTAAGAATTTTTTACCGACCCCCAGTTTAACTGGGGGTTTAGTCATGCCTATTCGGCGTACAATCAGAACCACCCGTAAAACGGGTGGTTTGCTCACGGGCTATAAGCCCGTAGTACTAGGCCAGCGTCTAAAGGCGCTGGCTTTCACTACGTTCAAGCCGCATAGCCATTGACTCGTAACGCTCCCCTTAAAGGGGATATGTATTACTTGCTACCCTTAAAAGGGTCCTCATATTCTTTTACACTAAGTTTATCTTTCATCTGGTCATGTAACTCTTGCTCACGTATATATTTTTTTACGGTAGCTTCATTTAAACCTACCGTACTTACATAATATCCCTCGGACCAAAAGTGTCTATTTCCAAATTTATACTTTAAGTTTGCGTGTTTATCGAACATCATTAGTGCACTTTTACCCTTTAGATATCCCATAAAAGATGAAACTGATATTTTAGGTGGGATTAATACTAGCATATGCACATGATCTGCCATAAGCTCCCCCTCTATAATCTTGACGCCCTTATATTCACACAAACGTCTCAGTATTTCACGTAAACTATTTCTGTATTGATTATATATAACTTTACGTCTATACTTAGGTGTAAATACTATGTGGTATTTGCATAACCATTTTGTGTGCGCAAGGCTCTGTGTCTTTGTTGCCATATAAAATCACCTTTCTTTTGCATATAATGCGGCTTGAACACCTACATTATACTTAAGCAAGGTGATTTTTTTGTATAACTTTCGTTGCCGCACCCGCATAGCGGGTGGTTTAATGATTCGCGACTACGTCGCGAACCAGTCTAAAGACAATAATTAGAAAAAGCCGCCCAACTTTAGTTGAGCGGCTTTCACCATTCTATTTAGAATTGTATGTTGTTTACATAGCACCAGTGCTACCAATACCACCTGTACGAATGCCTGTAGCATCGTCATCGTTAGTGATAAGGTATTTAGAGAAAATACCTTGCGCTACGCGTTCACCTTTTTCAAGGGAAACTGTTTCTTTACCATAATTGAGTAAAGCGATCATGATATGACCTTCATTGTCCTCATTATTATAATAATCGCTGTCGATAATGCCTGTACTATTTACAAGTGCTAGATGGCGTTTAATGGCCATACTAGAACGAATGTGAATGGCAAGGTATTCATCGTATGCCATGAAAGCTTTAATACCTGTTGGCACTAATACTACTTGACCTGGTTCTAAAGTAACAGCTTCAGCGCATTCAATATCATAGCCTGCGCTTTCTGTTGTTTTACGTGTCGGTAAATTGATATCTTGTTCTTCAAAAGCAGAAACTACTTCAAAGCCACGAATATCCATATAACACCTCTTATTTTAAACAATCTTTACGGGACAAGTTGATACGGCCTTGTTTATCGATTTCGATAACTTTTACCATAATCTCATCGCCTACATTTACTACGTCTTCTACATTTTCAACGCGTTCTTTCGCAAGTTTGGAAATGTGTACAAGACCTTCTTTACCTGGTAATACTTCTACAAAAGCACCAAATGCCATCAAACGAGTTACTTTACCAAGGTATACTTCACCTACTTCAACCTCTTTAGTAAGGTTTTCAATGATTTGTTGTGCTTTAGCAGCACCATCTTGATCTACAGAAGCGATGAATACTGTGCCATCATCTTCGATGTCGATTTTTGCACCTGTTTCATCGATGATACCACGAATTACTTTACCGCCAGAACCAATTACATCACGAATCTTATCTGGATCAATTTTCATTGTAATAATACGTGGAGCGTATTGAGACATTTGTTGACGTGGTTCAGCAATTGTATCAAGCATGATACCCATGATATGCATACGGCCTTTATGAGCTTGTTCTAATGCTTCATGAAGGATTTCACGAGATAAGCCGGAAATTTTAATATCCATTTGAATTGCTGTTACACCTTTTGCTGTACCAGCCACTTTAAAGTCCATGTCACCAAGAGCATCTTCCATGCCTTGAATATCAGTTAAGATTGTGTAGTGTTCGCCTTGAGTTACGAGACCCATAGCGATACCAGCTACAGGAGCTTTAATAGGTACACCAGCATCCATCAAGGATAATGTGGAACCACATACAGATGCCATGGAGCTAGAACCATTGGATTCCAATACTTCAGATACTAAGCGCAATGCATATGGGAATTCTTCTTCACTAGGAATTACAGGTACCAATGCACGTTCAGCCAACGCACCATGACCAATTTCACGGCGACCAGGACCACGAGAGGAACGAGTTTCACCTACGGAGAAGGATGGGAAATTATAGTGGTGAATGTAACGTTTTTCTGTTTCTAAACCAATGCCATCAATTGTTTGAGTTTCAGACAATGGAGCTACAGTAGCAACGTTCAATACTTGAGTTTGACCACGAGTAAATAAGCCAGAACCATGTGTACGAGGTAATACACCTGTACGGCAAGAGATTGGACGAACTTCATCAAGTTTACGGCCATCTGGACGGATTTTTTCTACTGTAATCATATGACGCACGATTTCTTTTGTCATTGCGTCAAATGCTTTATTTACATCCGCCAAGTTATCTGGGTAGATTTCTTCAAAGTGAGCTAATACATCGGCACGTACTTCGCTTTCTTGCGCATCACGTTGTTGTTTATCTGCACAACGTACTGCTGCATCAAGTTTATCATGACCATACGCACGAACTGCATCAGCGATTTCAGCTGGCACGTCTTTGCTTTCAAATACGCGTTTTTCCTTGCCCACTTTTGCTTTCATATCTTCTTGGAAAGCTACGATTTTTTTGATTTCTTCATGAGCTGCCATGATGACTTCAAGAATAGTTTCTTCTGGAACCTCTTGAGCACCACCTTCAACCATGAGGATAGCATCTTTTGTACCAGCTACAACGATATTAAGATCTGTTGCTTCTAATTGTTCTTTTGTTGGGTTCACAACAAATTCACCGTTGATACGCCCCATACGAACGCCTGCAATAGGACCATTCCAAGGAATATCAGAAATGGATAAAGCAGCTGAAGCGCCAATCATACCACAGATTGCTGGATCGCAATCTTGATCAACGGACATAACAGTTGCCACTACGTGTACTTCATTACGTACACCTTTATCAAATAATGGACGAATAGGACGGTCAATCAAACGGCTATTCAAAATCGCAGATTCAGGTGGACGCGCTTCACGTTTAATGAAGCCACCTGGTAAACGACCAACAGCGTACATTTTTTCTTCATAGTCTACTGTAAGTGGGAAGAAATCGATATCCTTCGCCTCTTTAGAACCTGTAGCAGTAACGAGTACACGAGTATCACCGTAACCAACCATTACGGCACCGCCAGCTTGTTTTGCAAGTTCCCCAGTCTCGATCGTAAGCATACGACCAGCTAGGTCCATTTGGAATTGTTCCATTCCTATTCCTCCTAAAAATCTTCTTATATGTATACCTTCTTATTATATATCATCAAGAAAAAATAAGCTATTTTCAATTAATTATAGTATACGTTAGTTCATACTATTATGTTATACTCTAGTTGTTGCTAACTCCTATTCTGGCAACAGAAAGGAGGTGTTGTCGTGATTGAATATCTCATTTCCCTTATAATCTCTATCATAGGTGGTGTAACTTGCCATTACATCATCAAGTGGCTAGATAGTAGATTTAGATAGCAACTAGCACAATAAAAAAGGACAGAGTTGCCGCTCTGTCCTTTTTTTGTGTTGCCACAATTGAATATCGGCATTCGTTTCCCTTTGCCTAACGTTATTATAACATAGAGAAATAAAATAAAAAAGCCGTCCAATAGGACGGCTAATTTTATTATTTACGAAGACCAAGACGTTCGATAAGGGAACGGTAACGTTCGATATCTTTACGACGAAGATAGTCAAGCATGTTACGGCGTTGACCAACCAATTTCAACAAACCACGACGGGAATGATGGTCTTTTTTGTGTTCTTTCAAGTGATCTGTTAAGTATTGGATGCGGCTTGTTAAAATCGCAACTTGTACTTCTGGAGAACCAGTGTCACCTTCATGAGTAGCGTATTCTTTAATTACTGCTAATTTAGCTTCTGTAGTTAACATTAATGTTACCTCCTAAAAAATAAATAATCCCGATAAGCTTAAGTAACCGTTGGAGATTCGAATACTTCGCTTACGATATGTCTTACGACCTTATTTAGTATACAGTATCTACCTTATCTTGTAAAGAATAAATACAGTAAATAAATAAAAGAGGGCCACAGCCCTCTTCTATTATTTTGCACCAAGTACCATGCGGTCGCTCAATGCATTTTCTCCAGCTACTTCGAATTTTTGTAATAAATCGGCAACTGTTAATTTTTTCTTTTCGTCCCCTTTTACATCATAGATAATGCGACCAGCATCCATCATGATGAGGCGATTACCAAAGCGCAATGCATCGCGCATATTATGAGTAATCATAAGAGTTGTTAAGTTATGTTCTGATACAAGTTTATCTGTTAATTGCAAAACATTTTCTGCCGTCTTAGGGTCAAGGGCCGCTGTATGTTCGTCTAGCAATAAAAGCTCTGGACGAAGCATAGTTGCCATTAATAATGTAATAGATTGGCGTTGACCACCAGATAATAAGCCCATACGAGCAGACAAACGATCTTCAAGGCCTAAACCTAATAATGCAAGGCGTTCCTTAAAGAATGCTTGTTCACTATCTTTGAAAGCCCATTTAAGACCTAAGTTTTTACCACGGCGCATAGCAAGAATCAAGTTTTCCTCTATTTGCATATTACCTGCCGTACCAACCATAGGATCTTGGAATACACGACCAATGTATTTAGCACGTTTGTATTCTGGCATTTTTGTGACATCAATATCATTGATTGTAATGGAGCCTTCATCTACTGGAAATACACCAGCAATGGAGTTTAGCAACGTACTTTTACCAGCACCATTACCACCGATTACAGTACAGAAATCGCCTTCTTCTAATCGAAGATCAATACCTTGAAGAGCAGTTTTTTCATTGATTGTGCCCTTAAAGAAGGTTTTTACCATATTTTTTACTTCTAACATAGTGTCCCCCTCCTTAGCGAGCCAACCATTTTGCTTTCAATGTAGGCAAGGAAAGCGCGATGGCAACAAGAATAGCAGTGAATAATTTCAAATCGTTTGGTGGCATACCCATATAAAGTACAGCTGCAATAACGATACGATATACGATAGAACCAAGTACTACAGCAATGAGGCTACGTACGAAGGATTTTGTACCAAATACTACCTCACCGATAATTACGGAAGCCAAACCAATTACGATAGTACCAATACCCATACCTACGTCGGCAAAGCCTTGGAATTGACCAATCAATGCACCAGACATACCAACAAAACCGTTGGAAATCAAAAGACCTAGAACGATCATGTTGTCAGTATTTACACCTTGAGCACGAATCATTTGAGGGTTAACACCTGTTGCACGTAATGCTGTACCAATTTCTGTACCAAAGAACCAGAATAATAGTAAGCATACTACAACAGCTACGATAACACCTACGATAGCTGCAGACCACATATTTGCTGTGTGGAGTACACTACCGATAATTGAATAAATGGTATCCATACGAAGCAAGGATACGTTAGCTTTCCCCATAATATGAAGATTAATGGAATATAAAGCAATCATTGTTAAGATACCAGCTAACAATGCAGGAATCTTCAATTTTGTATGAATCCAACCTGTTACAGCACCTGCGGCCATACCGCCAATGCCGGCAATCAAGATAGATAGGATTGGGTTCATACCACTTGTAATTAAAATTGCAGAAATGGCTGCCCCCATTGGGAACGTACCTTCTACGGTTAAGTCAGCCACATCTAATACACGGAAGGTAATGAAAACACCAACCGCTAACAAAGACCATAAAAGGCCTGTTGTTATGGTGCCTACCACTAAATCTAACATCAAAATCTCCTCTATTGTTTCATATCTTTACGAAGTGCTTCAGGAATTGTGATACCTAATTTTTTAGCACGTTCTTCGTTAACAGTTAACTTAATATCTTTTTGTGTTTCAATGGCTAAATCAGAAATTTTAGCTTCACCAGAAAGCACTTTTGCAGCCATTAAACCAGTTTGATAACCTAATTTATAGTAGTCCACAGAATATGTTGCCACACCACCAGTCATTGTCATACCTTCATCAGCAGCAAATACTGGAATTTTAGCAGCATCAGTAATTTGAGCTAAGTTAGCCATAGCAGATGCCAATACATTATCAGTTGGTGTATAAATTGCTTGTACATCTTGGTTTACAAGATTTGTAGCCGCTTGTTGGATATCATTTACATTAGAAACAGTTGCTTCTACAACAGTGATACCTTTAGTAGCTGCATAAGCTTTCATTTTTTCAACTTGAAGTTGGGAGTTGATTTCAGAAGATGTGTAAATAGCACCAATACGTTTTACATTTGGTACTAATGCAATAATAAGGTCAACCTCTTTTTCTACAGGTGTCATATCAGATGTACCAGATACATTACCACCTGGATGTTCGTTAGATTGAACGAGTTTCGCTGTAACGTAGTCTGTAATAGCAGTACCCATGATAGGAATATCATGAGAAGCATTTGCCATAGTTTGTGCTGCTGGCGTTGCAATGGCTAATACTAAATCTTTTTTATCAGATACAAAGCGTTGAGCAATACTATTCAAATTGGATTGGTCAGCTTGAGCATTTTGTTGGTCTAATTTGATGTTTTCCCCATCTTTATAACCTTTAGATGCAAGGCCATCAACAAAGCCTTTGTTAGCAGCATCAAGGGATGGATGTTCTACCAATTGAATAACGCCGATTTTCTTTTGATCATTAGTTGCTGTGTTGGAACCGCAACCAGCTACCATTGCCATAATAGAGATAGCACTAAGTGCTACTGCAATACCTTTTTTCCAGTTCATATGTAACTCCTTACCAGTTGTGTATTAAATCATAGTTGCTTTGTTCATCAATTCTTCTGGTAATGTGATGCCCAATTTTTGTAATTTATCTTTACTTACAACTAATTTAAATTCTTTTTGCATTTCAATAGGCATATCTTCAACTTTAGCTTCACCAGTTAAAATTTTAGCTGCCATTAAACCTGTTTGGTATCCAAGTTTGTAGTAATCTACGGACAAGGACATTACGGCACCACCTTTTACGTGGTTATCTTCACCGCCAAATACAGGGATTTTTGCTGGATCGGTAATCGCTACAAGATTGCTCATCGCAGAAGCTACTACATTATCTGTTGGCACATAAATTGCGTCTACACGTTGAGATACAAGATTTTGTGCTGCTTGTTGAATATCGTTTACATTGGAAACGGTAACCTCTTCAACCTTAATACCTTTTGTAGCTGCGTAAGCTTTCATTTTCTCAACTTGAATTTGAGAGTTTACTTCACTAGAGCTATAAATTGTGCCGATAGTTTTTGCATTCGGCAATACTTGTAAAATTAAATCAACTTGTTGTTCTACTGGATTCATATCGGATGTACCAGACACGTTACCACCAGGTTTTTCATTAGATTTAACAAGTTTAGCCGCTTCGTAATCAGTGATAGCAGTACCCAAGATTGGAATATCATGAGTTGCATTCGCCATAGATTGCGCTGCCGGTGTTGCAATCGCTAAGATTAAGTTTTTGCGATCAGATACAAAACGCTGTGCAATGCTGTTCAAATTAGATTGATCTGCTTGTGCATTTTGTTGGTCAAAGGTGATTTTATCAGCTAAGCCCTTTTCTTTTAGAGCATCAACAAAACCTTTGTTTGCTGCATCAAGTGCAGGATGTTCTACCAGTTGTACTACGCCAACCTTGTATTCACCATTCGAAGTTGTTCCATTGGAGCCACAGCCTGTAAATGCCATTAATGCTGCCGCCGTGAGCGCTAGGGCAATACCTTTTTTTAAATTCATGGGGATTTCCTTCCTATCTGCAATGACTATAATACATCTATTATAAACAAATTTCTTTACTACATCAATGTAGCAGATTAAAGTATTTTACATTTGTCCATTTATAGGACACATAAAAATATGAAATCCTCTTATTTTTCAAGAGATGCTAACATATCTTCTGTTAGCTCATTGGCCGCTAAAATATAGTCTTTAAGGGTCCCTTTATCAAGAGCTACCTTCATAACGGGCACTTCAAATGGATCGAGGATGACACACATTAAAATTTCACCCGTTACATAATAACCAACCACAGCCTCCCCTTCTTCAGGATCTAATGTTTCACGTTTTACCGTTACACAGTAAGGCTTCATAACTTGTGCTGCAGCTTCTGCTACCTCTTCACGATTAGCAATATACTCTTCTGCCTTTGTTTCAGGAATATCAAAGATATCGACCTTTACAGTCTTAACCTCTGTAGCCTCTCCCTTCGCTGCCTCTATGGCTGCGCCTAAATCTGTTTGATTCATATATACCTCACATAGAATGGACTTTCACCAATGGTGAAAGCCCCATAATTTTAGATTGATTCATCAGCTGCATTTAAGAACGCAACATAGCATTGTTTAGCCTCGTAAATATCTGCCTTGGATGTAACCTCCCATGGAGCATGCATACTAAGCACAGCCACGCCACAGTCGATAACATTCATACCGTATAATGCCATGATATAAGCAATGGTACCACCACCGCCGAGATCAACCTTACCAAGCTCTGCAGTTTGGTATGTTACATTATTAGATTCCATAACACGACGAATAAAGCCCATGTATTCAGCATTGGCATCATTAGAGCCAGCTTTACCGCGAGAGCCAGTAAATTTATTGAATACTACCCCCATACCAAGGTAAGAAGCATTTTTCTTTTCATACGCAGACGCATATAGCGGATCATAGCCAGCGCTAACATCGGAAGATAACATACGAGAATTTTCCAATGTGCGTCGTACACTTACAGAATTAGGTTTACCCATAAGTGTGAGAACTTCTGCTACTGCATTTTCAAAGAAACGAGATTGCATACCAGTGGCGCCTACAGAACCAATTTCTTCTTTATCTACAAGCAAGCAACAAGTAGTACGTTTAACATTGTCTACTTCAAGCATAGCCACTAAAGATGTGTACGCGCATACGCGATCGTCTTGACCATAGGCCATAACCATGGAACGATCAAAGCCCATATCACGCGCCTTACCTGCTGGTACAATTTCGAGCTCTGCAGATAATAAATCACGTTCTACAAAGCCATATTCTTTTTCAAGCAGGTTGTTAATAAATTTAGTAACCCCTTCTTTTTCTTCATCTTTTACAGGACGACTGCCTATGAGTAAATCAAGAGCTTCCCCTTCAATTACCTTAGCTGCATTCTTTTGCATTTGCTCTTGTCCCAAATGCGGTAACAAATCTGTAATGCAGAATACAGGATCATTTTCGTTATCCCCAATATTGATGTTGATACGAGTACCATCTGTTTTTACTACAACGCCATGAATAGCAAGAGGCATAGCAACCCAATGGTATTTTTTAATGCCTCCATAGTAATGAGTATCCCAAAATACAAGATTGCTATCTTCATATTGTGGGTTTTGTTTTACATCGATACGTGGAGAGTCAATATGAGCACCTAAGATATTCATACCCAATTCAATATCATCAGTACCAATATTAAATAAAGCAATGGATTTATCCATATGTGTGTAATAAAGCTTGTCTCCTGCTTTAATTGGCGTATTGGATTTAATAATATCTTTTAAATTTACATATCCTTTTGCTTCTGCAAATTCAACGGCCTGCACTACGCATTCCCGTTCTGTTTTACCATTATCTAAAAATTGACGATATGTATCACTTAAGGCATATACCTTTTCCATAGTGGCATCGTCGTAATTATGCCATGCATATTTGCGTTCCATAATCTATCCTTTCTAAATGCTCACAAGCTAATAATTAAAAAACTATAGATGTGAACAGGAATTAATAAAATTATTTTTGGCGGTCCTTTTCAAGTTCCGCCCGGCGAAATTCCAAATATTTTCGCTCTTTCTCTCGATTAATTTCAGACTTCTGAGTATATAGAGAACGAATTTCGTCCGTACAATGCGTTAATACCTTTGTAACGTAGAATTTAGTACTGCCGGACTTAATCGTATATTTTCCAACTTTAAGTTGCACTGCAAAATCGCCATGTTTAGGACAAACGCCTATAGCGAGATGCTTATCACCTTGCAATCGTTCTGGCCGCGTCATTTCCAAGCGGGTCTGACAATACGGGCAGAATGATAATCGAACCCTTCTATCATGAACAATGCGCTTCTTTTCAGGAAAGTTCTCATACATAAAGAACGTTAAAATTGGTGGATATAAGAAAGGATTACTGCTTTCCTTTCGAATTAGATCATAATGTAAAATACCTTGTTGTATATCTAGCTTTTGACATATATGAGCCGTAAATACAGCATCATGTAATGCATTATGAGCAGATAAATGCTCCGTAGATATATTTAGGTCCTCCATGGCATGAGCCACAGAATACTGTTGACTCGTACCATATCGCTGATAAGCATAAATCATCTGTGCATCTACCCATTGATCATAAGATAAAGCTTTCATCCTATGAAGCATTAGATTTTCACGCAATATGAGAATGTCATCAGACCCCCAAGATAACAACATATACTCATCACCACACCAGTTTTGAAAGTGCTGCATAGCCGTCTTAAAGGGCACACCATGATCGAGTTCTCGTGATGTAATACCTGTCAATTCACGGACATGTTTATGCATCCGTGGCAGGTATTGTGGTTTGATGAACATTGTAAAATGATCTACAATGTCCATCTTTTCATTCAGTTTTACCGCTCCGATTTGAATGATTTCCCCTGTTAGTGGCATTTTTGTGCGCTTCATAAAGCTAATGTCATTGCTATAGGGTTGATTCCACTCTAAATCAAATACAATATAGTTCATATGTTTATTTCGATTCTGAAAGCAACGTTTCCGCTGCTTTAATAACCTGCTCTTCAGAAATTACGGACAAGCCTTTATAATTTCCTTCTTTAATAATCTTTTTCATGCTTTTACCAACCTCATAGGAGTCCATCGTTTCCAGAACGATAGCATGAGCTTGATATGGACCATAAAAGAATGGATTTGATGGACCGTAAAGCGCCACAATTGGCACCTTTTGGCTGATGGCCACATGCATAGGACCAGAGTCATTTGTAATCAATAGATTACAGCGGCTCATTGCCGCTGCCAACGGTCCTAACTGGAATTTTCCGGTAGCCACAATCGGTTTCGTTTCCATTTGTTCTACTACAGGTTGCACCATTTCGAGATCCATAGGGCCGCCAAAGAATACTGTTTTATACCCTAAATGACCCAAATAATCAGCTACATGGGCAAATCGTTCAGCAGGCCAGCGTTTCTCAGGAACAGCACTACCAATATTAAAACCGATGAGCGTATCACTATCTGTTAAACCATGACTAGCATAGAACTCCTGAGCCTCACGGCGCCATGCCTCACAAGTTTCAATATGTAAACCAGAGTTAGAAATATCCGTTACACCTAATTGTTCTAGTACATTGATGTACATATCTGCAGCGTGGCGAGTTTTACGGTCTAGACGGGTATACTTTGTCATAAACGGTCTAAATAAAAAATGACTCATACCAGTCGTAATGGGCGCATGAATCTTCCAGGCTAAATAGGAAGTACGTTCATTAGGATGTAAATTGATAACGATATCAGGTTTACCCTTTGCATTAATCTCTCGAGCTATCTCATTGAGCCCAGAAATACTATTATGACGCCCCTTTTTATCTACAACGATAAGTTCATCAATATTTGGATTATATTGCATCACTTGTTGCAGTTTTTCATCTATTACATATGTAATATGACTATGTGGAGCCGCTTTACGTAGCACCTCTAAGAATGGAGTCGTTAAAATAACATCACCTAAGTGCATGAGAAAGGTGACCACAATGCGTTTATAATCAAGTTCCATTATAGTTCCTTTCCAATTACTTGCTCATATACAGACCACACAGCATCTACAGGAATTTGAGCCATACAATCGGGATCATCTACTAATGGCTGTTCAGGTGTAGCCTTTGATGTAGGTGAAATAATAAGATGTACATGACTCCCTCCATATGGACCAGTTCGTTTTGGAGATGTGGTTCCAAATAATGCAATCAAAGGCCGCTTCAGAGCATTAGCAATATGCAAAGGGCCCGTATCAGCACTGATGAAAATTTCACAGTGTCGAATCAACTCAATTAGCTCTGGCATAGATGTAGACCCCACTAGGTTGATGAGATTCTTATTTTTCACATAGTTTTCTATGAAAGCTCCTTTTTCTGCATCATCTGGAGCACCAGCAATAACTACTTTTTTACCTGATTCACATAAGCGGATACATAGCTCACCAAAGTTAAGAAGTGGCCATTCCTTAACAATCCAGCGAGCACCTGGTACAACTACTACATATTCATCTTCTACACCATGAGATTGTAACTTATGCTTAACGGACTTCTCCGCCTCCACATAAGCAGGCATAGGAAACTCTACGCCTTCTACATCGCCTCCAAGAGCACGTACGGTATCGAGGTATCGTTCGATAACATGATCGTATTTATGTTCACCAACAAGTGCTTTATTAACTAAATTACTGCCTTCACGAAGTTCCCAGTAGCCATATTTTTCAGGCGCACCAGATAATAATGATACAATGGCGCTCTTTGCAATACATTGAAGGTCTAAAGTCATATCAAAATGACGGCTATGTAAATCCTTACGTAACTGCCATAGATAAGCAGGCTTTTTAAGTTGTTTCTTGTCGATAATGATTACATCATCTACCCATGGTTTACCAGGTAGGAGACTCTCAAATTGTTCATGAATTGCCCATGTAATATGCGCATTAGGCCAATTTTTACGCACTGCATACAAGGTAGGCAATGCATGAATTACATCACCTAAAGAACTCATCTTAATGATGAGTATATTCTTGTAATCTTTCATATAGCCTCCCAAAATACAACACCACAACTAAAAAGCCTCATAACACCGTTGAATCTGATTTACTCTAAAGTAAGCGTAAAATAAATAATGAGCTAAATAATAGTCTTAATAAAATCTAACAAATTTGTACCTGTAAATAGATAGCCTTTTACACCAGCCGCTTCTGCTGCATCAACATCGCGCTGACTATCGCCAATAAGGAAACTACTTTTAGGGTCTACATCATAATCCTTAATAGCCTGATTAATCATACCAGGCTTTGGCTTTCTACATTCACAATCAACGGCATAAAGAGCTACAGAGCCTTCTTTATGGTGAGGGCAATAATAAAAATGTAAAATTGGTGCCCCACTACGATCTAGTTCATGAGCCATGTGATCATGTAAAATCTGAACATCAGATTCCTTATAATAACCTCTAGCTACACCACTTTGATTGGTCACTACAATGAGATCATAGCCCTTGCTATACGCATAAGCCAGTGCTTCTTTAGCTCCATCTACCCATTCTAAATCGCTGATTTTATATAGATAGCTAACATCTTTGTTGATAACACCATCGCGATCTAAAAATAATACTTTGCGCATTAACGTAAGTACCCTTCGTTATTATCGAGTAATTCACAATATTCTTTAACAGCATCTTCCATTTTATGGAACCCTTTATCATAACCAGCAGCCAACAATTTAGTAGTATCAGCCTCTGTAAAGCTTTGGTATTTGCCTTTTAATACCTCTGGGAATGGAATATATTCAATTTTGCCTTTACCGTTATAGTCAATAACAGCTTGCATAAATTGGTTGAAGCTATGGGCATTACCTGTACCGCAGTTGAAAGTACCAGAAATTTCAGGATGTTCCCAGAAATAGAAGTTTACATTAACTACATCTTTAACATAAATAAAGTCACGTGTTTGACCACCATCTTCGTAGCCATCTGTACCTTCAAATAGATTGATAATACCAGTTTCTTTATTTTTGTAGAACATTTGACGAACTAATGAAGCCATTTTATCTTTATGAGCCTCATTAGGACCATATACATTGAAGTAACGTAAACCTACAACTTGCGCTGTATACTCACCTTCATATTTACGTACATAGCGATCAAATAACAATTTAGAGTACGCATATGGATTAAGTGCTTCTTCGGCTTCTGGTTTTTCTACGAAACCATTAGTACCATTGCCATAAGTAGATGCAGAGGATGCATAGATGAATGGAATACGACGGTCTTGGCAATAATGGAATAGATTTTTAGAACCTTCATAGTTGTTCTTCATCATATATTTGCCGTTATATTCCATTGTGTCCGCACAAGCACCTTCATGAAATACTACTTCGATAGGACCTACATCAAATGTACCATCAGCAATAGCACAATCAAAATCATCACAATCGATATAATCCAAGAATTCTAAATTTTGAATATTTCGGATTTTACGACCATCTGTAAGATCATCAACAATAAGAATATCTGTACGACCACGGTCATTTAATGCTTTTACAATATTACTACCGATAAAACCAGCACCGCCTGTTACGATAATCATAATTTACCCTCCTTAGCCATAGTAGCTATTTTCCCTACAATATCTGATGTAGAGTAACCTTCTTTAAATGAAAGTACCTCTACATGATCTACGGACTCACGTCCAACAATATCTTCTATTTTATAATCGCCGCCCTTAACTAGCGTATTAGGACGTAAATAAGCTAATAGTTCAGCTGGTGTATCCTCTTCGAATAAAACCACACCATCGATACAACGCAACGCACTTAATAATGCTGCGCGATCTTCTTCACTTACGATGGGACGTGTTTCGCCCTTTAGACGTCTAACAGAAGCATCGGAATTCAAACCAATAATTAGATGGTCACCTAATTGAGCTGCCTCTTGTAAGTACGTAATATGTCCACGATGAAGAATGTCAAAGCAACCATTTGTAAACACAACAGTTTCACCCTTGTTTTGCCATTGTGTAATAAGCTGTTTCATCTCTTCTTTTGTGTATAAAGGCTTCGATTGAACACTATGCTTATAAGAATGCCATAAATCCAATAGTTCAGATCGGTGGATTGGATATGTGCCCACCTTAGATACGACAATGCCAGCAGCACCATTTGCGATATGTAACGCCAAACGCATAGATAGACCGCTAGCAAGGCATGTCATCATCATAGATACAACCGTATCACCTGCACCACTTACATCGAATACCTCTTGTTGTGTAGCCGGATTATGCCATGTGCGTCCATCCTTTGCAATAACAGTAATCCCTTTTGCTGACCGTGTAGCTACAATATATTCTAAATCAACATTAGCCAGTACTGACTTAGCTGCTTCTACGATGGTGGCATCATCATTAGCTAACTTATGACCTACACATTCACCTAGTTCTTTTACATTCGGTGTAATACAGGTGGCACCATTATATTTAGACCAGTCTGAACCTTTAGGATCAACAATGGTTTGTACACCATACGCCTTAGCTAAACTAAAGATTTTTTTAAGCAATGTTGGTGTACAAACGCCTTTGCCATAGTCAGATACAACAATACCATCGATACCAGCCTTACAAAGATTTTCTAGCCAAGCAGACAGTCGTTTCTCTTCCTCACTTGTTAAATCTGTAATCGTTTCAAAATCAAGGCGCATCATCTGTTGTCGATCGCCTAGAATACGCATTTTAGTAATGGTAGAACGATTATCACTCGTTAATAAACCTGTTGTATCAATCTTATCAGCCTTTAGCAATTGTTGTAATAAACGACCATGGTCATCATTACCAGCAATAGCACCAAGATATACTGTGCAATCTAAATTTGATAAGTTTGACGCAACATTACCAGCGCCACCAAGCACTTCTTTCATCTTTGCCACGCGGTTTACAGGAACCGGTGCTTCCGGAGAAATACGACTTACATCACCAAAAACATAACGATCTACCATCACATCACCTATAACGGCAATCTTTAGATTGGGTAGTTGTTTTGTCAAAAATTGATTAATGGTAGCATTTATCATAATCCACCTATTCCTTACCACAATATACATGTATAACGAGTTATCTAAAAAACCGGGTTTCAAACATGTATCTATTTATAAATATGACCGTAACGGTTAATAATCTTCTTCAATGATTTCGCACATTATATGACCTGCTAGAATATGCATTTCTTGAATACGAGCTGTCACATTGCTCGGAATAGCTAATGTAATATCACATAATTCAGCTAGTTTTCCACCGCCTTCACCTGTGAAAGCTATGGTGTGCATGCCGATAGAACGGGCCATTTCTGCAGCTTTTACAACATTCTTGGAGTTCCCAGATGTAGAAATCCCAATGAGAACGTCACCTGTACGGCCTAAGCCCTCTACTTGACGTGCAAAAACAGATTCAAAATCATAGTCATTTGCAATAGCTGTTAATGCAGATGTATCAGTAGTCAATGCAATACCTGCAAGAGAGCGTCGTTCCTTTTTAAAGCGACAAATCAATTCAGCTGCTAAATGTTGAGAATCAGCAGCAGAACCACCATTTCCACAGAACAAAATTTTATTACCATTCTCTAAAGCCGCCTTACAGCGATATGCAATCTCTTGAATGGTATCCATATGCTCCATTGTCTTGCCAAAGACTTCCAAATGCTCGGTAAAACGATCTGCAATGATTGGATTTAAATCAGTCATTATAAAATCTCCTTTAACAGTCTATCTGCATTTTTCCAGAATAATTTTTCACATTGTTCCACAGATAAACCAGCTTCTTTAAATGCATCGTATAATCGATACATTTCAGAAGTGTCTTTAATTTCTGTATCCGGCTTAATACCATCAAAATCGGTTCCTAATGCCACTACATCCTCCCCGCCTTTATTGATGAGATATAAGCCATGCTTTACGATATCTTCAATTCGACTTATCGGTGATGTGCCTAAAAAAGATTGGGCAAAGTTAAGGCCTATAACACCACCCTTATTAGCAATAAGCTTAATCAAATTATCTGGTAGATTTCTAGTATGGGCTGTAACTTCACGTGCATTGGAGTGTGATGCTACAAATGGTACATCCAAAATATCTCCTAATTGCTCAGTACCAGCATCATTTAGATGGGAACAATCGACGATTATCCCTAAATCTTGCATAGCCTCTACAAATTCAACGCCTTTCGGTGTTAATTTTTTATGCTGCTCACCACAATGTGGCTCACCCAGTCCATTTGGATAATTCCAGGTAAGCGTAATAAGTCGAACTCCATCTTGATAAGCTTGTTTAAGTTTATCTAAGTCACCACCTAGTACGCCGCCCTCTTCAATAGACATGAGAGCTCCAATCTTGCCAGTCTCATATACAGACTCTACATCTTGATAAGAGAGCACATGTTGTATGTGCTCTCCATAGTGATGAATTTGTGATGTACATAAATTACGCATCGCTTCATAACGACCATAAGGGTCATTTGTATTACCAAGATTGATAAATAATGCAAAATCCTGCACCTTGCTGTGAGCCTTTTGTAATTTTTCTATATCGATTTTCCAAGTATTACGATACAAATCTCCATTACTAGGATAATCTATTAACTTCATAATCGTATCGCAGTGTAAATCTATCATAAAGCCTCACATATACTATTAGTAATTAACTACGTTTTGGTTTTTTAGCATCTAGTTTTTTTAATGCTTTCAGTTCTTCCATAAAGCTATCAATATTATCAAACTTACGATATACGCTAGCAAAGCGAACGTATGCAACTTGGTCGATATCTTTTAATTGTTGCAATACAAGTTCACCTATACGATCAGTAGTTACTTCTTGGTTGATTTCATTACGAATATCGCGCTCTACATCATTCACTACTTGTTCCATCACAGACATAGGCACTGTACGTTTATCACAAGAACGCAATAAACCATTTAATAATTTACCGCGATCAAATAATTCACGACGTCCGTTTTTCTTTAATACCATAAGTGGTACTTCTTCTATAATTTCATAGGTAGTAAAGCGACGGCCACAATTGATACATTCGCGGCGACGGCGAATACTATTACCTTCATCAGTCGTTCTAGAGTCTGTTACCTTCGTGTCTGTGTGTTGGCAATAAGGACATCTCATCTGTTACTACTCCTTTTTTAATAATCACTCTAAAATAGTGCATAATACGCCCATTTTCTCTACTATATATAGTACCATGAAAGCCTTTAAAATACAAAGAATCCCTAGGATTTCCTAGGGATTCTTCCATTATTCTAGAGCATTTTATGTTATGAAATACTTTAGAAATAATATTTTTAATTTTATCTACTATTCTAACTATCGTTTAGGAGCATCTTCAACGCGAAGCAAGCAGTCGCCAGATTCGATGCGGCTACCTTCACGAACTAAGATTTCTTCTACGATACCATCGATAGGAGCAGTAATTGTAGTTTCCATCTTCATCGCTTCTGTAACGATCAATGGCTCACCTTTAGCTACAGATTGACCATTTTTAACGAGAATCTTAACAACGGAACCAGACAATGTAGCACCAATTTCACCAGGGTTAGATTCATCCGCTTTACGACGAACAACGCCAGTAGTCTTAGCATGTTTATCATGAACTTTAATACCACGAGGTTGACCATTGAACTCGAACAATACGATACGGTTACCATCTTCATCTGGTTCAGATAAGCCGTTCATTTTGATGATAAGTGTTTTACCTTTTTCGATAGTTACTTGAATTTCTTCGCCCCGTTTCATACCGAAGAAGAATGTTGGAGTATCAAGTACAGATACATTACCAAAGTCTTTTTTAAATTTATTGTAATCTTGGTAAACCTTAGGGTACAAGCAGTATGCACTGATATCTTCATCAGTTGTTTGAGCACCCATTTCACTCAATTCATTGCGAACATGTTCAAAGTCTGTTGGAGGCAATACTGCACCTGGACGAACTGTGATTGGTTTTGCACCTTTCAAGATAATTTTTTGTAACTCTTCAGGGAAACCTTGGTATGGAGTGCCAAGACGACCTTCAAAGAATTCAACTACGGATTGAGGGAAGTCTAATACATCGCCTTTTTCGTAAATATCTTTTTCAGTCAAGTTATTTTGTACCATGTACAATGTCATATCACCTACAACTTTAGAGGATGGCGTTACTTTGATGATATCACCAAACATCATGTTTACTTGGTGGTACATTTTCTTAATATCAGCCCAACGATCACCAAGGCCTACCATCTTAGCTTGTTGTTGCAAGTTGGAATATTGACCACCTGGCATTTCATGTTGATATACTTCAGTGTTAGGATATGCTTCTGCTTTATCTACGCCTTTGTAGTAAGGACGAATGCTGCCAAAGTAATGCGACATTTCTTCCATGTAATCAATGTTCATTTCAGGTTGACGGTCATGTCCACTCAATGCATAGTACATGGAGTTCATGCTAGGTTGAGATGTACCATTAGCAAATGCAGAGTATGCTAAGTCGATAACGTCTACACCAGCATCTACAGCGCGACCATAGGAATAGATAGCATTGCCAGAACCTTCATGTGTATGTAAATGAATCGGTACAGTAACAGCATCTTTTAAGGCAGATACAAGATTATAAGCAGCTTGAGGTTTCAATAAACCAGCCATATCTTTGATAGCAATAATATTAGCACCCGCTTTTTCAAGCTCTTTAGCCATATTTACATAGTAGTCTAAATTGTATTTAGGACGGTTGCTATCAAGAATATCTCCTGTATAGCACAATGCTACTTCAGCAATTTTGTTTTGTGCACGAACTTCATCAATAGCTACATGCATATTATCAAGGCTATTTAAGCTATCGAATACACGGAATACATCAATACCATTAGCAGCAGCACGTTGGATAAATTGACGAACTACATTATCTGGATAAGATGTGTAACCTACAGCATTAGCGCCACGAATAAGCATTTGAAGTAATGTATTAGGCACTTCGCGACGGAACATACGTAAGCGTTCCCATGGATCTTCATGTAAGAAACGATAGGATACGTCGAATGTAGCACCGCCCCAACATTCCAAGGAGAATAAGTTAGGAACACCTTTTGCAGCACGACCAGCTACGCGTGCCATATCAATGGTACGTAAACGTGTAGCAAATAAGGATTGGTGAGCATCACGCCATGTTGTATCTGTAAAGAATACTTGTTTTTGATCAGATAACCATTTACTGAAGCCTTCTGGTCCTAATTCATCAAATTTTTGTTTTGTACCAGCTGCTGGAGATACATCTAAATCAGATGGCATTTGAATTGGTTCAAAATCAGGTACCACTTGAGGACCTGCACCAGAGTAGCCATTAATTGTTACGTCAGCAATGTAACGTAATAATTTAGTACCACGATCGCGGTCTGGTTTTAATTCAAACAATTCTGGATGGTCTTCAATGAAGTTAACAGTGTAGTTACCGCTTTGGAATTCAGGATTTTCAAGAACGTTAATCAAGAAGTGAATATTAGTTTTAACGCCACGAATACGGAATTCTTTTAAACAACGAAGCATTTTACGAATAGTTTCTTCGTTGTTAGGACCGAATGCAGTCGCTTTTACAAGCAAGGAATCATAGTAAGGTGTTACTACGGCACCTGTGAAAGCATTACCAGAGTCTAAGCGGATACCAAAGCCACCGGAGCTACGATATGCCAAGATTTTACCTGTATCAGGCATGAAGTTATTTTTAGGGTCTTCTGTAGTGATACGACATTGGATTGCAGTACCTTTACAAGGAACTTCATCTTGTGCTGGAATACCTACTTCTGGGCTATGTAAGTCATAACCTTCAGCAATACGGATTTGAGAATGAACGATATCAATATCTGTAATCATTTCTGTTACAGTATGTTCTACTTGGATACGAGGGTTAACTTCGATGAAATAGAAGGAGCCATCAGCAGTTACCAAGAATTCTACAGTACCCGCATTAACGTAGCCAACATTTTTCATGATTTTTACAGCTGCATCACATACGGCTTTACGAGTTTCCAATGGCAATGCAAAAGCTGGAGCCATTTCAACAACCTTTTGGTGACGACGTTGTACAGAGCAATCACGTTCATGTAAATGAACTACATTACCATGTTCATCACCTAAGATTTGTACTTCAATATGTTTAGGTTCAACAATAAGTTTTTCTACATATACATCATCATCGCCAAAGGCAGCTTTCGCTTCAGATTTAGCACGATCATATGCATCACGAAGATCTTCTTTACGATGAACCTCACGCATACCACGGCCGCCGCCGCCATTTACGGCTTTGATCATCAATGGGAAACCATGAGTATTTGCAAATTCTTCTAATTGTTCAAAATCACGCAATGCCCCATCAGAACCTGGAATCATTGGGATATCTGCCAATTTAGCTTGTGCACGAGCATTAACCTTATCGCCGAACATATTTAAATGTTCTACATGAGGTCCGATAAAGATGATACCTTCTTCACCGCAACGACGAGCGAACTCTTCGTTTTCAGACAAGAAACCATAACCTGGATGGATAGCATCAATATCATGTTCTTTTGCAATACGGATAATATCTTCAATATCAAGATATGCTTCAACAGGTTTTTTACCTTCCCCTACGAGATAGGCTTCGTCAGCTTGGTTACGGTGCAAGGATAATGTATCCTCTTTGGAGTAAATGGCTACAGTTTTAATGCCCATTTCATTACATGCACGGAACACGCGGATTGCGATCTCACCACGGTTGGCAACCAATACGGATTTAATTTTTCTCATGTATTGCCTCCTACTAGCTTCCACTAATGTGAACTATCAGCTTTCATTTTTATTAATATATGAATATTTCCTATACTTATAGTCAAAATAATATATTTGGATAGCTCATCATTTTTTATGATGAGCATTATATTCATAATTACATATCACTATTATACAATATTTTCCACATATTTAAAGGATTATATTAATTACGAAATCATAAAATACATTAGTTGCTGTACATGACAAAAACTCATATGTCTTTTATCGATGTACATCGAACTAGTTCTATATACTATATAATTAATCACCTAAGAAATGATCCATTAATCGGTTGAGTTGTTCTTGGTCATTGGCCCCCATTAACTCACGTGCAGAATGCATCGCTAATAACGGTAAGCCCACATCCATTGTTCTCATCGGTAACATAGCAGATGAAATAGACCCAACTGTAGATCCACCAGGTATATCAGAACGATTTACATAAATTTGATACTCTGCACCTGCTTCTTCACAAAGTCCCTTAACTATAGCAATTGCTCGTGCATCGCCAGCATAGGATTGACTACATGCTATTTTAAGAGCCACCCCTTTATTAAGGGTAGGAATATTAGTGATATCATTTTTCTCAGGATAATTTGGATGCAAACCATGTGCTACATCGGAGGAAATCATAAATCCTTTTGAAATGAAACTATCCATCTCTTGATTAGAATATCCTAATGCATCATATACTCGTTTAATAAGATTTGGTAAAAGCATCCCTGCTCCGCCCTGTTTAGTACGACTCCCTACCTCTTCATTATCAAAGAGAATAGCACAACGTACACCATCAGCATTAGCCTTACGAGCCTGAATAATCCCTGATAGTACACCAAAGCAAGATGTTAAATTATCTAGACGAGGCGCACTAATAAAATCGCCTTCAGTCCCTAATACACAGCCTTGTTCTGTTGGGTATAATGTCATTTCATAAGATAAAATTTCAGATGGATCACAGTTGACTTCATCAGCCAAGAACGTAGTCCACGCATCGTATTGAATATCAGATTCTGGGAATAAGCTTGGATTGTTCCGATCATTTAAAGATTTACTAGAATTCTCCTTTTCCTTACGATCCATCATCAATATAGGAAGCATTTCCTTTTGACGATTTAATTTAACACCATCATTAACGGAACGATTCATATGTATAGCTAAGTTTGGAACGATTGCGATAGGACGTTTTGTATCAACCAATACAGAGTCTACATCAAAAGCATTATCACCTTTTAATACCACAGTACCCGCAGCCCCTAAAGGACGATCAAGCCATGTATTTTCAATGAGGCCACCGTACATTTCCACATTTAACTTGGTATAACCTTTTACTGATGTAATAGGATTTGGTTTAACCCGAATTGCAGGAAAATCCGTATGTGCGGAGGCAATACGTAATGTGTGTTCTGGTTTCTTTCCTATATGAAAGGCAAACAAAGTAGTACCAAACACATTAACTACATAAGAACCAGAGTCTAATTGCCACTCATCATCTAAATTAAGTTCTGTGAAACCTGAATCCAATAACATTTGTAAACTTGTATCTACTGTATGATACGGAGATGTACATGCACCAATATATTTCAATAACTGTTCATTATCAAATTTCATAGATTCCTCCTATGTAAAATAATGATGCTATTCGTATATAAACAATGAATAGTTCATTTGCGTATAATTTTACAACATATACATTAATAATATATTAACTGCTCTTATTTTATCACAAAAAAGCCGCCCCAAAGGGGACGGCTTTTCGTATGTTTTGTAACCACACTATAATCAAACTATGACATATATAGTTTTTAATGTATTACAAGTATATAAAATTCTGGATATCTGGTCTTACCACATACCGATTGCTTTCATCCATATGGAACCAAGGCCCATAAAGATAATTAAGTTGATTACGGATGCGAAGAAACCTAGTTTCCACCATGTATTTTGAGGAACATAACCAGTATTGAAGATTACAGGAGATGGACCTGCAGCATAGTGAGTCAAAGACATACACAAGTTAGATGTGAATGCAATCATCAACAATGTCAACATTGGTGGTGCACCTGCAGAGATAGCAATTGCAGAGAATGCTACGAACATTGCAGAAATATGTGCAGTTAAAGATGCGAATACATAGTGGGAATATGTATTAATAAGTACAGCTATAACGAAGGCAATAATCCAAGATCCTTCTGGAATATAACCGCCTACAAGTACTGTTGCCCATTTGATGAAGCCCAATTTGGACAAGAAACCGGCAAAGCCCATTAATGTACCCATCCAAACTAATGTATCCCAAGCACCTTTTTCACTTTTAACATCGTCCCATACAAGAACACTTGTAGCAAGCAAAATAGAAATACCTAAGAATGCAACAGTTGTAGCATCAATTTTAGTAAATTGAGAAGTAGCCCATAAAACTAAAGCCAAAACAAATACGCCTAGCATAACCCATTCTTGGAAGGACATTTTACCAAGGCCTTTTAACTCTTCTTTAATCATTTGTTGTGCTTCGCGAGCATCTGTGATTTCAGGTGGATATACTTTGTAAATGAAGTACGGCATAATAAGCAATGCAATGATACCAGGCACGATGGCAGCCATAGCCCAATCACCCCATGTGATACCGATACCAAAGGATTGAAGTGCTAAAGCAGCAACCAAGGTATTACCAGCCATGGATGTTTGGAACATAGCAGATGTAATTGTATTAACTTGATAAATAGATTGCATCAAGAAGGAACCAATTTTACGAGGACCATCTTGAGGTTCAGAACCGAACGCTTTTGCCAAGCTTGTAGTAATTGGCATGATAACACCACCTACACGAGCTGTATTAGATGGAGTTGCTGGAGCCAAAATTAAATCAGATAATGCTAATGCATAAGCCAAACGTAAGGAGCTACTACCAAAAGCAGCAATCAAATTATAAGCAATACGTTTCCCCAAACCAGTTTTAATAAAGCCACGAGAGAATAAGAACGCACCTACGATTAACCAAATAGCAGAGTTAGCAAAACCAGAGATAGCTTCGCCGATTTTCAAAGTACCAGTCAAAGCCGCCACAGTAATTACAATGATAGATACGCCACCAATCGGTAATGGCTGAGTAATAAAGCCTACGATAGTAGCAACAAAGATGGCGAATAAATGCCAAGATTGAGGTGTTAAACCCTCAGGCGTTGGAATAAACCATAGGCCTATACCAAAGACCGCTGGAATAATCCAATTTAACAGTTTTTTCATACACATACCTCCTACATAGGAAAAAACTAAAATATATAACTGCTGAAATACCAAGGCATCGCAAGGTGACTATAAAACACACACTAAGCCCCCTATCCTACGGTGTCTTCAGTATATATCAGTAGTATTTGAAATTAGAAATATATTTATATCTTCTTATGATAAATATATTATATTACAACATAAAAAGAAATGAGAAAAAGCTGTGCATCACTAGGTATGCACAGCTTTCATTAACATATAAATCCTATTCTGGTAAAGATACGTTTTCTAAATTTGTTTTCTCAATAGCTTCAATATCACCTTTATCGCAAAGATTTGCAATAGTTGGATCAATTGGCAAACGATTCAACAATAATAGACCGTATTTTTGAAGGATTTCTTCAATGTGGCTTTCACCAAAGATTTGGTAATCCTTACCGTTATCTGGGCAATGGAAGTAAGAGTAGTTTTCCACTACACCAATAATAGGCACTTGCATTAAATCAGCCATTTTTACTGCTTTTTCAACAATCATGGATACCAAGTCTTGAGGAGATGTAACAATGATGATACCATCCAATTTCAAGGATTGGTAAACTGTAATCGCTACGTCACCTGTTCCTGGTGGCATATCAACGAATAAATAATCGATGTCTTTCCAAATAACATCTGTATAGAATTGTTTTACAACATTGCCTAAAATAGGACCACGCCATAAAACTGGATCTGTATCGTTTTCTAAAAGAAGGTTAACAGACATAACGTCAATACCACCTTTGGATTTTACAGGATACATACCAATTTCGTCAGCATATGCTTTTTCCTTGATGCCAAACATTTTAGGAATGGAAGGACCTGTAATATCCGCATCGAGGATACCTACTTTGTAACCTTTACGCGCCATAGTAATAGCCATTAAGCTTGTAACGGAGGATTTACCTACGCCACCTTTACCAGATACTACGCCGATTACATGTTTAACAGAACTAAGCTCGTGTAATGGAGCTGTAAGATCTTGAGGTTGTTGAGGAGCGCCGCCACCGCAACCAGAGGATTGAGATGGGCATCCGCCACAATCACTGCTGCTACCGCAACCCATAGTAAACACCTACTTTCTTTGAGGAACTACCTCACATCTATATGTAAAACCTTTTGTTTATATGGTAAATACAATGTATCTACTGTTACATTGTATCATGTCATATCAAACTTTATCAATATATTACTCACCACAGAATTCTTTAGTTAAAGCTCCAAGAATTTCCATGCCTTTTGTAATTTCTTCTACTGTTGGTACTGTATAGCTCAAACGGAATGCATGTCCTTCCCCTGCTCCATCAGCTGCAAAGGCACCACACTTAATAATCCCTATATTTCTGTCCATACATGCTTCGAAGAATTCATCACAATTTACATCCTCAGGCATCGTCATCCATGCGAACATACCACCAGTAGGCTGTGTTAACTTAACCTTAGAGCTTGCATACTTGTTAAAAGCATTTAACAAGGCATCACATTTTGTTTTATAAACTTTACGTACATTTTCCAAATGTGCGTCGTAATCGATTGTATCGAGCACTTTAGCTACCACTTTTTGCGTAACTAATGGCATTTGCCCTGCTGTATTATTTTTTAATGCTTGAATAGCTTCAATAACTTTAGCTGGGCCAAATAAGAAACCTACACGCAAACCAGCAGATAATGTCTTTGAATACGAACCTGCATAGAGAACACGATTTTCGGTATCAAAAGATTTAAATGTTGGAATGTATTCACCAGCAAAACGAATTTCACCATATGGATCATCTTCATAGATGAATAAATCATATTTAGAGGCAATAGCGTAAATTTCTTTACGGCGTTCCAATGGCATTGTAATACCTGTAGGATTTTGGAAATTCGGAATGAGATAAATATATTTACCCTTACCAGACTGAGCGGCTTTTTCTAATTCACTAGGAATCATGCCGTACTCATCAGTCTTAATACCTAATGCTTTACCGCCCATGTTGCGTACAGAATTGATAGCACTTGTGAAAGTAAATTCATCCATGTATACTTCGTCGCCAGGTTCCAATACAGTAATTGGCACAAGACCTAATAATTGACCTGCACCATTAGAAATAATAAGGCCTTGTCCTTCTGGATTCATCTTATGTGCTTTTACAAGACGATCTAATGTCAATTCTGCTAAACGTGCATCACCTTGCATTGGGCCATATTGTAATAAACTCATGGGATTAGAGTGAACCACTTCATCGAATGCCTTTTCAATGATTTCCACAGGAATCGCTTCTGGCGCTGGATTGCCAATACCAAAGCTGATAAAACCTTCTACGCCAACACCACGTTCAAATACTTCGCGAATAAAATTTGGACCTTTTAAAGTGACACGTTCAGGAAGAGAAAAGCTCATACTATCGCCTCTTTCATATATACTAAGTTAAAAATATTACTACGTTAAAAAATTACGCATTAGGATCATGTTCTTGTTCAGCATTCTTCTTATTAATATAGTTCTTATATACTTTCCAAAGAATGAAGTATACAACACCTGCAACAAGAACAATAATTCCTAATCGCCCCATATTCTCTTGGAAATTTACAATATCTGTACCGATAGCTACTTCAAGAGCTGTAGATGGGAACTTACCAATTAAATTTGCTAAGATGTAGTCTCTCGGTTTAATCTTACTAATAGCACCTAGGGCCGTAATAACACCAGATGGAAAATATGGTAAGGATCGTGCAAATAACATGACCACAAAACCGTTTTTACCAGAGAAATCATCTACTTTCATCAATACTGTACTCTTAGCAATAAGCTTATCCGCCGTATCACGCAAGAAGTAACGCATAATGTAAAAGCTAATGACTACACCAATTGTTTCTGCAAGCCAAGAAATAATGATCCCTGGCCACATACCGAATACTAAACCATTTGCTGTAGATATAAAGATAGATGGCAAGAACCCAACAGCATTAACAAAAATATCGAGAAGCATACTTACGACCATGGCCATAGGGCCAAAACCTTGAATATACTCTGCTATTTCATCCATGGATCCACTCGTCGCTAAATGCCACATTGTAGGATAAAATGTAGGATCTACTATATTGATGGCAATTAATAGAATGACAAAACCAATGCCTGCTATTAACTGTACCCAACCTTCACCAGAAGGCTTTAATTTTTTTGTACTCATATATACCTCGTTTTATAAAAAACTAGTTCTATTATATCACGGATTCTATAGAACTGTTATAGGTAAGAACCTAAACATTCTATTTATCTAATTACTACCAGTCTAAAATATTATCATTAGAACTTTCATATGTTATTTTTAATTACTACCCGTTAAAATATTACCATTCATACTTTTATATGCTATTTTTCAATTACCACCAGTTAAAAATATTAGGACTATAAGTTATATAGGCTAGTTTTATAGATACTACCAGTTAAAAATAATTACTTTTAACTGGTAGTATCTATAAAATATGTATAATTACATTAGCATAAAAATTATCGAAAGATGTATAATACTATTATAACGAGAATATTCTTAATGAAAGAAGGTATATTATGGTATCAGCAGGTCAAACAGCTACAGCGACTGTAACAGTTACAGAATCTAATATTGCTAAAACAATGAAATCCGGTTCTTTAGAGGTCTTTGCCACACCAGCTATGTGTGCATTAATGGAAGAAGCAGCACAAGCAGCAGTACAACCATATTTAGAAGATGGCGAAGGCAATGTAGGTATCGCTCTATCCATTACTCATGAGGCCCCTACTCCACTTGGTGCAACAGTAACTGCTAAAGCTACAGTTAGTGCTGTAGAAGGACGTAAAATAACCTTTGATATTGAAGCATCTGACGGCGTTGGTATCATTGGTCGAGGAACTCATGAACGATTTGTTATTAATAACGAAAAATTCATGGCTAAAGTAGTAAGTCGTGCAAAATCTAACTAATAACTAATTTAATAATAGTCTATAACTAATTTTACAATACCCTAATCTCTAATTTAACATAACAAAATAAGACAAAAATGGCATCTATCCAACGATAGATGCCATTTCTATTTACCTGTTAAATTATATAATCTACTACATTAATCTATTAAAAGATTAGCAAATTTTAACTACCCAGCCTTCAGGAGCTTCAATTTCACCATGTTGAATGCCAAGTAATGTGTCATATAATTTTTTAGTGATAGGCCCCATATCATCCATACCAGCTGGTACATTAATAGTACCTTCTGGAGTATCGATTTGACCTACTGGAGAAATAACAGCTGCTGTACCACAAAGACCAATTTCAGCAAAGTCTTTTAATTCATCTTTATGAACAGGGCGATTTTCTACAGTCATACCAAGGTAGTGTTCTGCTACATACATCAAAGAACGACGTGTAATGGATGGCAAGATACTATCGGATTTAGGTGTTACTAATTTACCATCTTTAGTGATGAAGATAAAGTTAGCGCCACCAGTTTCTTCTACATATGTACGAGTAGCCGCATCAAGGTACATGTTTTCTGCATAACCTTTGTTATGAGCATCAGTGATAGCATATAAACTCATCGCATAATTCAAACCAGCTTTAATATGGCCAGTACCATGAGGAGCTGCACGATCAAAATCAGTGATACGAATTTTGATTGGTTTAGCGCCACCTTTGAAGTAAGGGCCTACTGGTGTAGTAAATACACGGAATTGATATTCATCTGCAGGTTTTACACCGATAACGGAGTTTGTACCCATCATGTATGGACGAATATAAAGACTTGCACCATGACCATAAGGAGGAACAAAGTCTTTGTTTGCTTTTACAACTTCTTTTACAGCTTCAAGGAAACGACCTTCAGGTAATGTAGGCATTACAAGGCGTTCACAAGATTGATTCAAACGAACTGCATTCAAATCTGGACGGAAGCATACGATGTGACCATCTTTAGTGTAGTATGCTTTCAAACCTTCAAAGACAGTTTGAGCGTATTGGAATACACCAGCACATTCATTAAGAACAACGTTAGCATCAGTAATTAATCCGCCTTCGTCCCATTTACCATCTTTATATGTAGTCAAATAACGGTAGTCGGTTTCTACATAACCAAAACCGAGATTATCCCAATCGATATTCTTGCTCATAACAATTACCTCCATGCTTATTAATATACTTATAATCTTAACACTATGAGCAAGTTATTTCAACATATTCTATAGAGAACAGAAATTAGACATGTAATAAGTTAAGTATACTTAAGTACAAAATATAGAATACCACTTATTTTGATGCCTTATAAATCATATGGATCATCATATCTATAACGATTGGTATCATAAATAATCTCTATGTCTTTATCTATAATAAATTTAGTTCGTTTCAAATCATAAGGTACGTCGTAACGCGTATGATATGAAATAGATTCTACACGACCAGTACGAACCGCATTATCGAATCCAAACGGAACTTTTACAATATCCCCTTCATATATATCATTTCTATCAGTACGATAATAAAATTCCTGGTTTATCTTAAAAATATATACTGAACAATACGTATAAATCCTCCTATCAGATGTATGATTTGATTGTAAAAACTCTTGTAAAGATTTATCTCTTGTATGAGCATGTATAAAATTAATTAGATTTTTATACCAAGTGGGCACATACTGATCAGTTATATTCCCTATAAACAATGTATCTTCTTTATGCGCCCATTTAATACGTACTGTTACTATACCACCACGAGCAGGGTCTCTATCAAGGTCATGACTTTTACTAAGACTAAAAGAATCTAGACTATATAGCGTTTCGCCAATGTGAAAGTCAATATCTTGCTTCAATTGATGAATCATTTGATTATCTACATACTCGCTATGACTATGGCTAGAGTGACCAAATTGCTTACTATTACAATCAATGGAAATAGACGGCTCATTCCAATTAAAATTCAATGTATTTACGTCACCATATTCTTGGTACATATTTTTTTGCACTTCAATATGAATCTCTTGAATTCTATCTTTTTCTCGATTTCCATCAAATAAAAGTAATGTAGGCATACCTAGGATTTGTCTGAATAGTATAGACATGGCCCTCAGGGTATTATCAAAAGGAAATTCATATATAAATTCCTGATCCTCAGTGTTGATGAGATGCACTTGGACAGCACACTCATCCTCATCATATAGGTCAATATCATCGGAAAATCTAAGTCCCATAAGCTCTAATAGATATTGTTTTTTTGATTCGTCAATTGAGTACTCCTTAGTAGTTAAGGATTCTATTTTCCCCTCTACAGGTTTCGAGATATGCTCCCATTTAATGCCATAGGTAACACTAATAGCTTCCTTAATAGAAATATGTTGTATCTCTCCAATACAGTAATCTTTACGATTTAATTTTACTTCGCTTGGAACGCCATCTGGTAAATCACCATACCAGCTACCCGTACTTATAATGTCACAAGATACTACGGTACCTATAAATTTATCTGTCACATTTCTATGCATATACATAGGAACTCCTCCTTTTATTACTTTGTTTAAATATAACAAACAGGATGTGACAAAAATGCCTCTATATAATTATTTCGTCAAAAATATTCTTTACATACCGATTTATACTATAATTAACTTACAATATATGTATCTTATCTCTTAAGGAGGTATCTCTCATGAAAGAATCTACTAACCGTACCCTAATTACTAATCCCAAAAACATTATCTGTATCGGTTTAAACTATGCAGACCATATAGAGGAAACTAGTCTTGCTACACATGATTTTCCAGAAATCTTTATGAAAACATCTAATGCATTGGCATCACATCAAGATATAGTTCCCATTCAAGATGAAAACCTTCATTATGATTACGAAGGCGAGCTCGTCATTGTTATTGGTAAGGCGGGTAAAAATATATCTCGCGACCAAGCTAAAGAACATATCTTAGGATATACCATAGGTAATGATGTATCAGCTCGAACCTTACAATTTAGAGGCTCCCAATGGATTCTCGGCAAATCACTAGATAACTTTGCCCCTATCGGTCCTACTATTGTCTCTCCAGATGATTTTGATTTTGACAATGCCACTATTACTACAACAGTAAATGGTGAAATACGTCAACAAGCCAAATTACAACAAATGATGTTTAAACCGGACGCGATTATCGAATTTGTATCCCAGTTTATTACACTACAGGAAGGTGACATTATCTTTACCGGTACACCTAGTGGTGTTGTACTTGGTAAAAATGAAAAACGATATGGTTGGTTAAAATCAGGAGATACCGTATCTATATCGATTAGTGGCATTGGTACCTTAGTAAATCAATTTAAATAGTCCCACCTATATATACTAAAAGAGATTACCTATGATGTGTCTATCCATCATGAGTAATCTCTTTCTTCTTTTTCTATAAGTCTATTTAAATATGATTTTACAATCTAATATGTACTATTTATGTTTCGCTTCAAGATCAAGCATGTATTTCTTGCGTTCAATACCGCCAGCATAGCCAGTTAATTTTCCATTACTACCAATCACACGATGACATGGAATGATAATAGATATAGGATTATGTCCTACGGCACCTCCTACTGCTTGGGCAGACATCCTATCTTTTCCTTGCTGTTTTGCAATCTCTTTACCTATATCTCCATATGTTGTAGTTTTACCATAAGGTATGGTTTGTAATATAGACCATACAGACTTACGGAACTCTGTCCCCTCTAACTGAATCGGTGGTGTAATAAAAGGCTTTTTACCATTAAAGTATTGGTCTAGCCACATAATAGTTACTTCAAATGGACCTGTTAGTTGCTCTATATACTCCGCATCATCATAACTTGGTGCATAATCTTCATCGATAAAAAATAAATCTGTTAAGTATGATAATGTACCAAGCATAATCATAGTTCCTAATGGGCTTTCATAGGTGTATTTATAATTCATAGTACATTATCTCCTTCTTAAACTAACCAATCATTCATAACTTTTTGTAAGTCATATTAAATGATACAGTATTTTTATGAATTTCAAAAGGTTTAGGTTCCTATTCTCTATTAATGGGTACATATAAAGTATCTATATTATGATAATAATTTGTTGTAGATATCATAATCTATATCCTTAAATACATTAAATACCACTTGTATTTTACTATTTGTTTCTTTTAAATACGTTCGTACCGTATCTATGGCAATCTGTGCTGCTTCTTCATTAGGGAATCTAAATTCACCAGTAGAAATACAACAGAATGCAATGGAGCGTAAGTTATAAGCATTAGCTAACTTTAAACAGGATTGATAGCAAGAAGCTAATTCAATTCTTTCCTTATCTGTTACACTTTCATAAATAATAGGACCTACCGTATGAAGTACATGCTTTGCGGGCAAATTATACCCATAGGTCATACGAGCCACACCCGTTTTTTCAGGCATCTCCATATACTCAGTCATTCTAGCACATTCCATGCGAAGCTCTATACCAGCAAAGGTATGGATTTCATTATCGATACACTTATGATTTGGAGCAAAACATCCGAGCAATTTATTATTGGCTGCATTTACAATTGCATCTACAGATAATCGAGTAATATCTCCTTGCCACAAATAAATCTGAGGCTCTCGCTCTTCCATATCACTAATCGTTACGATTCCCTTTTCATGGGACAATATATTTAAATATTCAGACTCTATCTTCATCCATTCAAGAGGCATTCCACCAGCAGGACGAATATTACATAAAGATCTAAAGAGAGTAAATTGCTCTTCTTCATTCATAGGGATATCTATATGTTCGTTATGCCGCTCATTGTATTCTGCTACTAAGCCTTCAACCAAATAGCGTAACCGTTCTTGCTCTGTCATATGTAACTCCTTTTTTTATAGACTATACGTTCACCTAATATATAACAAAAAACTGCTAGCACATATGTATATGCTAGCAGTAACTTTACTGTGATTATATTATACTATATTATATTCAGTTTTAAGGTCTTACAAATGCTTGACCCCCATGGTTGACGAGGACATCCCCATCTAAAACCTTTGTGGTAACATTTTGTAAACTACCTTGGATTTGGCTCATCATGAATCGATAACCAGGACTATTTAAATGTTTTGTTAAGGCCTCTTGATCACTATAAATTTGGATAACATACCAATGATTTTTTACATTTCTTTCACGAAGCACATAACCAGCCTTATAACCCGCATCATCGCGTACGGCCCGTTCAATATCGAGTTGGTATTGACGTTGTACTGTGTCGATATCATTGCTATTAACAGTAAACTCTGTTAATGTCACTACTGCTTTACCATCATTGACAATGGATAAAGCATCTTTTTTCTCAAACAATAGTACAGACTGTACGTCATACATTTTACGATTTGTTAATTTAGAACCTACTTCATTAACAAAGGCTTGATAATGATCGGATTTGCGATGTGTTTCAATAGCAGCTAAATCTTTATAAATCTCTACTACATAAGACTCAGATGGATTGCCTTTTACATGCGCTACATCCATAGATAATGTATTAGGTTCTTTCTCCATAGATGCTGTTAGATTAGCTACACCTACATTATTATATGTACCTTGTAACTCTGCTGGTACTTCGAATCGATACATATTGACACTAGGTGCTGTATCTACAGATTGATCTCGTTCCATAACAAGAGCCGCAAAGGATGTACTAACACCTAATACAGCAATAGCAGATGTAATTATCATACGTTTTAATAATGTTCTATTCATAGACGTTCTTAAATACTCCTAAGTACTTCAAGATTACAATGTAATATATTCTACTATTGTACCATGTTCTTCAATAAGTTTAACTAAGTCTTTTCCCTGTAGCCATACGGTAGCATCATTTTGATTAGGATGTATACCGATTAGATTATCTTTATAATCCGCATCAATGTAGTAATGTACCTTATGGTCTTCATCGTGGAGCAAACAGAATGGAGATACGTGACCTGGTTTAATCTTCAAAATATCCCATAGCTCTTCTTCGGAACCAAAGGAAATCTTTTTAAGCTTATGGTCCTTACGGAACTGCTTTAGATCCACACGCTTAGAACCACGAACGGTAATCAAATAATAATGTTCCCGTTTATGGTCTCGAATGAATAAATTCTTTGCATCCCACTCAGGATATGGCAACTCTACATTGGGCTTATCATCCATACTAAATAACGGTACGTGATCCGTAATTTCAAAATCGATATGATGGTCACGTAGGCAATCATATACGCCTTGTTTATCTAACATGTAATACCTCTAATATAATTTGGTGAAAGTAAACATCATAGTGAAAGCAACTATATATGTGTTAATTATACACCAATCTTATTCTGAGACTGTATAGGTTCCATCAAATACAAATAACTCTGGATGTTCATGTACAAATACATCTTCAAAGATGCCTTCATATTCATAGACTACATCGTCTTTTCCATCTAGGAAATCAAATACCTCATCGTCCCATTCTTTTAAAATGGTCCATCGTTCTTCTCTATTAAATGGAACAGAACCGCCAAAGTAATCGATTACGGATTGTAAATTATCTGCTAGTATATCCATCTTGAAGAGGCGTAACCCTGCAAGAGCATCTTCCCATACAATGCCTGTAGAGTTATAGAAGAACTGATGATGCCCACCATTATTAACCTCAGCGAAATACCAGCATATAGCGTTAAGATATCTTTGCTCTACGGTAAAACCTTTTGCAGATTCTAAATAATCATCGTATGAGCCATATATATTGATAGTCCAATAGGCAGGCTCATTGATGGTCCACATATCATCTGTAGCTAAAATTTCTTCTACAGTGATCGTTCGTTGACGAGGTACACCTTCTCTTTTCTTCTTTTTCTCTGCTATATACTTGCTATAGGCAGAGCATAAATCAGGATAATCAACTTCACACTTTTCATAGTCCATCTGTAAACGGCACATATCCATGACTTCAAAGCAGTATTCCTTTATATCATTTCGATCTTCATTAGTTGCTAATTGTACACCGTTATCTACTAGAGCTAACATCTGTTGCATGTTCTCTGATGTATAAGCCTCACGATTAGTAGAAGCAATAGAGCCATAGGAGTACGCACAGCGATAATGCCACGCTGCATCTCTATATTCTGTATCAATGGCCTTAAATACTTTAATAGCTTCTTCTGGTTTATCGTTATTGTTATAGGCTCTACCTAGCTCGCCTAATAAAGGTACAGATAAGTTATCGGTGCCAACCCCCGTTAATACATCAATAATAACTTCCTCTTGTCCAATATCATTAAGATCTTTAATAGTTTGTAACTGTTCAGCATCAGACAAAGATAAAAACTGTTCAACACTTAAAGACATACAATACACGTCCCCTCATAGCATAAATATGTATATGAAATCATCTTAAGATAATTATAACAAACAACACAAAACTATGGGTTACAGATTTTAAAATAATAGTTTACGACAAAACAGCTACTGAACTAGCTACCAAGCCATACCACAAATACAGGAGTACCTTCATCATCATCGTCGATTTCATCGATATCGTCACCATCGAATTCATGGTCATCATAGGCTAGATTTTCAAAGAATACATGATCACCGAGCTCTTTATTGGCCATTAAGTTATGTAGCTTGAAAAGAAGCTCTTCAGTAGTAAAGTACTGGCCATTATCTGCTTTTAGGCGAGCATAGATTTCAACTTGCCACATACCGTCTTCTTTATCGTATTCTTCTAATTCATCGTCTTCGTACAAGTATTCATTAGAGTGAAGCTGACTTTTACTTTCAATCCAAGCTTCATAGCTTACAAGAATTTCAGGCTCTACTAATGGCGGTAAATTATCACGATTAACGTTATGCTCTTCTAAGCATTCATAAAACGCCTTAATAAACTCTTCTCTAGTATAAGTAGTTTTATTGAAAACCCAAGGAATTCCCTTAAACTCATGATAGTAACCTTCATATATTTTATTACCATCTTTATCAGTACCGAGATATTCAATCTGCTCAGTATTCTCATCCTTGTTAAACAGGTTCTTAATCACATCAAAAATCATGAAATAATCCTCCTTATAATTCTTTAAACTAATAGAACTTAATAAATACTCTACTACTTCACAACACCAACCTAATCTAGTTATCTAAAGTAGCTTTTTTACCGTTATTATGGCAATATATTAGCCATCAATAGCAAAGTAGTTTAGAAGTTTTCTCATCCCAACAGAATTTTAAGCCTTCATAAAGAAGACTATATTCACAATATCTCTCATCATATATGAGTTCATTGTCTATCATGGGCATCAACTCTCTCTCTTCAACATGCTTTGATTGTATTATTCATAATATATTCCTCATTATTGTAAACTAATCTCATATAAAATAACGTAGCCCAAAGCACAAAATTATAATAATTTAATCTAATTTATTACTGTTATAAATTTCCGTGTATAGTAAAAGCCCCTCGCATAATGATATGTACCCATTTTCCTGGACACATATTATTTACTAGCCTAAACACATGGATGCTTCCCTGTATTTTACAGGGGGCATCCATTTTGTTTTTTTCTGGATCCTTCTGTTGTTGTAATAGTTAATGTATTCTTCTATCGCTACTGCAAAAGCATTAAATGATGAATATTCTGTTTCAAAACCATAATATATTTCTGTTTTCAATCTACCAAAAAAGGTTTCCATCACAGAGTTATCATAACAATTTCCTTTTCGAGACATAGATTGAATAATACCGTGTTCTTTGAGTGTTCTCCTAAAGTACTTATGTTGGTATTGCCATCCTTGATCAGAATGGAGGATTAATCCTGAAAGATTCGTAAACTTCTTGAATGCCTTCTCTAACATACGAGAAATTTGTTCTAAGTTGGGCCTTAATGCTAAGTCATAAGCAATAATCTCATTCGTATTCATATCTAAAATAGGCGACAAATAGCATTTTCCCCACGAGAAATTAAATTGAGACACATCTGTAGTCCATTTTTGTAATGGTGCAGTTGTACTAAAATCTCTATTGACGATATTTTCTGCTACTTTACCGACTTTCCCTTTGTAAGAGTGATACTTTTCCTTCGGTCGCTTTCCTGCGAGTCCCATGCTATGCATAAGTCTTTGCACTCGTTTATGATTAACTACAAAACCTCGATTAAGAAGTTCTTGGTATACACGGCGTACACCATACCGACCTTTATGTTCTGTAAAAATCTTTTGAATTTCATCTTTTAGCTCTGTATTCCTTTTATCTACAAGATCTACTTTAGTAAGTTCAAAATAATAGGTAGATTTGGACATTGGCATAGCTTTCAAAAGATACTTTAGTTGATAGCCTTGTTGGCGGAGCATTTTGATGATCGCTGCTTTTTCGCCTTGAGTCGCGCAGCCTCTTTTTCTTCTCTCAAGGCAATCTCTTTTTTTATGACTTCATTTTCAGCTTTAATATAAGCATTTTCAGCTCGTAAGCGAATGAGTTCCTCATATTCACTCTCTTTGAGTTCTCGAGGTGAGATAGTCTTAGGTACTTTCATTTTGCAATCCTTTGGTGGTCGTCCTTTAGGTTTATTAATAAGACCATTGTATCCCAAAGTTTTGTATTTATGAACCCATTGATACAGTTGTCCAGAATTAATACCCGCTATAATAGCTACTGATCTTAAACCTTGACCTGAAAGAACTTGGCATACTAACTCAAATTTTTCTTTTGGAGACCAATACTTATTAGTCCCTCGACATTTATTAATGTCTGAACCATGAAGTCGTTCTAATTTAACCCAATCTCTTATTAGTTTATGAAATGTATCTGTCCTCACACCGTTAGGCGTCTTGGGCCATTCACCTTGATAGAATAATTCAATTGCTTTTCTTTTAAATTCATAACTATATCTCATGAAAATACCCCCTTTACTGGTTGTCCAGTAAAGGGGGTACATATCATAAGCGAAGGGCTAATATATTATTTCTCTATTAATCAACTACCACAGCAAATATAGAATACAGGTATGCCATCTTCATTATCTATAAGTCCGTAACCTTCACATTCATGGCCTTCGTATTCAATGCCTTCAAAGAATACGTGATCTCCTAATTCTTTATTGGCCATCAAATTGTGCAATTTAAAGAGCAATTCTTCTCTTGTAAAATATGTACCATTATCCGCCACAAGATGAGCCATAATTTCTACCTGCCACATGCCATCTTCTTTATCTTCTTCGCGTAACTCCTCATCGGTTACACGTTCATTGTCAAAGAGTTGGTCTTTACTTTCAATCCAAGCCTCATAGGTTACTAGAATTTCTGGTTCTTCTAATCTATCGTCGTCATCTTCTTGATCATCATCTACATAGTTCTTTACATTTTCATTGTATTCTTTGGAAAACTCTTCTCTGCTATATGTTTGCTTATTAAATACCCAATGTACTACATCATATGTAGGATAGTTATCTTCATCGCATTCAGTAACGTCTTTAATATCTTTACCTTCTGTAGCATCTTTGCTATTTTTCTTATCAAACACAGTCTTAATAGTTTCATATACCAAAGGATAATCCACCTTGTACTCTTTTGGCTTAATTTTAGATAGGTGATATTTTACTACTTCACAGCACCAAACAAGCTGTTTATCTAAGTGAGCTTCTTTCGTCACTTTTATGCCCGTCTCTATTAACTGTAATGCTTTCTGCACATGTTCAGATTCGTAGCTTTCACCAATAGCTAACATCCCATGAGCATAACCACAACGATAGTACCAAGACCAATCACGATGTGCCTCATCGATTCGTTCAAACAACTCGATAGCCTCTGACGCACGGCCATTATTGTTATACATACGTCCTAAGGTACTTAATAGTATAGGCGACAAATTATCAATGCCTATGTTCGTCAATAGCTCCATCGCACGCTTAATATCGATGCCCTCTTGTTCATTAAGGAGCTTAACCTTTTCCGTATCACTTAATACTTGAAACTCTTCATCCGTAATTTCTTCTATATTGAAATATAAGTTCTTAATAAATTCACCAAAGTTATCTGCTAAGGGAGTCATGGAGTAATCACATTCTTGATCAACCCGTACAACCTTAGGTTCACCGGTTGGACCGCACTCACGATAATCAAGGAAAATCATATCATGCCCACCAGAAATCGTATCGGCTACAACGACACCGATAGGGGGATATTTTACTTTTGAAATCCAAAACTCATTTCCCATCTCACCTAAAAGAGAGTATTTTTTATCTCTATCGATACCATATATACCTGTTACATAAACACAATCGTCATTATCGTTAATAAAACAATTTTTCTTTACTACACCACCATTATGGTTTTTAAGTAGCTCAATATAGGCTGCAGGCAATGTATAGCCAAGCTCAGCTTCAGTATCCTTAATATCCTCATCGGTAACAGGTTTACCAATATAGGATTCAAAGGCATAATCAACATCGTTCCAAAATCCGGTCCAATCAAAGTCTTTTAGATTACTCATAATACTCTCTCCTAGTTTAAACCAATATAATCTAAATTTTAATTACTCATTCATAAAATAAGTTTTGATTAAAGCTTTTACCTCACGTCGTATCAAAATAGTATCTACAATATAGGAAACAATGATATAAGGAGATGCATTTATAATCGCTATAGGCGCTAATATAATTGCCACCCATAATAGATCTAGAGGATATGCATACCACTTAATATCTATGGTATTTAAAATGGGTATCACATAGTCTATCACTCTTAATTCCCATTGCATTAATGGATTTAAGTCCTCACATGTTCCTACTAGCCAAGCGAAGATAACCCCAAAAAGCAAAAAATATACTATGCCAACGGGAATTAATATCTTCGCTCGCTTTTTTAATAGATTACGACAAATCTCATCTTCTTCCTCTGGTGCTATATCATATAACATATTGCACTGAATCTGAATCCGTCTAAATCGATAGCGAATATACTTATACAAAATGTTATTCGGTGTATATAACATAATAGACTCCACATATAAGTCATGCTAGCAAAATCATGGAAAATATATCATCCATCTATGGCAAAATAATGTAAATCTTTGAATTCATCATCCCAAAATGTAAAAGAAAAGATATGGGTATCATCAAAGGTTTGCTCGCAATAGGTTACAGCATCACGTTCTGGTTCAATAATAGGCATACCAATGCGTGATTTCATGTCATCAATAGTTATATCACCATACCAATCTCGTATTTCGTTATAAATGAAAGTTACAATTGCATCTATATTTTTATGGTAATTAACAGCTAATAGCTTTGCCGTATCTAAATTAGTATCTGTTGGTTTCTCATCCCAGCAAAACTGTATTCCTTCATAGAATATGGTATATTGCCTTAACTGTTCATCATAAATTACAGGATTAATCATCGTTTGTACCCTTTACATAGCTTTCCATCTTCGGTCTTAAATCTAGTACGACTTCCCAATCATCTAATGATGGAGCCTTATGATGTGCAATAAATTCTTCTATAATCTGTAATGCCTCTTGAGGGCCTAGCTCATTTTTACCGTATATTATCGCACCCTGATCACCATCATTAGTTACACTAAGCTCTATATGTAATAAATCGGTATCTTGATCACTACAAACTTGTACAAAGTTATACATTTTATTATCTATGGAAATTGCCTTTGCTGGAGAGATAACTACAAAATCCTGCTCTTGATTCTCAATAGCGTAGAGATTTTGCTCAACCTCATTCAATGTAATTCCTTCATACTTATAGTTACCTACATCAATTGACCAGTCTGTATAAGTCTTCTCAACTGCATCTGCCATATGTATCTCCTCAACTTTACAATATACATTAGAATAAGGTCTCTAATTGACTTGACATATCTGCTATAAACTCATCAAACTTACAAAGCTCTCGTAACTCTTGATGCTCTATATCATAACAACCGATTTTTTTAGACCTAGGATCCCATACAATTTGATAATCATTATACTCGCCTAGCTCTTTAGATAGTCGTAATAATTTACGACGTCCCACTTTAAATGGAACAGTATCAAGTAAAGGTAAAAACTCAACCGATATAAAATCAGAGTCTGGCAATTCAAAATAGAGTGTATCTCCCTCTAAAAACGTTACTAACCCCTTTGGTAATTTAAATGGTTTTAATTGATCCATTTTATTTTGTTTATCATGGTACTCAGCAGGCTCTAATGTTTTAAAATACCCCGCCATTTCCATATCGCCCTTTTCAATGGCAATGCTATAAGGACGCATACCATCCTTTTCCGCAATAGTCACATCTGCACCATGTTCTACCAAATATTTACACATCTGTAAATCAACATACCGCGCTGCTACGCACAATGGTGTCGGTTTAAAGGGATATACAGAATCAGGCTTGTTGTAATTAATATCTACACCATTATGAATAAAGAAATCTAGAACCTCATAATTTTCATCTGTAATAGCATTTCTAAAAGCTTTACCGCCATACTTATGTACTGTATGGCCTAAGTCATGAATCAGTTGTAGGTTCTCATATTTCTTGCCATATAAGGCAGCTTGAAAAGCATCTACCTCCACAGAGTTCAATGCGTGAATATTAGCACCATTATCCACAATATAATCTATTACCTTTTGATCAGCATACCGTACAGCTAATAAGAAGCTTGGATTTTCTTCATCATTTAGATCTGCTCCATGTTCAACTAACCATCGAACACTTGGTAAACAGTTCATTACTAATGCCAATTCTAGAGGGGAATACTCACTGTACTTACCCAATTGTATAGGTTTATGAATATCCCAACCATCTGCTAATGTATTTTCTAACGCTACAATATTTCCTTTTACGATATCTACTACTATTTCAGGTACAGATTCAAAGGTACCTAAATCCTTTAGTTCTATCATGTCTCTCTCCCATAAACTATATTTTAAAATGATTATCACTAATTACATTATATTACATTTATAAGTATGAGTGTATAGTAAAAGCCCTTCGTATAAGCGAAGGGCTATCTTACTATTTTTCTTGTACTTGTTTACCACTCATATGTTCAATAGTGATTTCAAACATCTGAGTTGCTCTACCATTACGAGCAATTTGTTCATCAGCTAATGCTTCATCAGGATAATATTTCATAGCAAATTCTTTTAATCGAGCTATAGATTTTGGACCGGCCTCTAATAAACGGCATCTCCCAAATACAACAGCACTTTGTACATATGGGGCCCATGGTTCAGATTCATCAATACGCTCATCACCATATACTGTAAAACATACCTTATCTGAAGCTTTTAATGCATCTACTTTATGACCAGCTTTGGCTCCATGAAAATAAATTTTCTGTGTTTCATTATCATAAAAATAATTGATAGGAATAGCATAGGGGTATCCATTATCTCCATTCATGGCCAAACTACCACGACGATTAGAGGTTAATAATGCTTCTGTAGCAGCGCGATCTATTTCATTTATCTTTTTACGAATTGGTTTAAACATAATATGTCTCCTACTTTATTTACTAATCCTATTTACAAGATACATAAAAGTGCCACTATTAGTATCATCAACTTTAGAGTATTCTTTCCAATACACCCGGATTTTCCATACCTTTTTGGTACCTAAACTGGTATTAATCTCCGATAATAATTTATAATCTATCAATTTAAAATAGCTATTTGCTTCTTATTATATATTGTTGTTTTAAAATAATCATGTCTAAAATCTGACAACTTCCATTCTCCAGCAACTATAATAAATTTATCTTTATTTTCAAATACCATATTTCTTATTTTTCTATAAAGGTTTATATCAGGAATAGATAATATAAAATGATAATTGGGATTAGCTATAGGGGCTACTAAATAAATCTCATTTTTATCATTATCGTAAAAGCGACCTTTTACACAAGACTCAATTATTTTAAGGCCGAAAACACCTTTAGGATACCAGTATGCAGTTCTATCATCTAAAATCATTCTTCCAATCTTCTCATTCCCATACGAGTAATTAGGAGGAAATTGTTTACACATAGAATATATCTGCTTAATTGTTCTTAATGTATAATTAGTATGTTCATCGCAAGAAGAGCTTTTAGAGGCACTCATTGCAGATTTTGAATTATTCTTAACTAAAAGATTTTGCATTGCATTTTCAAAAGAAAAATTTGACTGATTAAATTTATTGTCATCAAAAACAATTGAGCTATTTGCATAAGGGCAGTTAGCAATATGTTTATACGTAGATTTAGTAGCTCTAAAATGTGCTTTTCGAGAGCCATCAACAGCACATATAAATAATTTACTATTACATAGTGGATTTGGACAGTAAAAAGACTTATGCCTATCTTCTTCAAGAGCTTTACTTGCTAATATTATATGTTTTCTTTCTTTATCTCTATATGCATAATTAGCCAAAGAATCATCTCCATTTATAAAGTAACCAACTCCATTATAATCTCCCTTATAAAGTATACGCTCAGTTTACTTTATCACACATAAAATGCTATAGCCCAATCTATGTTATGTCAACCAATCGTTGTTGATATTTTACCTTCTTACCTCTGAACTAATTATCCCCATTACATACTGTACTAATATTTATAACCTTATTATATAAAAAATCAGACATTCTGAAAATTATTTACTAAATAAACCTTTGGAAATAGTCTTAATGTAAAAAAGGTGTAAAAGAATGCGGTTTTACTGCATCCTTTTACACCCTTTTATTATATTAGAAGTAAGCTATAAAAGTTTTGGATTTATAAAAATGTAAAATAACATTCTTAATAAAACATTATTTCTTATCAATAAAAACTGCATCACCTCTATAAAGTGAATATGAGTCATCTAAAACATACTTATTAGACGCATTTAATGGTAGGAACTGAATTACTGCCTCTCCAACCTTAACCGCATCAGACTTAATATGAACTTCAAAAGGACTATTAGTATCAATCTTAGATAATTCAAATAATGATTGATAACCTACTGTTACCCACATACCAGGACCTTCAAATTGATCATCGCCACGTACTGTTTCTATTGGATAATATGTATTTCCATTTTGTACTATAGATATAACGACATTATTAGTATCATTATAAATCTTACTTTCCGGCATATAAAGGAAAGATCTAACCTGTAATATATTATTAGCATTTCTTGTTGAATAATTACTTGCTACACCTCTAGCATCCTCCAATGCCGTATTGGCATAAATTGCAAATGGAGTTTGCACATATACGATACCTTGCAATTCATTTCTTGGGAAAATTCCACCATAACGCCTTTTAATAAACTTCTTCTTAGCAGTAGATATCATTTTAATATTTTTCTTTTCTACTAAAGACTGTCCATAAGATGTTGCTGCTGCAATATCTGCATTTGTTATTTGGTGTTTCTCAATAACTTGAGGATTATAAGTACTAATATCTTCTGCAGATACTGCCATAACAGACATAGCTAAAATTGAAAATAAAATAATTTGTTTCTTAAAATTCATAGTCTCACCTACAAAACATATACTTTTAAAAATCAGCTAAAAAAATTTTTAGCCAGCTATAATCTAATCAGTAGTTCGGCGTTTCCAATCACACTTAGTCTTCGTCTCATGTTCTTGGATGCCTATCACATGGGCAGTTCTAATGCTCACTGCGTCAATTCGCTTCTAGTGAGCAAAGCTACGGCTTCGACATGCGCTGTCATTGGGAACATGTCTACGGGTTGTACTTCTTTTAGTTCGTAGCCATAGTGCGTCAATATTTCAATGTCTCTTGCCATGGTTGCAGGGTTACAGGATACGTAGACAATACGTTTTGGTTCCATGCCTGCTGCAGAGGTTAGTACTTCTTCTTTGCAACCAGCACGGATTGGATCGAATACTATTACATCAGGGCGTACGCCAGCTTTGTAGAGTTTTGGCATTTCTATGGCCGCATCAGCGACGATGAATTCTGTATTGTCATAACCATTGCGTTGAGCGTTTTCACGAGCATTAATAATGGCAGGTTCTACAATTTCTATGCCAATAACATGTTTTGCCTTATGTGCCAAAAAGAGGGAAATAGTTCCTGTACCACAGTACGCATCGATAACAGTTTCATCCCCTTTTAAATCTGCATAAGCTAATGCTTGGTCATACAGTACTGTAGTTTGTTCTGGATTCACTTGGAAGAAAGAATGTGGGGATAGAGTAAACTGTAGGTCCTTAATATGGTCTGTAATTGTTCCATCACCGTAGAGGATATGATTCTTAGGTCCTAAGATAACATTAGTTCGCTTACCATTTACATTATGAACGATAGTTTCTACTTGAGGAATTCGTTCTGTTAATTTTACTACCCATTTTTCTTGGTGTGGTAAGTAATCTGTAGCAGTTACAAGGATAATCATCCATCCAGATTGTCCAATGCGACCGATTACATGGCGTAGTATACCTTTGCCAGTATGTTCATCATATGGTTCAATATCAAATTCTTTAGCGATTTGGTAACACGCTTGAGCGATGATATTATTTCCTTCATTTTGAATAGGACAGTTTGTACCTTGTACGATATCGTGAGATCCCATCGCATAGAATCCCATTTGAATATCGCCTTTAGTACCGCCTACAGGCATTTGCATTTTATTGCGATATGCCCAAGGTTCTTTAGGTCCTAATGTAAGCTTAACAAGGTCTGGATTTTGATGACCAATACGTTCGATAACGTCCTTTACCTTTTGTGTTTTTAGTGAAAGCTGACCTTCATAGGTAATGTGTTGTAGTTGGCAGCCTCCACAGAATCCATAAAGATCACAACTTGCATCGATACGATTGGGAGCCATCGTAACAATTTCTAAGAGGCGCCCTGTAGCATAGGTTTTTTTAACCATATCAATAGCTACTTTCACAGTTTCTCCAGGTAAGGCAAAAGGTACAAAAACAGTAAAGTCATCTACACGACCTACCCCTTCACCGCTGCTACCAATGCCATGAATAGTTACCAATACTTCATCACCAAACTTAACAGGCGCATTTAAAATAGCCTGTTGTTTTTTAGATAATTGGCCGTTTATAGCTTGCTGTGAATTAGAGCGATTACTTCTTCTATGTTGTTTAGATTGTTTTTTACGAGATGTACGATTAGTACCGTTCATTACGCGTCTCTTTTCTTCCAAATTTTAATCATACCTGTCACAATAAGAACGAAGAATACAGTGCCGAATTTAACGAGTAATTCTTCACCTTGAATATATGGCATAAGAAGTGGATCTTCCACAATCATTTCGCCTGCAACCCAGCCAAGGAGTGCACCACCAGCCCAAAGAATAGCAGGGAATTTATTAATAATTCGAGCAAATAATGTAGAGCAAAATACGATAATTGGAACAGTAATTAACATACCTGCAATAACAAGCTCTAAATGACCTCTAGCGGCCCCTACTACACCGATGACATTATCAATACTCATCATAGCGTCAGCTACAATAATCGTCCAAATGGCACCCATTAATGAATTCTTAGCTTCGATATGTGCATCTTCATCGCCACCTTTTAATAATTGAATGGCAATCCATACAAGTACAAGGCCACCACCTAAGTGAATAAGAGGAATTAAAGTAAGAGCCTCTACTAAAAGAGTAGCAAATACAAGGCGCATTACAATGGCACCTACTGTACCCCAAATCACGGCTTTCTTTTGTAGTTCTGGAGCTAGCTTACCTGCTGCCATACCAATTACTACAGCATTATCACCAGCCAGCAAAATATCAATTAAAATAATCTTACCAATGGTCACCCACGTGGCAACTTCTAAAAATTCCATTCCGTACATACCTCAATTCAAACGATTAATTCAATAACTATCCCTTAACTATACCATAATTTTTCTATTTTCTCATCTATAAGAGGGCTAATAGTTTACATAAAAAAGTCTCTCCTCCTATGACTAGGAGAAGAGATATATTGTGTTATTTCTTAAGTTTTTTAGCTATCAAAGATGCCCCTACTACGAGGATTACTGCAGCTATTTTGATGAATAGTGCATATGGTTCAACACTATGAACAATCAATGTATCCTCTACTGCCATGCCAGCACCTACCCATCCAAGGATACCACCGCCAGCGTATAGGATAATTGGGAAACGTTCGATAACTTTCACAAATAAAGTACTGCCATAGATGATGATTGGTACAGTTATGAGCATACCAATGGCTACCATTGTCATATGGCCACCTGCAGCACCAACTACACCGATAACATTATCGATGCCCATGATACCATCTGCAATGACAATCGTTGTAATAGCAGCACGCAAGTTATCTTTAGCCTCGATATTATGCTCGCTTTCATCATCAGCAACGAGCTTGTAGCCGATCCATAAAAGAAGGATACCACCTACTAAACGAAGTGCAGGAATATTATTCAATGCCTCTACAAATAGGAATGCCATAACAAGGCGTAAAATAATGGCACCTGCTGTGCCCCAGAAGATAGCTTTCTTCTGTAAATGTGCTGGCAAGTTACGAGCTGCCATGCCAATTACAATGGCATTATCGCCAGCGAGTAAGATATCGATAACGATGATCTGAAGCATCGCCAATAAACCTTGAATAGATAAGATGTCCAATGTATCCTCCTTAGAATATAACTATAGTATATATATTATAATCGATATAGTTTAGTGGTGTAAAATTCAATTTACAAAATATATATTCATTTTTAGCATACTCCATTCATATTAATATGAGAAGCATAACACTACAAATGGAAGTTCTAGGATATAAAAAATCATTAATTATAGATTCATAATAGACTAATCAATACTATATATTTAATTCCCAAATCTCAAGGAATTTATCTATTAAATTAGGCTACTTTATGATATCGTATAATATATCATTAATAAGGGAGGTAAGTATGTATCAAACATATTCTATATTACAAAAGTTATGGTTGTTCATTAAGCTATTTACTCCTATGTGCATAACGCAATTTTCCCTTATAGGTGGTACATTTATAGCTATCTTTTTAACGGGACAATATAGTACAATAGATTTAGCTGGGGTTGCTACGGGGTATAATTTATGGCTCCTCTTCTATATCTTTGCACAAGGAACGTTGTTAGGTATCACACCAATTATTTCTCAGCTATTGGGAGCTAAGAAAACCAATGATATTTCAACAATCTTTTATCAAGGTCTTTATATCGGTACAGGCCTAGCATGTATCATTTTAATAATTGGTCTCTTAGGTCTACGTCCTCTTCTGACAGCATTAAATCTGGAACCTGCTGCAGCTGAGGTATGTATTAGTTACCTGAAAGCATTTGCTATAGGTCTATTCCCACTACTTTGGGTTAATACATTGCGCAATACAGTCGACAGTCATGGATTAACACATTATTCTATGGCCATCGTATTTACTAGCTTTATTGTGAACGTATTTTTGAACTACTCACTCATCTTTGGGCATTTCGGATTTCCAGAGATCGGTGGTGTCGGTGCTGGCTATGGTATAGCCGGTGCTTGTTGGACTAACTTTATTCTCTTTAGCTTAGTATTACTATTACATCCAAAGCTAAAGGGATATCGTATCTTTAAAGACTTCAGTAAACCAAGTTTTCACTACATTCGCGAACAGCTACATATAGGTATTCCTATTGGCTTTTCCATCTTCTTAGAAGCTAGTATTTTTAGCATTGCTGGACTCTTGATGGTTCACTTTGGATCCGCCGTCGTAGCTGCTCATCAATCTGTTATTTCCTTTACCAATGTATTCTACTGTTTACCTCTTAGTATCGCTATGGCCTCTACCATTGCAGTTGCTTATGAACTTGGGGCAGGTCGTAAACAAGAGGCTATCCAGTACTCTTATATTTCTCGCATCTTAGCCATTGTATTGGCTATCATGATTTGTACATTTACGTTTACTAATATGGACGCTATTGCAGATCTCTTTACAAATGATGATGAAGTATACAAGCTTATCTACAGCTTCCTTGGATACGGTGTATTCTTCTCTGCTATCGATGCCATTGGAACCCCTTTACAAGGTATATTGAGAGCCTATAAAGATGTAAAAGTAGTTCTTTATATCTCCCTCATATCCTATTGGGGCGTATGCTTCCCAACCGCCTATATTCTTGCTAATAATCCTAATTACGGACCATTTGGCGTATGGATTGGATTACTCGCTAGCGTACTAGTAGCAGGTGTATTGTTCACTTGGCGTACTTGGTATATTCAGCGTCAATTAAAATAAATAACATACGTATACAGTGGCTTATAGGACAAAAAGTGTGTGTAAAAACCCTTATAACACTAGATATTTACTAGTGTTATAAGGGTTTAATCTTTTTTTGGAGAAGTTTGAGGGTGGACAAAAAGTGTGGGTGAAAACATCAATTAACCCTTGTAATTACTGACTAAAATGAGGTTATATCTTCCTATATATAAACAAATATGGAGGAAGAGTTTATGCGACAAATAAAATGTCCTGATTGTAATGAAACATGTATTAAACACGGTGTTTTAAAATCTGGTTCTCAGCGTTGGTTTTGCAAACATTGTAAGGTGGCATTTACCGTTAAAATTAATAATTTAAGTAAAGAGTTAAGCCTATTCTTGAATTGGTTATTCAGCACCAATATTCAAGCTGATATGCCTGGTAAAGGTCGTACATTCAGGCGTAAAACCGCTAAATTTTGGTCCATATGGCCATTGCCACCAAAAGTGGAAGAAGTACATGATGTGGTATATCTTGATGGAATTTACTTAGCTAGGAATTTATGTGTTTTGATTTGTTGCAATGATACTCATGTTCTAGGATGGTATGTCTGTCGTTATGAGCATGCTAGAGCTTGGCAGTGTTTAATGGAACGGATTGCCGAACCTAAAGTTGTTGTGTCTGATGGTGCTAATGGTTTGCCTAAAGCATTACGTAAAGTTTGGCCTCATAGCAGTCACCAAAGATGCTTGTTTCACATTTTTTGTCAGGTTAGACGATATACGACAAGTAGACCTAAAACGTTAGCAGGAAAGGATCTTTATACTCTGGCTAAAGATTTATTTAATGTGAAAACAATGGATCAAGCTCTTGTATGGATTAATGAACTTTCAGCGTGGCGAATGACATATTCTGATTTTTTACGAGAAATGACGATTGATGAATTCGGGAACAAACGCTCTACACATGAGCGTTTGCTTAAAGCCGAATCATCATTATGGCGTCTGATTAGGCAACAAACTTTATTTACATTTTTGGAATGTATTGATATTACAGTACCTACAACAAATAATCGTATTGAAGGTGGAGTAAATGCTCAACTAAGAAGTATGTTACGATCTCATAGGGGCCTTTCACTTGAAAGAAGACTAAAAGCGGTCTATTGGTGGTGCTATATGCACTCACCAAGACCGCTTTCTATTTCAGATATATTAAATTGTATGCCTACAGATGAATCGATTGCTGCTATCTACAAACGGTTATCTGATTATTGCCAAATAGATCGCTCAATACCTCAATGGGGTGATGCTCCTGTTTGGAATGAGCTACATATGTCTACAGATTTTCCAACTTATTGGGATTAGTCACACACACTTTTTGTCCTATAACCCTATACAGTTAAAGAGCATCTCATGTAAGATGCTCTTTTTTATTTCAACATATCTTGTTTTTCTACCTTAGACATGCGGAAGAAATTATATAGTGTTTCTGCCGTCTTATAGTTCATAGATTCCACCTTTGAAAGCTCATCAATGGATGCCTCTTTCATAGCCTCTAAACTATTAAAATGTGCCCACAAGGCTTTGCGGCGTTTAGGGCCAATTCCTTCTATATGATCTAGAATGGATTCTAAATTACGTTTTCCACGAAGCTTACGATGGTACGTAATAGCAAATCGATGGGCTTCGTCACGTATTTGTTGCAGCAATTGAAGCTCTGGTGTGTGATGGCTTAAGATGATACTTTCAGATTGTCCTTCTACAAAGACCTCTTCAATACGCTTAGCTAAAGAGATAACAGGCACATCTGTAACACCTACACCGCGAATCAACGGCAACGCTGCATTGAGCTGACCTTTACCGCCATCGATAATAATCAGGTCTGGCATAGGCCAATCTGTTTCATTACCATAGCGTCGTTCCATAATTTCAGCCATAGACTTAAAGTCATCAGGTTTACCTTGCGTAGTTTTCAATTTAAAACGACGATACTCCTTCTTCGCAGGCTTACCACCTTCAAAGACAACCATAGATGCCACCGTTTCGGCCCCTTGTGTATGGGAAATATCAAAGCATTCCATACGCTCTGGTAATCGCGGCAAGTCTAGGACTTCAGCTAGTTTTTTAACAGCCCCACCGGTCTTATCAATTTGGTGTTGCCACTGACGACGACGCTCTTCTAGGAAGGTTTCTGCATTCTCATGAGCCATCTTAATCATGTCCATCTTATAACCACGCTGTGGCACAGATACGTCTACATTCTGACCTTTAAGCTGTGTAAACCATTCCTTTAACAAGTCTCTATCGGTGCTATCCATAGGTAATAATAATTCCTTTGGAATGAAGTTTGTATCTCCATAGTATTGCTTGATAAAGTCCGTCATGATAGTTTCAGCACTATCTCCATCATGTTGTACAAAGTAGTTCTCACGGCCTAATAGTCGGCCACCACGAATGAATAATAACTGTACACAAGCCATCGAGGTATCCACTGCAATACCTAACACGTCTAAGTCGCCACGCTGTGTAACCATGCGTTGCTTTTCTTGTATCTTTTCAATACTAGATAACTGATCTCGATAATGTGCTGCATCTTCAAAACGTAAGTCTTCTGCAGCAAGCTCCATCTTCTCTTTAATTTCCTTCAGCAAAGGGATAGGCTTACCTTCAAAGAGCTCTATGATTTCATCGATATACTTTCCATAATCCGATACGGAAATCTTATTAAAGCACGGTGCTTCACAGTAGTGCATATGATATTGCAAACATGGTCGCTCTACCTTCATAGACTTACAAGTCCTGAGTGGATAGTACTGGCGTATTAATTTCAATACCACATGTACAGATGTTACATCTGTAAAAGGGCCAAAGTACTTGGCTCCATCGCGTTCTAGTCGGCGCGTCATATATACCCGTGGGTAATCCTCTTGTACTGAGATTTTTACGTACGGATACGTTTTATCATCACGAAGCCTAATATTGTATTTAGGTTCATGCTCCTTAATAAGCGTATTCTCTAAGATAAGCGCTTCCATCTCTGTCTTTGTTTGGATAATCTCCACATCGACGGCACGCTTCATCATAGCCGCAACCTTCGGCGCTCGGTTCGCATCATTACGCACATAAGAACGCACGCGATTTCGCAAATTGATAGCCTTACCCACATAGATGATGCTGTTGTACTGATCACGCCATAAATACACACCTGGTGTAGTCGGTAAATGACTGACCTTCTCTAGTAATTCTTCAGATGGCATATGTCCTCCTTTCCTTATAGATTTCAAGGAAATAGAATACATTCTTCGCTAAGATATGTTCATGGTAAATGCTTAGAAAAAAGTATTCTATTTCCGTTATGATTTTTTATAGAAACAAAATTTAATACCCTATTTTATTTCTTATTTTTAACTGCTTTCATAAATTTCTTAGTCCGTTCTAATACAGGACCTAAAAATTTACCTGTATAACTTTCTTTTACCTTAGCAATTTGTTCAGGTGTACCTGTAGCTACGATAGTACCACCGCGATTACCGCCTTCAGGACCGAGGTCTATGATATGGTCTGCCATCTTAATGACATCTAAATTATGCTCGATAACGACAACGGTATCGCCACCCTCTACGAGTTGTTGCAATACGTGTAATAACTTGCGAATATCCTCGGCGTGAAGACCTGTAGTCGGTTCATCTAGGATGTACAATGTTTTACCTGTGCTGCGACGAGCTAATTCAGTAGCTAATTTAACGCGTTGTGCTTCACCACCAGATAAGGTTGTTGCTGCTTGACCTAAACGAATATAGCCTAAACCTACCTCTTGCAAGGTAATCATTTTACGATTGATCTTCGGAATTGCGCTGAAGAACTCAACCGCATCATCTACCGTCATATCTAGTACATCTGCAATAGATTTACCTTTGTATTTAACCTCTAAGGTTTCTCGGTTATAACGGGCTCCCTTACAAACCTCACAAGGTACGTACACATCTGGCAAGAAGTGCATTTCAATTTTAATGATACCGTCACCACGACAAGCTTCACAGCGGCCACCTTTTACGTTAAAGCTAAAGCGCCCTTGTTTGTAGCCGCGCATCTTTGCTTCCGGTGTTTGACTATAGAGCTCGCGTATAGCATCGAATACACCAGTATAGGTCGCTGGATTAGAGCGAGGCGTACGGCCGATAGGACTTTGGTCGATATTGATGATTTTATCAATATGTTCTAAGCCGCGGATTTCTTTATGAGCCCCTACTTTGTGGTTAGAGCGATATAATTGATTAGCTAAACCTTTGTAGAGAATTTCATTAATCAAGGTAGACTTACCAGAACCGCTGACACCAGTAACAACATTGAATAAGCCGATAGGGAATTTTACATTTACATTTTGTAAATTATTTTCCTTAGCACTACGAATTTCAATGCAGTTCTTACCTGGTTTACGGCGTTCTTCAGGAAGTGCGATAAATTTACGACCACTCAAATATTGACCAGTAATGGAGTTTTCTACCTTCATCACTTCGTCTACCGTACCAGCGGCAATGATTTGACCGCCATGCTCACCTGCACCGGGCCCAATGTCCACGAGATAGTCAGCCGCACGCATCGTATCTTCGTCATGTTCTACAACGAGCAAGGTGTTACCTAAGTCCCGTAACCCTTTTAAGGTATCGATGAGTCGATCATTATCTCGTTGATGTAGACCTATGGACGGTTCGTCTAGGATGTACAATACACCTACCAAACCAGAGCCGATTTGCGTAGCCAAACGAATACGTTGTGCTTCACCACCAGAAAGGGTCCCTGCACTACGGTTCATAGTAAGATAATCAAGGCCTACATTATTGAGGAATCCAAGACGAGCATTGATTTCCTTCAAAATTTGAGCGCCAATCACTTGTTCCCGCTCTGTTAACTGTAACTTACCAAAGAAATCGAGTGCTTCTTTAATGGTCAATTGGGTCACTTCATTGATGTTCTTATCCCCTACGGTTATAGCTAATACTTCAGGTTTAAGACGAGCTCCATGGCATGTAGTACAAGGCTTAATGGACATAAATTTTTCAAACTCTTCACGCATAGAATCTGTAGAGGCTTCACTATGACGGCGTTTTACCATCGGTAAAATACCTTCGTACTCAGTAAAGAATTCCTTTACTTCGCCGCGCATATTTTCGTACGTGAAAGCAACCTTATCTGTAGTGCCATACATTACTTTTTTCTGTAATGCTTTTGGTAATTCATCATAGGTAGAGTCTAAAGAATATCCATTAGCTTTTAACAAACCTTCTACTTGGCGCATAAACCATGCATTAGGGTTAGAACTCAACGCTTGCACACAACCATCGGCAAAGGTAATAGATCCATCTGGAATAACGCGTTCTTCGTCTACTTCCATGGTAGAGCCAATTCCCAAACAAGCTGGGCAGGCACCAAATGGACTGTTAAAGGAGAACATACGTGGCTCAATTTTCGGTAAGGAAATATGGCAATCTGGACATGCAAAGTGTTGGCTATACATGTGTTCAGGTCCATCTACCTCTTGGATAACTACAATACCTTCTGCCCATTTTGATGCGGTCTCCATAGAGTCTGCTAAGCGAGATTCAATACCTTCTTTTACAACGAGACGGTCTACTACGATATCGATAGAGTGTTTTTTATTTTTTTCTAATACAATATCTTCATCTAATGTACGTACAGCGCCATCTACACGGGCACGAACAAAACCTTCTTTTCGAAGTTGATCAAAGACGGATTTATGCTCTCCTTTTTTCCCTTGAATCATAGGGGCTAATACTAAAATCTTAGTACCTTCTGGGAAGTTCATTACATCGTCTGTCATTTGTTGTATCGTTTGCTGTGTAATAGGCTTACCACATTCAGGACAATGAGCATGGCCTACGCGAGCAAATAATAGACGCAAGTAATCGTAAATCTCCGTTACAGTACCAACTGTAGAACGAGGGTTACGGCTTGTAGTCTTTTGGTCGATAGAAATAGCTGGAGATAAACCTTCAATATAGTCTACATCGGGTTTATCCATTTGTCCCAAGAATTGACGTGCATAAGCAGATAAAGACTCTACATAGCGTCGTTGCCCTTCTGCGTAAATTGTATCAAACGCTAAGGATGATTTACCAGAACCACTGAGGCCAGTCAACACGATAAACTGATCCCGTGGTAAGGATATATCTATATTTTTAAGATTATGCTGACGTGCACCTTTTACAATCAATTGATCTTTCATTATGTTCCCTATTTAAAGAGATGATACCAATCGGCATCATCTCTTTTTACTAACATGAAATAATATATGTATATTATCGCACATATAGTCTATATAATCTATGTGTTTTATTACAATCTATTTACTCTTTGAGCTAGTCCGCTTTCTACCTTTAGTTGATGCAGGTTTTTTTAACTTGCTTTCACCTGCACTATGCATATCGGACCATTGTTGACGTAGTTCCCCTAATTGATCACGAAGTTTTGCAGCCTTTTCAAATTCAAGCTGCTTTGCAGCGGCCTTCATTTGACGATCAAGCTCTTCAATTTTATTGAATAACTCTTCCGGCGTTATATCTGCCACCTTAGGACTAGATATATCTTGTGCATATGGTTCGTGTCCATGGTCCATACCCGTTGTAGAGGATTTCTTTTTCCCTTTCTTCGGTGAAAAGTCCTTTCCATCGGTGACCATATCTTCTTCAATTTTCGTCAACTCAATAAGCTCTTTTACATCTTTAGAGACAGACTTAGGCGTAATATTATGTTCAATATTATAAGCCTCTTGCACGGCACGACGACGATCTGTTTCATCGATGGCGCGCTGCATAGAACCTGTTACACGATCAGCGTACATGATAACGTGACCATTCACATTACGAGCAGCGCGACCAATAGTTTGAATCATGGCTGTATCGGAGCGTAAGAAACCTTCTTTATCCGCATCTAAGATAGCCACTAAAGAAACCTCTGGCATATCGAGACCTTCACGAAGCAAGTTGATACCAACTAGTACATCGAATACACCAGCTCGTAAGTCCCGAATAATTTCGGCACGCTCGATAGTAACGATATCAGAATGGAGATAACGAACGCGGACGCCCATCTCCTTCAAGAACTCTGTTAAGTCCTCAGCCATCTTTTTCGTCAATGTCGTAACGAGAACGCGTTCATTCTTAGCTGCACGCTTATGAATTTCACCGAGTAAGTCATCCATTTGCCCCTTAATAGGACGAATTTCAATGGATGGATCTAATAAGCCTGTAGGACGAATAATTTGTTCTGCAATATTCGTTTCCACTTCCATTTCATACGGACCAGGTGTGGCTGATACATAGACGATTTGATTAATACGCTCTACGAATTCATCGAATTGAAGTGGTCTATTATCGAGTGCAGATGGTAAACGGAACCCATATTCGATAAGGGATTCTTTACGAGCACGGTCACCATTATACATGGCACGAATTTGCGGAATCGTTACATGAGACTCATCCACCATAATGAGGAAATCATCTGGGAAATAGTCTATCAATGTATATGGAGCTTCTCCAGCCTTACGTTCAGACATATGGCGGGAATAATTCTCGATGCCCGAGCAATAACCCATTTCTTGCATCATTTCTATATCGTAACGGGTACGCTGTTCAAGACGTTGAGCCTCCAATAGGCGGTCAGCAGCTTTCAACTTAGCTAATTGTTCGTCTAATTCAGCCTCAATACGCTCTACAGCAATACGCATCTTATCTTTCGTTGTTACATAGTGAGATGCTGGATAGACTGCAACGTGCTTACGCTCTGCAATGACTTCACCTGTTAAAGCATCTACCTCAACAAGGCGATCAATTTCATCACCGAAAAGTTCCACCCGAATGGCTCTTTCACTGTAAGCGGCTGGGAAGATCTCGATAGTATCACCTTGAACACGGAAGGTACCACGAATAAAATTCATATCATTTCTCGTATACTGAATATCTACGAGTTTAGATAGAATTTCATCGCGAGATTTCGTCTGACCTAAGCGCAAGGACAATACGAGTTCAGAATAATCCTCAGGGTCACCTAAGCCGTAAATACAACTAACAGAGGCAACGATGATTACGTCGCGACGCTCGAAAAGACTCATAGTGGCACTATGTCGTAATTTATCGATTTCATCATTGATAGACGCATCCTTCTCAATGTACGTATCACTTGAAGGAATATATGCTTCTGGTTGATAGAAATCGTAATAAGACACAAAGTATTCTACCGCGTTATTAGGGAAGAAACTTTTAAACTCGCTACATAATTGAGCAGCCAATGTTTTATTGTGTGCAATAATCAAGGTCGGTTTTTGTACCGCCTCGATAACCTTAGCCATCGTAAATGTCTTACCTGTGCCAGTAGCACCGAGCAAGACCTGAGCCCATTCACCGCGCTCAATACCTTCTGTTAGAGATTGTATGGCAGTTGGTTGGTCCCCAGTAGGCGTAAAGGGCGCCTCCACTTTAAATGGTTGGCCCCCTTCGTAATTATATGTATTATGTTTCATTACTGTTCATCCTGATGTTTACGGATAGCTTTGAGCTCTTCCTCAGATAGACGACGACCTGCATTTTCTGCTTGGTTCAACGTATCTTCACCTTCTAATACTTCGATGAGCATAGCAATAGAGAATCGATCTAATGTAGGTGTAGTCTTTTGGATTTCATCTGCCATCATCCAATCTGATTCAGTATAGTTATTAATACGTTCTGTAATCTCTTCCCAGTTTGAAAGTAGCAATCTTGTAATAGGGCGATATAATTCAATGCCGAAATACTCGATTAAGCCAACAATCTTTTCCATATTTTCTAGGCTAACATTACATTCATTTTTTTTATTTTCAGATTCTACATATTCAAGTAAGAATTCCCGGTTATATTTATTTGTCACCTTGAATCATTCCTTTATTAAATAGTGCATTAGCAAATTCTTTCGCATTAAATGGACGCAAGTCATCCATGCCTTCGCCAACGCCGATCCAGCGAACAGGTACGCCTAATTCCTCTTTAATAGAGATAACTACGCCACCTTTTGCTGTGCCATCAAGCTTAGTCACAACAATACCATTTACTGGTACTGCTTGACCAAATAATTTAGCTTGGCTTACTGCATTTTGACCTGTAGTACCGTCTAACACGAGCAATGTTTGATGTGGTGCCCCTTCTACGTGGTTATTCGCTACGCGGCCCATCTTCTTAAGTTCTTCCATAAGATTAACTTTAGTGTGTAAACGACCTGCAGTATCTACAATAACGAGGTCTGCATTACGAGCTTTAGCTGCTTCCATTGCATCATATACTACGGCTGCAGGGTCAGCCCCTTCTTTATGTTTAACGATAGGTACACCTACGCGATCTGCCCAGATAGACAATTGATCAGCCGCAGCGGCACGGAATGTATCACCTGCAGCAATAATTACCTTTTTGCCTTCTTTAGTGTAATAGTTAGCCAACTTAGCAATAGTCGTAGTTTTACCGACACCATTTACCCCAACTACAAGGATAACCTCTGGGTGGTGAAGTGTAATTTCATCTTCTTGGTCAACTAGCATTTCTGTAATGCGGTCTTCCATGAATGGCATTACATCACCAGTATTGTTAATAATACCTTCTGTTACACCACGACGAATTTCTTTCATCAAATATTCTGTCGTTTTAGGACCAAGGTCACTAGTGAGCATAACTGCTTCTAAATCATCTAAGAAATCATCATCAATTTGTGCATAACCGATAACGATACTTTCAACGTTTTTTACAAAGGACTTACGAGTTTTCTCTAAGCCGTCTTTAATTCTATCAAAGAATCCAAATGCCATTATGCTAGATCCTCCTTCACATCTTCAAATGCTACTGTTAATAATCGCGATACGCCTCGTTCAACCATGGTCACCCCTTGTAATACTTCGGCAGCTTCCATCGTCTTTTTACGGTGCGATACTACGATAAATTGTGTTTCTTTATTTACCCGATTTAAGTAAGAACTAAATCTTTCTACATTGGCTTCATCAAGGGCTGCGTCAACTTCGTCAAGCACACAGAATGGCGCAGGACGATAATCGAGGAACGAGAATAATAAAGCAATAACCGTTAAGGCTCGTTCACCACCGGACAACAAGGTCAATTGTTGACGTTTCTTCCCTGGCGGCTGAATGTAGAAATCGATACCACCAGTTAAGATATTATCTGGATCAGTCAATACAATTTGAGCCGTACCACCACCAAATAGTTGGCTAAATACCTCTTGGAATCTACGACCTACTACATCTAATACATCGTATAGCTGTGTACTCATAGCCTTGTCCATTTCAGCAATAACCGCTTGCAATTGCTCTTTCGCTGTATCTAAATCTACTAATTGTGTGGATAAGAAATCATAACGCTCTTTAGTTTCTTCATATTCTTCAACAGCGTTCGGATTGACTGGACCAAGCTCGGCAATTTCAGCCATCAAACGTGCTTGTTCATCCTTCCAATCACTGACGGAACCTTCAATGCGAAGAGCCTGCGCATCTTCTAAGGTAAAGCCTAACTCTTGTAGTTCTTCTACAAAGCGTTCGCAATCCATGCGATGACGGGTAATTTTACCTTCCATATCAACGAGTCGACCTTGAACGACTTTATATCGTTGGTTCAATCGATCTTGTTCACCGAGGATAGATTCCATCTCTTCACGTCCTGTAGATGTTTTATCATAAGCCTCATCGCGAAGTGCACGCAATCGTTCAACCTCCGCTGTAGCAGAAGCCAATTCTTCCTCTGCCAATTCTTTATCCTTGGGTAGCTCCACTTCGCAGCGCTCTGTAGTGCTAATTAGCAGATTACGTAACGGTGTTAAGCGCTCTACAATGTTAGCAATGGATTGATTACGTTGTTCTCGCTGAGCTTCGCGTTCCTTAATGGTTTGTCGCAACGTATCACAGGTGAGGCGTGCCTCTGTGAAAGCTTCATAAGCCTCTTGCTGTACCTTTTGTAATACAGTTAAACGCTCCATTAAGGCCCCTTGATTGCCATCTACACCGTGGTCTTCTTGCAAAGAAGCCAATGCTATTTCTTGGTCTTTCAAGTTAGCCGTTGTACGAGCTAAATCAATATCGATTTGTAATAAACGTTGCTCTTCTTCACGGAGAACACGTTTCTTACGCTCCATTTGATTTTGAATATTTTGTACCTTTGTTTCGCTAGCCACATACAGTAAGTTCGTATGTTGGTAGCTTTCATCAAGGGCACCTCGTTCTTTTTCAGCTTCATCAACCCGTTTTTCAAGGTTTTCCAAGCTAGCTGTTAAGGAACGAATTTGTTCTTCAATTTGCAATAGCTCTTGTTCAAGGCTAGTCGCCTCTTCCTTACGGCTCAATACAGAGGCACGCTTACGCTTTGTAGCACCACCAGTTAAAGAACCACCAGGTTGGAATTGTTCCCCTGTAAGCGTAACGATACGCAATTGTTGATTATATTTTTTTTGCAGACCAATTGCATCATCCATGGAGGATACTACCAAGGTGCGCCCCAATAAGTATTGGAAAATATGAGCGTATGTATTATCAACGGAAATACAATCAACAGCAGTACCGATTACACAGCTTTCATGTAAAGCCGGTGTATCATAGGGTTTTCCTTTTACAGAATCCATTGGCAAGAAGGTTACGCGGCCACCTTGGATAGATTTCAAATAATTGACACCCTCCGCAGCAGCCCGAGCAGTAGTGGTCACAACGTGATTAACACTACCACCTAATGCCGTTTCGATAGCCGTAGTATATTTATCTTCTACCGTAAAGAGATCACCAACAGCACCCGTAATCTGTTCGCGCCAAGATCCTTTACCGTTTAGGATATTCTTAGTACCTTCTAAATAGCCTTCATGTTGTTCTTCCCATTGGGCTAATAGTTCGATACGACCTTTAACACGTTGCTCTTGGGTACGTAATTTTTGTAACTCTTTGCGTTCCTCACGAGCTTGTATAACTGCTTCTTTACCACCATCAACGAGGGCTTGTCGTTGTGCAGAAATAGCAGTAAATTTCTGACCAAGTGATTCATATTCAGCACGTGCTGCTTGTAGTTCACTATCTACTTGACCTATTTCATCCTTTAAAACTTCACATTGTTTTGTAGACTCTTCCTTACGAGCTTCTAAGCTACGAATACTAGCCTTTGCTGTTTCAATAGCGCTCACAAGCTCTAATTGATGTTGCTCAAAGGCTTCTCGATTAGACTGCAATGACTGGAACTTAGCTTGCTCGGCGCTAACATCTTCAACAGCTTTTTTATAATTAGATTCTAACGCTTCTAGCTTAGACTCTTTTTCTACTAATTGAGCACTTTCATCTTGAATCAACTGATTTAAAATGCGCAATTGTTGTTCTTCGCCCTTTTGCGTAGCTTCTAGTTCGCTAATACGCATAGATATTTCATCTAATTCACGATGAGCTGTCTTCAACTGTTCTTCTAACAGACGTAAATGACCTGCTAAACGTTCTTCATCACGTTGCTTTTCCGTATACTGAGCTTCCCACAACTTGAGTTGTTCTTGCTCTTTTGTTGATGCGGATTGCAAGGTATGACGGCGCGCTTCCAATTTAGACAATTCAGTTTGAAGCTCAATCTCTTCATTCTTAAATGCAATATTATCATTTTCGAAACGCGTTAATAAACGATCAGAGGTCTTATAATTGTGAAAGCCTAATGCCCCATCATAGTCGCGCTTTGTACGACTTAAGGTCATATACTTTTTAGTCTTTTCCGCCTTTTCAGACAAAGGTCCTAGTTGTTCTTCGATAGTAGCCATTACGTCGCGTACGCGTTCCATGTTTCTGTCTGTGCTAGCAATACGACGCAATGCATCTTCTTTGTTGATTTTAAAACGAGAAATACCTGCTACATCTTCAAAGATCAAACGACGCTCTTCAGGCTTTGAATTCAAAATAGCATCAATACGGTTCTGACCGATAATAGCCATTGAGTCTTTCCCAAGGCCTGTATCAGCTAATAAAAGATGAATATCCTTTAAACGACAAGAACGTTTATTGATAAGGAACTCACTTTCACCAGTACGATAAATACGGCGTGTAATAGCAACCTCAGCCATATCTACATCTAATTGATGGTCACTATTGTCAAATACAAGTGTAACCTCAGCTGCACTCATTGGTTTACGTTTTTCCGTACCAGAGAAAATAATATCCTCTGCTTTTTGACCACGTAAGTTACGGACATTGGATTCCCCTAAAACCCATTTCATAGCATCCGTAATATTACTTTTACCACTTCCGTTAGGTCCAATAACGGCAGTCATTCCTGGCGAGAATTTTACAACCGTTTTATCTGCAAACGATTTAAAGCCCTTTAATTCTAACCGAAGTAATTGCATGACTGCCTCCTTTCTACTAACAACCCCGAATAATCATATCTTTTATTATAACATATATTGTAGGCCATCAATACAGCAACGAACAGTATTTCTCGTATTATCTTCACACCAATCTATGCTAAATTGAGGATATGTTTCTTGGAAATATAAAATATTGCGATTTTTGAGACCTCGAACCTTTGATGTACTGCTTCTAGGATAAGAAATTACAATCCTATGTTTCATCAAAATATTACCACTATCCGAATAAGATCTACATTTTACCTTATGGGTATGGTAACAATCAAAATGAGAAAAATTGTAATCATTTTGCTTTCCTAATAAATTTTCTAAAGAAAGATGTTCATCAATACATCTTTCAATACGTTGTTTATATTGTTCATTTACAACGAGCTCACCCATAGCAGGTTCATAGGGACCTGCTACTAAACTATTGCCTGAATCGAGCTCTTCCGTGCTTTGTAATCCTGTACGTATAACTTCAATATTATGCTGTTCAAACCATTCCTTTAAGAATGTACAATATTTAATAGCTTGTTCAGTACTTAATGGCTCATATTCACCAGATCTATATTGATCTGCTAGTTCTGTATTTTCTATAACAAGAACAGGATAGATTCGAACAAAATCTGGTTCTAGTTTAACTACAGCAATAGCGGTTTCTAGAATGGTTTCCCAAGTTTCACCTTTTAATCCTGGTAAAAGCTGAACACCTACAGTCATTCCACGTCGCTTTAATCGCGCAACAGCATCTACTACCTCTTGTGCTGTGTGACCGCGCTTAGCATCGACTAAAATACCATCATTCATAGATTGTACGCCAAGCTCTACTGTTTTTACGCCATAGGATTGTAACAATGAGATAGCCTCATCCCCAACAGCATCAGGCCGTGTAGAGCAACGTATACCATCGATTATGTCCTGTTGTAACATCTCATAAGCTGGCGCTAATAAGGTATGTTGCAAATCGTGATGAATGGCTGTAAAAGAGCCTCCATAAAAGGCGACCTCCCAAAACTTATCATTTCGTTTTTTACCCACATAATCTGTAATCGTTTTTTTTATATAATCCGGTGTTAGGTGACTAATACCAGATTGACCTGTAATACGGGACTGGTTACAAAATGTACATACATAAGGACACCCTACATGAGGTATAAAAAAAGTTATCATACCAAATGGTTTCATAGTCACTCTCCTTTCTTATATAAAATAAACTCAGCCAAAACCTTTTATATTAATATATTAATATCCATGTATTTAATCCTTATGATATGTAATTAATATATTAAGATATAAGGCTTTCGATACAACGATTATAAGATAAATATATTTACTATTCTATATACTATTATACAGAAAAAAGCGCCATTAGGCGCTTTTCTATTTGTCCATTAACTTTTCTAACGTTAATTGAGCCGCATGTTGTTCTGCAATTTTTTTACTTTTACCAGAGCCTGCCTCGTAAGTAACACCATTGATTTCGACCACCATATGGAAGGTCTTAGCATGGTCGGGACCACTTTCACTGAGCAAACGATAGACGATATGTTTATCACCATCCCGTTGCACATATTCTTGTAACAAGGTTTTATAATCTTTGCCCCGTTTACCTTCTAAAGCTTGCTTGATATAAGTAATGAGATGTTTTAAAACGAAGTTCATCGCCGTTTGGTAATCTGTAGAAATATAGATAGCACCAATGAGAGACTCAAAGGTATCCGCTAAAATAGAATTACGATTATTACCACCAGAAGCACATTCACCATGACCGAGCAATAAATATTGCCCCAATTGCAAAGAACGACTTACAGATGCTAAAGAATCCTCACACACTGTAGCGGCCTTAATTTTCGTCAAATTACCTTCGGCCATGTCTGGATATGTCTTAAATAGGTATTCCCCAATAATAAGATCCAAAACAGCATCGCCTAAAAACTCTAATCGCTGATTGTGATTAATATGCTTTGATTTATGTTCATTCGCATAAGATGTATGTGTAAAAGCACAATCTAAAATGGATATATCTGACACAGGTATGTCTAAACGAGCAACAAGCCCATGAAGAGATTCTTCACGAGCTTGTGTCATCTTACTCTTATGCGCTTCAACAGCTACCATTAGCCTTCATAACGGCGTACGCAAAGTGTACCGTTATGACCACCAAAACCGAAAGAGTTGGAAAGAGCACATTTAACTTGAAGGTCACGTGCACCTTCGCGAACATAGTCAAGATCCAAACCTTCATCAGGGTTGTCACAGTTGATTGTAGGATGAACTTTGCCAGTTTCGATAGCCATCGCCATAACGATAGTTTCGATAGCACCAGCAGCACCTAACAAGTGACCTGTCATGGATTTTGTAGAGTTAACAGCGATGTCTTTAGCATGATCGCCGAATAATTCTTTAATAGCCAATGTTTCATTTTTGTCATTAAGGCCAGTAGATGTACCATGAGCATTGATGTAGTTAACGTCTTTAGGATCGATACCTGCATCTTTAATTGCTAATTCCATACATTTACGAGCTTGTACACCACCTGGAGCTGGTGCAGTAATGTGGTAAGCATCGCCATTAGTACCATAACCTACAACTTCAGCGTAGATATGAGCACCACGAGCTTTTGCGTGTTCTAATTCTTCAAGAACAACGATACCAGAACCTTCACCCATTACGAAACCATCGCGATCGCGGTCAAATGGACGAGATGCTTTTGTTGGTTCGTCATTGCGTGTAGACATAGCTTTCATAGCTGCGAAACCAGCTACAGCTGCAGGAGATACAGCCGCTTCAGTACCACCGGCAAACATAATATCAGCATCACCACGTTGGATAATACGGAAAGCATCGCCAATAGCATTTGTACCAGAAGTACAAGCTGTTACGTCTGTAATAACAGGACCTTTAAGGCCAAGACGGATGGATACACGTGCAGATGTCATATTGGCAATCATCATAGGAACTGCAAATGGACTTACACGGCCAGGACCTTTTTCGAATAATGTTTCATATACTTCATGGATGGAGTCGATACCGCCAATACCAGTACCAACTACAGTACCACAACGATCTAAATCTTGTTTATCTAAATCAAGATCAGCATCTTCACAAGCAAGAACAGCAGCACCGATAGCCAATTCTACAGAACGGTCCATACGACGAGCTTCTTTCTTGTCTACGCCATAGTTTGTAACATCAAAATCTTTTACTTCACCAGCAATACGCGTTGCATAGTCAGATGCATCAAAGCGTGTAATTGGCCCAATACCAGATTGACCTGCCAATAACGCATTGTAAAAGTTCTCTTTACCGATACCTACAGGAGTCACTGCCCCTAAGCCAGTAATTACTACACGTTTTTCCAATTATTCCACCTCTTATAGCTATACAGCCCTTTTAAATTAATCAATCTCTGCTACTTGCTGTTTTAGTTGAGCAAAGATATCTTTAACTGGCATAATCTTGTCGACTTTTCTCATATTATTGCCAGAGAACACCAAACCTGTTTCCACATCACCTTGTTGTGCACGAGAAAGAGCACGGATGATACAGAATTTATGGGAACAATGTTTCAAACAGTTATCACACACCGTTGGAGGTGCTACAGTACCGTCTAATACAGATTCAGCAAATTTATTTTTAATTGCTTGTCCAGGCAAACCTACAGGACTTTGAATTAATACAATATCCTCAGGATTAGTAGCCCGTACATACATTTTTTTCAATTCGTCAGATGCATTACATTCATCAGAAGCAGCAAAACGGCTACCCATTTGAACGCCACTAGCACCTAATTTCAACATTTCTACGATGTCACGACCATCAAGAACACCACCAGCACCAATAACTGGAATGTTTTTAACAGCAGCTACAACCTCTGGAACGATTTCTCGAGCGGAACGATCCGTCCCCAAGTGGCCACCAGCTTCGCAGCCTTCTACGATTACTGCTGCTGCACCTAAACCTTCAGAAATGCGAGCTAATTTTGCGGACGAAACAATTGGTACGATTGGCGTACCAGACTCTTTGCCCATTGCGAACATATCTCTTGAAAAACCAGCACCTGCTACTACAAGATCAATGCCCTCTTCGATGGCAGTTTTAACTAAGCCCGCAAATTGTGTTGCGGCTACCATCGCATTTATACCAATAATACCCGTAGGTGATAATTTTCTAGCTAATTGTATTTCGTATCGTAATTCATCAAACGGCAAACCGGATGCTGCAATAAGGCCGATACCACCTTCATTTGCAACGGCTGCCGCCAAGCGAGCTGTAGACAATCTAATCGCCATACCACCTTGAATAATAGGTACTTTGGCCACTAGATTCCCAATGCGAAGTTCAGGGAGCTTCACTATCAAATCCTCCTGTAAATAAAACCGGTTGGGAGGCCACTCGGCCTCCCGTACGGCTGAATTGTCAGCTTTACAGCTTATTTAGCAGAATCAATATATTCTACTGTATCCTTAACGGTTTTGATTTTTTCTGCAACATCGTCAGGGATTTCAACATTGAATTCTTCTTCGAATGCCATGATCAATTCAACGATATCTAAGGAGTCAGCGCCTAAGTCGTCGATGAATGTAGAATCAATGGTAACTTCAGCTTCATCAACGCCTAATTGTTCCACAACGATTGCTTTTACTTTATCGAAAGTGTTCATTGGTGGTTCACCTCCTTTCAAAGTGTATTTATATATAGTCTAATTTTGAAACTACATCACCATACCGCCATCTACATTGATGACTTGGCCTGTAATATAGTTAGCAAAATCGCTAGCAAGGAATGTTGCTACTGTCGCTACTTCTTCAGCATTAGCCATACGGCCCAATGGAATTTCTGCAACCATAGCTTCTTTAACTTTTTCTGGTAATACATCAGTCATATCAGTATTGATAAATCCTGGTGCAATAGCATTAACAGTAATGCCACGACTTGCTAATTCTTTAGCACAGGATTTAGTAAAACCAATTACACCAGCTTTAGATGCTGCATAGTTAGTTTGACCTGCATTACCCATAACGCCTACAACAGATGTCATATTGATAATATGACCAGAACGTTGTTTCATCATGATTTTAGATACTGCTTTAGTTACTAAATATACACCTTTAAGGTTGATATCTATAACAGCATCAAAATCTTCGTCTTTCATACGCATCAATAAACCATCACGCGTAATACCCGCATTATTTACGAGAATATCAATGTGACCAAACTCTTTATGAGCTTCTTCCACCATAGCTGCAACTTCATCAGCATTAGCTACATTGGCTTTAATTTTAATGGCTTTACGGCCTAAAGCTTGTACAGCTTCAACAGTTTCTTGAGCTGCACCTTCGCTACCGCTATAGTTAACTACCACATCAGCACCAGATTGTGCTAAATTGATAGCTACAGCGCGACCAATGCCACGGGATGCGCCAGTTACAATGGCTACTTTACCCTCTAAATGCATTTTATCGAACCCCTTTCAAAAATTCAAGCGTTTTCTCTAAGGATGCAATGTCTTCAACATTGGCTAATTCCATATCTTTATTGATCTTTTTAGTAAAGCCAGTAAGTACTTTACCAGGACCTACTTCAACGAATCGAGTTACACCAAAGTTAACCATTTCAGCTACGCAGTCTTCCCACAATACAGGATTTGCAGCTTGTGTAACTAAGGACTCTTTAATATCGTTTGCATTAGTCAAAATTTTACCTGTCACATTTGCCACTACAGGAATTTGAGCATCGCTCACTTCGATTTTATCCAACTCTTCTTTTAAACGAAGAGCTGCAGGTTCCATCAAACGGCTGTGGAATGGAGCACTTACAGGAAGCATAACAGCACGTTTTGCACCGGCTTCTTTCATCTTTTCTGCTGCAGTTTCTACCGCTGCTGTTTCACCAGCAATAACAATTTGACCTGGGCAGTTGAAGTTAACTGCTTGCACAGAACCAACAGAATCGTTAACCTCTTTACAAATTTCTACAACTTGTTCACGAGGTAAAGCTAGAATTGCTGCCATAGCACCTTTGCCCAATGGCACAGCTTCTTGCATATATTCACCGCGTTTATGAACAACATACACAGCATCTTTAAAATTCAATACACCTGCCGCTACAAGAGCACTGTATTCACCAAGACTATGACCACCTACGATATCAGGTGTAAAGCCTTGTTCTTTAAGAACTTCATAGCAAGCTACAGATGCAGTTAAGATAGCCGGTTGTGTATTAGCAGTTTTAACAAGTTCAGTATCAGGGCCTTCAAAGCACAATTTGGAAATAGAATAACCAAGCGCTTCGTCAGCTTCTTCAAAACGTTGTTTCACAATAGGATATGCATTGTACAAATCTTGTAACATGCCTACTTTTTGGGAACCTTGACCAGGAAAAACAAATGCTGTTTTCATAAGGGCCTCCTTATTTACCAAGACCTTGAAGTTTTTTAATTACAGTTTCAGTTTCAGCCATGATATCTTTGATAATAGTTGCACATGGTTTAACATCTGTTAACATGCCAGAGATTTGACCAATCATTACAGAGCCTTCTTTTACATCACCTTCAATAGCAGCTTTACGAAGTGTGCCTGCACCTAAGTTTTCTAAATCTTCTTTGGAACCACCGCTAAATTCAAGGGATTTATATTTATGAGCTAATGCATTATCAATGATACGTACAGGGTGACCTGTTGTTAAACCAGTCATAACAGTGGCACGATCTTTTGCTTTCAATACTGCATTTTTATAGTTTTCATGAGCAATACATTCTTCGGATAATACGAATCGCGTACCCATTTGTACTGCTTGAGCGCCTAATGCAAAGGCTGCAGCCATACCACGGCCATCAGCAATACCACCAGCTGCGATAACTGGAACATCTACAGCATCTACTACTTGTGGAATCAATGCCATAGTAGTAATATCGCCTACGTGACCACCAGATTCTGTACCTTCTGCGATAATTGCATCAATACCACCGCGCAACAAGCGTTTTGCAAGTAATACGGAAGCAACTACAGGAATTACTTTAGTACCGATTTCTTTTAAAGCTGGAATATACACGCCAGGATTACCAGCACCTGTTGTAATTACAGGAACGCGTTCTTCCACAACTACTTCCATAACTTCTTTAACAAATGGAGACATGAGCATAATATTACAACCAAATGGTTTGTTTGTGCGCTCTTTTAATTTGTGAATTTCATTACGGAAAATATCAGGAGGCATATGACCAGCCCCAATGATACCAAGGCCACCCGCTTCGGAAACAGCTGCCGCTAATTCTGCAGTACCGAGCCAAGCCATACCACCTTGTAAGATTGGGTACTCAATCTGCAATAAATCACAAATGTCAGTCTTAATCATCTTGATGTGTCCTCCTTAATACCATTTCAAGACAAGGCTAGCCCATGTAAGGCCTGCACCAAATCCTGCAAACGCAACATTATCGCCGCGTTTGAAACGCCCTTCACGATTAGCTTCGTCCAAAGCTATCGCTACAGACGCGGCAGATGTATTACCATACTTATGTAAATTAACAAATACTTTTTCCATCGGCATATGTAAGCGTTTTGCAGCCGAATCAATAATACGAATATTTGCTTGATGTGGAATAAAGAAATCCAACTCATTAAGTTCCATTCCAGCTCGTTCTAAAGATTTTAAAACAGTACGCCCCATCGTTTTAACAGCAAATTTATATACTTCAGAACCATCCATATGAATGAATGTTAAACCTTCTTCAATGCGTTGGTCATTGGCAACTACGGCTGTACCACCTGCAGGAATACAAAGAGATGGACCACCAGTACCGTCGGCACCCATATCAACACCTTTAATGCCATAACCTTCAGGGACTTCAGATACTACTGCGGCACCAGCGCCATCACCAAAGAGGATACTTGTACTACGATCGTTCCAATTTACTCGACGGGAGAGAATTTCAGCGCCCACAACGAGCACCTTTTTGTATAAACCGGAGCTAATATAGCTAGCTGCAGTAATCAATCCATATACAAAGCCAGAGCATGCAGCTTGTAAATCATAGGCCGCTGCATTCTTAGCGCCTAAATTTGCTTGTAATACACAAGCGGCTGAAGGAATAATCATATCCGGTGTTAAGGTAGCAAAAATAATCACGTCTATATCTTCGGCACTAACCTTAGCCATTTGCATAGCTTTTTTTGCTGCCTCAGTCGCCATATAGGATGTATTCATACCTTCCGGTGCAATGCGTCGTTCCTCAATACCAGTACGTTCTCTAATCCATTGGTCATTGGTATCAACCATTTTTTCTAGATCAAAGTTTGTTACTACATTGTCAGGAAGGAAGCTCCCAGTACCAATGATTCCAACCGGTTTACTCATCATAGTCATACTTCAAGGCTCCTTCAATATCCATTGTTTCTCTTATGTGTTGAATAATTTTACGTTCTACTAAATCACTAGCAATTTCAATAGCAGTTTTAATCTCTTTAGCTTTGGAGCTACCATGAGCAATCATAAACACCCCATTAACCCCTAAGAGTGGAGCACCACCATTTTCTGTGTGATCTAAGCGTTTTGCCATCTTTTTTAAAGCTGGCTTTACAAGCATAGCACCAATTTTGGCAAAAATACTACCTGCCATAATGCTATCCTTTACTAATTGTGTAAGACCTGTTACCAAGCCTTCTGCAAATTTAAGTACCACATTACCGACAAAACCATCGCAAACAACAACATCTACGACCCCTTTTGGAATATCACGGCCTTCAATATTACCTTTGAAGTTAATAGTTTTCATACGTTCCAAAATTGGATATGTGGCTAGAACGACATCGTTCCCCTTAGTGGCTTCTTCGCCAATATTTAATAACCCTACTGTAGGTTCTTCTTTACCTAATAAAAGTTTTGCATATTCAGAACCCATCAATGCACCTTGTACAAGATGTTTTGGTTTACTATTTGAGTTAGCACCAGAATCTAACATAACAGTAATACCACTAACTGTTGGCATCGGAGTTGCAATAACCGGGCGATCAACCCCCTTAATACGACCGAGGCCAAACAATGCAGCTGCTACAGCTGCACCTGTACTACCAGGAGCAATCACGGCATCGCAAGCATTATCACGAACTAAAGATGTTGCTACCACAATGGATGCGTCCTTTTTCTTACGCAATGCTTGTCCTGGATGCTCATCCATACCGATAACTTGACTGGCATGGTGTACAGAAATGCGTGGATTCTTAGCTTCATTCCTAGCTTCTAATATATTAAAAATTTGCTGCTCATCGCCGACGAGCACCACTTCAATGTGTTCATTTGCTCGTACGGCTTCAATGGATCCTAGTACAGTCTCCAATGGAGCAAAGTCGCCACCCATGGCGTCTATTGCAATTTTCATAATCTACACCCTATTCTCTACGGATTCCATAATAAATTTTGCGCGAAATACTTCTTTTATTTTATCTCTTATAATGACCCAAATAAAGAACTTATTACCACGGCGACGCACAATTTCTGCTTTTGCCACCAGATTAGTACCAGCTCCAACTGGATTTTTATATTTTATATTTCCAACCTCCGCAGAACAAACAGTAGTCCCCATGACTACCTTTGCGAGGGAATTTGCTTGAGCATATAAATACTGTGGCTCTACATGTCCAAATCGATCTTCCATGTCAGAAGTAGTACGTAGCATTGATAATGCTTGTTGGCCTTCCGTAACATCGATCAGTTCACCAACCACTTCGTACGGTACATGTTCTACCGCTTCTTGTGATTGACCTGTAGCCATGACGCGTATGCGTTCACGCAATTCAGGAATGCCCAACTCTAGACGATCCAGACGAATCGTTGGCACACTTACATTAAAGTGTGTAGCCAATTCTTCATCAGTAAGAAATGGCGTAATATTCAGTTTTTCTTGTAACTGCTTTTGGCGCTCTTGCTTCTTTAACCGACTCATGGGACCACCTTTTATGACCTAGTATTAATATTACATCCTAAGTATATACAATAATTCCCTTATTTGCAAGGCTTTTCATACATATAGTAACAGATTTTGCACATATATACCAAATATAGTTATTATTTTATATTTAAGTATCTTTTTGTTTATAAAAGTATAAAAAATGCCACTATTCTACAGTTTTATATTACTATAAAATAATGGCACTGACTAATGCATATCAAGTATATTAAGTTATATATTACTAAAAGTATACAAAAAAGACGCCTACTACAGTAGGCGTCTTTTTTTAGCTCACATATTAAGCATTAGCTACTACTTGCTCACCTTTATAGTGACCACATGTAGGGCAAACACGATGAGGCATCTTAGGTTCGTGGCATTGTGGGCATGCTACATAACCAGGAGCTTCCAATTTCCAATTAGCACGACGGCGATCGCGACGGCATTTAGACAATCTACGCTTAGGTACTGCCATTATCTGCACCTCCTTAGTACAATCATTAGGACAATCTATCATCTTTCTCATCAAGCAAAGCACGTAACTCTGCGAATCGAGGATCCACCACAAAGGATTCACAAGAACAAGGTGAAACATTTAAATTTGCTCCGCAATGAACGCACAATCCTTTGCAATCATCCTGACATAACACTTGAGAGGGCTCATTGATGATTAATGTATCCCTAATTAGTTCGGTTAAGTCAATTTCCTCTCCATCGAAAGGAATCACATCATCAGTAGCCTCTCTAGAGTCACTAAAGATTTCCTCAAAGGAATCCTTACGATCTTGCTCTGTTGTAGTTAAACAACGAGAACATTCGTAATCGCCTTTAGACTCTATCGAACCTTGAACGATGTAATTTTGACCATCAAACCAAAACTCACCATTAATGGTTATATCATGACGGCTCCAAGGAAAAGCAGTTACGTCACCAAGCTCAGAGGATGGTATCGTATAGCTATAAGGAAATTTCTTTCCTATATGTTCTTTTGCTTGCTCTACTTGCAGTTTCATAATCTTACCTCGACTCATAATATTATAAACATGACATAGTGCTTTGTCAAATAAAAAAGACTATCTTAAGCGGACTCAAGATAGTCTTTTTGGTAAGTCAATTACATTTTTTCGAATTGGTCTTTACCAACACCGCAAATTGGGCAAACATAATCAGCTGGTTGATCTTCGAATTTTACGCCTTCAACAGCTTCGTCATAAACCCAACCACATACTACGCATACGTATTTTTCCATGAGTATTTCCTCCTTCACTTGAAAATTATTGTTTAATGTTTATCTTTTATAATTCAGATACTCTATCTGTAATGTAGTATATCAAAGATATCGAAACTTTTCAATACTCATTTTCTTAATTTCTCATTTTTTATAATATTTATAAAGCATATATAATATGCGGATTTGTGCTACTCCATAATTTGAAACGCATTATCATTTATAGGGATTTAGACCTAAATATGAACCAACACACTCCTCCATCATTTCGATGTTTCAATACCAAAAATAATTATTATACCAATTATTTTTGGTATATTAAGTAAATCAACTACTACCCAAGGTGTACATAATTTATATATTATACTATTATATATAGAAGAGAATATGGTCACACTCTATATTCTAAAACATCTAAATTAATAACATATTATATAAGTATGTACTTATGAACTCTTACTTTTCTATGCAATATACTCATAATAAGATATTTACCTTCTTAATATGAAATATTAACTAGAGAAATCATCATTTATATTGTTATCATAGGAGGATTTATGAGAACAGCTTTAACAGAACTTTTACAAATTGAATACCCTATTATCCAAGGTGCTATGGCTTGGGTATCTGAACACAAATTAGTAGCTGCCGTTGCTAATGCTGGCGCAACAGGTGTTATCGCCCTTGGTGGTCGTGATGCTGAATGGACACGTAATGAAATTCGTGCATGTAAAGAGTTAACTGATAAACCTTTCGGTGTTAACCTCATGTTAATGGCACCTAATAAAGATGAGTTAGTCGATATTATTATCGAAGAAAAACCTGCATTTGTAACACTCGGTGCTGGTAATCCTGTACCATATATCAAACCACTCCAAGAGGCTGGTATCAAAGTTATTCCTGTAGTCCCTTCCCTTAAATTGGCTAAACGTATCGAAGAAGCAGGTGCTGATGCGATGATCGTAGAAGGTATGGAAGCTGGTGGTCATATCGGTAGCCAAACAACAATGTCCTTAATGGAAAATATTTTACCAGAAATCTCTATTCCTGTAGTAGTTGCCGGTTCTATCGTAGATGGTCGCGGTCTTGCAGCTGCACTACTAATGGGTGCGGAAGGTGTACAAATGGGCTCTCGCTTCTTGCTAGCGGAAGAATGCCAAGCACATCAAAATATGAAAGAAGCAATCATCAAAGCTACAGATACTGATTCTGTTGTAACCGGTCTTCTCTCTGGCCACGGCGGTGTTCGCAGCTTAAAAAATGAATTTACTACTCGCTATTTAGCAGCAGAAACTGATGGTGTTACTACACCTGAAGAGCGTACAAAAATGTCTCAAGGCACTAATAAACGCGCCGCTATCGATGGCGATGTTGTAAACGGCGCGGTACAAGTTGGTCAAGCTTTGAATCGTCTTGTCGCTATTGAACCAGCTCATACAATTGTTCAAACTGTAATGAACGAAGCAATTATGTCTATTCGTAAGGCACAACGCCTTCTTGAAATTGTTTAATAAATTAGGAGTACCATATGTTACCATTTCATGGAAAATATCCAAAATTAGATCCTAAAAGTTGCGTAATGCCCGGTGCAGAACTTGCTGGTGATGTAGAACTTAAAGAATATGCTTCTATTTGGCAAAACTGTGCACTTCGTGGTGACGTAAATAAGATTGTAGTAGGTCGTTACTCTAATGTACAAGACAACTCTGTATTACATGTAGACGACGATAAAGCATGCGTCCTTGGCGATTATGTAACAATCGGCCACGGTGCCATCGTTCATGCTAGTACAATCGAAGACAATGTGTTAGTTGGCATGGGTGCCATTGTATTAAGTGGTTGTCATATTGGCTCTGGCTCTATTATTGCAGCCGGTGCGGTAGTAAAAGAAAACACTGTCATCCCACCTAACTCTTTAGTCGTAGGTATTCCTGCTCGTATTGTTCGCACAGACGAAACTCAAATCGAACGTATTCACAACCAAGCTTTAAAATATAAACACTTATGGACTATTGAATACGGTATGCTTCCTGATGCAGGTGGCGAGGAATACGATAAAAACGCTAAAATCGTATAAATGCATATACAAAAGTTATACAAAAAAACAAAAGCGGATAGTTGATAAACAACTATCCGTTTTTATTTTTTATCGCAAACAGAACTTAGCTTTCAAAATAACTAAATATAGCCTTATAAGTTAGTAGACTATCCAAAACGATACATTGATAAATACTCTAGTTCGAAAACTATTTACCGGTATTTAATTTGTCCTGAACAATTTGTTCTACCATGAGCGCTGTACCCATGGTCAACGCTATAGGGAATAACATCTCTACGGAAAATCTAGTCAACTCAAGCATAAATACGCAAGATGTCATAGGCATCTTCTGTGCTAGTCCTAAAAATGCTACAGCACCGATAAAGGCAGCCATACCTAATGATATAGGAGCTACAGCAATAGACCAAAAAGTACCAAATACTATGGCTAACGTACTTCCCAACATCATAGATGGAGTAATACGCCCACCATAAGCTCCAGCTGCTAATGCGAGTAATACCGCTACCCACTTAGAACCAAATAATCCTAGAGCATAAGTCCATGTAATATCATTAGTAAAGGTTAATTCGTTCCCAGCCTTACCATTCCCTAAAATTTCAGGGAAATACATAGCTAACGCACCAATAATTGTAAACGCAACGATAGATATTGGAATCATAACAGGACTGCTACGATGAATAGAAGGTAACTTACCTTGAGTAATATTAAATAAAACTACACCTAAAGCAACAATAGCGCCCAAGGCGATAGAGAATTCTACATAGTGACTGCCCAAGCTAGGTTGAGCCATTGTATATTGAATTACATCCCCTACACCAGCTTGTCGAGTTACAAAAGTTGCTAATCCACAGCATATAAGTGCAGCACTCATGGCGCGTATATTCCAAGTAAGGAGCAAGGTTTCTAAGGTAAAGATTGCCGCCGATAATGGTGAATTATAAACTGCTGCTAAGCCCGCGCCTGCAGCACAAGCAATCAATAATTGGCGATCTTCTTGTTTTATATCAAAGTGCTTAACTAAAAAAGTTGTAATCCCCGCACTTGCTTCACGAGGGGCTACTTCTCGCCCTAAAGGTGAACCTATAGCTACCGTAATAATTTGTAAGGTTGCATGTAAAACAGTAGTGATAGGATTCATATCCATCTTACCGGAAACCGCAGTTTTAATATCTACAACACCTTTACCATATCGGTGAATAAGAAACCAGCCCACACCACCTATGAGACCACAAATAATAAGTGGTATCAATCGTTCTACTGGGGATACTCGCGCTACAGCAGCACCAAAGCTCATATGATCTGCAGAAGAATAATGATATACAAAATGCTGAATACTATGCATTAAATGTGTATAAGAAGCCCCTACTAATCCCGCTATAAATCCAACAACAATTATGAGACCTATTAAACGTTTATCAAATGCCATACCTACTCCATTGCTAACACAACTTCACCAGTTTCTAATGTTTTCTTAACATCTATAATACGTTGATTAGATGAACCTCTAAATCGTAATGCTGGATCTTTAAGTTCATCTACAAATCGACCATCTACGAGGATATCAATTTCCTGTAATAAAGCACTTCGCAACTCATCCTCTAAAATATCATCTATTTCATATCCGGAATAGGCCCAAATTTTCTTTTCCGGTGCAGCCCCTCGTACAGCTCTTACTACAGGTAATAAACCTTGTACATTTTGGAAAGGCTCTCCACCCAATAAAGTTAAACCTGAGCAGTTAGGATTCTTAACATAAGAGACAACTAGATCTGTTTCAGCTTGTGTCCATACTTTACCGGCATTAAAATCTTGGTATTCTTCGTTAAAGCAGTTATAACAACAATGCGTACATCCAGTCACAAAGATAGATGTACGAATTCCTTCTCCATTGGCAATATCATATTGTCTTATTTGCCCATATCTCATAATTACCTCCATAGTAGTGCATATCAAATGATCAACACTATATAGATATATTTCAATTTTTCACATGTATAGTAAAAGCTGTGCGCTAGGCACAGCTTTTACCATGTATAGAATTATAATAATAACAGTGATGCTATCTATTATTAGATATGCATTACACGATCTTTGATTTCTTTCGTACGGCCTTCATTCCAGAAGTTCTCACCCAAATAACCACAAGTACGACGAATAACAGTTAATTTATCACGGTTTGTGTTATGGCAACGAGGACATTCCCACTCATTATTTTCATTGACCTTAATTTCACCATCAAAACCACATTCGTGACAGTAGTCAGACTTGGTATTAAATTCAGCATAAGAAATATGGTCATAAATATATTGAATCATAGTTAAAACGGCTGGAATATTATTAGTCATATTTGGAATTTCTGCATAGGAGATACAACCACCAGTTGACTTCTTTTGGAATTCAGATTCAAAATTAAACTTATCAAATACATTGATTTCTTCACGAACATTAACGTGATAACTATTAGTGTAATACCCTTTATCAGTAATATCTTCAATTACACCAAAGCGAGCACGATCGAGAGAAGAGAATCGATTTGTTAAGCTTTCAGCAGGTGTACCATATAAACCAAAGCCAAGATTATGTTTATCATGCCATAGATTGATGGCATCATTTAAACGATCCATAATTTTCATGGCGAATACACGCCCTTTTTCACCTGTGTTAGACTGACCAGTAATCAATCGAGTTGCTTCATAAATACCGATGTAGCCAAGAGAAATTGTTGCATAACCACCAGTAAGGAAGCGAGCGATTTTCTCTCCTTTTTTTAGGCGCGCAATAGCACCGTGTTGCCAATGAATTGGCGATACATCACTTACTACATCCTTTAATAAGTTGTAACGTAATAGTAATGCTTTTTCCGCTAATTCAAGACGTTTATCTAAAATTTCAAAGAATCTTTCTTCACTACCGCGAGCTAAGATACCAATTTGAGGTAAGTTCAAACTTACAACGCCCATATTAAAACGACCATCAAACTTATAGTTCCCCTTTTCATCCTTCCAAGGAGATAAGAAAGAACGACATCCCATTGGGCTAAATACATTACCTTCATAGTTTTCCTTCATCTTCTTAGCGGAAATGTAATCTGGATACATGCGTTTAGCCGTACATTGTGCAGCAAGTTCAGTTAAATAGTAATATGGACTATCAGGCGTTACATTATGTTCATCAAGAACATAAATCAATTTAGGAAATGCTGGCGTAATATATACATCAGCTTCATTTTTTACACCCTTAATGCGTTGTCGTAAAATCTCTTCTGTAATGAGAGCAGCCTCTTTAGCGTATTCATAATCAGGTTTAAAATACATGAACAACGTAACAAATGGAGATTGACCATTTGTAGTCATCAATGTATTGATTTGATATTGGATAGTTTGGATGCCATCCTTAACCTCTTTACGCGTACGTTTCCACGCAATTTCACGAGCCTTTTCCATATTTGGTTCCATCCCGTAAATCTCAACTTGTTCTTCAATAACATTGTTAAGGATTTTTTCGTAAGATTTACGTACGAATGGCGCCAAAATGCGATCAATACCATTAATACTTTGACCGCCATATTGCCCAGATGCAACTTGAGCAATAATTTGTGTTGTCACCGTACATGCAACCTGGAATGATTTAGGTGTATCAATCTTCTTACCATTGATAACTGTACCATTTGTAAGCATATCTTCCAAATTGATTAAGCAACAATTAAACATAGGCTGGATAATGTAATCCATATCATGGAAGTGAATGGCACCACTATCATGGGCCTCTAAAATATCTGTAGGAATTAACTTACGACGCGCGATATCCTTAGATACTTCACCGGCAATTAAATCACGTTGTGTAGATACAATCGCAGCATCCTTATTAGAGTTTTCGTCGAGAACGCTAACATTACTACGGTCTAATAAACCAATTACATCATCATCTGTAGTATTTTGACGACGTTTAAAAGCTTGCACAGCTTTGTAACCTTCATAGGCACGTGCCGTTGCAGGATTATGATACTCAATCAACTTATAATACACTTGATCTTCAATAGCATAAATTGTCATGTCCTTTTGGAGCTTTGTAGCATATTCTTCAATTTCATCAGCGATACGCTGTGCCAACCCCTCTTCGTACAACCCTGTACTACTATGCTCGGCTTTTTCTATAGCCAAAGCAATTTTGTTTTTGTCGAAAGGTACCTTTGTACCATCCCGTTTAATGACCTGCAACATATTGGCAACCTCCCCATTTTGTTACCGCTGAAATATATGTTATGACAAAGAAAAAAGTATGGTATACCATACTTTTATAAATTTATATGTAAAAATGTAAAGAATTATTAGTAAACTCTCTATTTTTACCGCTAACTCAGTATACTATATATGGTGGTTGTTTTCAAGAACAAATACTATATAAAGTAAAAATAGGCTCTTTCAGCCATGCTAATATAGCATGAATAAAAGAACCTATTTAAATTATAATGTAAACCCAAATAGACGAGTCAAGAAGTTAGATTTTTGACCTACCCAACTAGAAGGAACAGTAGGATAGAATGTGCGATCAGCTAAAAGATCGCGCTCATTGAGATGAATATTTGGCAACAAATCTTTTTTGTATGTACTGTCTAATTTAGAAATAGCTTCTACATACCCTTGATGCGCTTGTACATCACTTTCATTACAATAACCAGTGCCAAAGAAGTGAATTAATCCATTACGATATAATTCGATCGCTCTATGATAATTAGCATTACTATGATTAAAGGATGCCATGTTACATTGAATTAAAATCCCTTTATCTACCCATTCCAATAGCTGTTCTGGTTTTGTAAATAATTGGCGATGCGTTTCTACTTCACTAATGATAGGAACAATGCCCATATCTAGTAAGCTTAGCAACCATGCATTAATATGGTGAACCTTACTATTTTCAGGTAATGCTACTAACATAAAATGGCTATTCCCCAACAAATACTGATTGCGATGAGCAACGATATATTCAACCATTTCATCACAAAGTAAAACGCGAGCACCACTGTGAATAGTAACATCTACTTGTTGCTCACCTACTGCAAGTTTTACATCATTCAATGTTGTTTCCATTTCATCCCAAGTATTCATATCCATAGATACTATTACATCAGGTGTACTGAAAATATCTGTAATTCCTTGTTCAGCCAAAGATTTTATCATTTTTACTGATTCTGCCATTGTTTGTGGCCCTTGAGGCCCTAACACAGCTGGCAAAATGCAACCATGTAAGTCAACCACGCGATTCATATTCTTTCCCTTCTACTTACGATAACCCCTTATAGATATCGTTCTCTTTATAAATTTCATGTTGTTCTCATTTATTTTTCATTTTCTATTCATGATTATATCAAGGGAAAAGTAGCTTGTATAGTGATTTTTATATAAAAATAGATAAATTATAATGTGTTTATTTAATATATTATTTATATTTTCATATTATCTTCATTAAAAATACCTCATAATCACTAAGATTATGAGGTATTTTTCACTCATCTGTATATTATTAACAATTTAATTTTTAAATGTACTTCTCTTATACCTGATATAATAGACTAATTTTACCACTAAAATACCAATAAAAATACCTACTGTATCGATCAAAATATCAGAAAACTGAGAGCTACGACCTGGTGAGAATAATTGTATAAATTCATCAAGACAAGCTATCAACATTCCTAAACCTATCGTTTTTATTACTGTACCATATTTAATATATCGACGTAGAATCGCATATAAAACACTACCAAGGATTGTAAACTCTGTGAGATGAGCTAATTTTCGAACAATCCTATTCAAGATCCATATATTTCCATGAAAGCCTAATTTATTTGCTATAGGAGTCAAAGTCTCTGCAAAAAGCAAACTAAATCCATCTGATGATCCACCATTCTGCATCGAATTATCCCATATAAAAAATACTATTAGCCCTAACAGGATATATAGTATCCAACGTTTCATAGTACTCTCCTAAACGCCATAATGCATATACTCATATTAATCGCGGTCAAAAATGTCTCTTGTGTAAACTTTATCCTTCACATCCTCTAAACTCTTATCCCAACGGTTAGCTACTATGACATCACTAACACGTTTAAAGTCTTCAAAGTTACGAATCACAGGAGAATTAAAGAAGTCTTCTGCATCAAGAGTCGGTTCATAAACAACTACTGCAATCCCCTTAGCTTTGATTCGTTTCATTACACCTTGGATCGCAGATGCTCTAAAGTTATCAGAGTTCATTTTCATAGTCAAGCGATAGATGCCAACAATTTTTGGGTTCTTTCCTATAATAACATCTGCTATGTGATCCTTGCGAGTTCTATTAGCATCAACAATAGCAGAAATCAAATTTTGCGGAACATCATTATAGTTGGCTAATAATTGCTTAGTATCTTTTGGTAAGCAATAACCGCCATAACCAAAGGATGGATTATTATAGAAATCGCCTATACGAGGATCTAAACAAACACCATTAATAATCTGGCTTGTACTAAGACCACGAACTTCGGCATAAGAATCCAACTCATTAAAGTAAGCAACACGCAATGCTAAATAAGTATTAGCAAATAATTTAATAGCTTCTGCTTCCGTAGAATCCGTATATAATTGAGGCACATTTTCTTTGATGGCACCATCAGCTAATAGTTGACCAAAGCAACGAGCTCTTTTAGAGTCTTCTCCTACCACAATACGGGAAGGATGTAAATTATCATATAAAGCTTTACCTTCACGTAAGAACTCTGGAGAGAAAATCAAGTTCTCCGTGTCGAATTCTTTACGCATTTGAGCTGTATATCCAACTGGTACTGTTGACTTGATAACCATAACAGCATCTGGATTGATATCTAATACTGTTTTGATAACTTGCTCTACAGAAGATGTGTCAAAGAAATTCTTTTGAGGATCATAATTAGTAGGGGTTGAAATAATAACATAATCAGCACCTGTAAAAGCCTCTACAGGATCCAAGGTAGCTTTAAAGTTTAATTTTTTAGTAGCCAAATACTCTTGCAATTCTGCATCTACAATAGGTGACTCTTTGCGATTTAACATTTCTACCTTTTCAGGAATAATATCGAGGGCTACTACTTCATTATGTTGTGCTAATAAAACACCATTTGAAAGGCCTACATAGCCGGTCCCAGCAATTGCAATCTTCATTTATTTGCCCTCCGTCATATAAAACTCTTTATACCATATAGCAAATTTCCGTAACCCTTCGCGTAAAGATGTATTCGGCTTGAATCCAAAATCTTCTTCTAGAGCACTTGTATCTGCATAAGTGACAGGTACATCACCGGGTTGCATTGCCACTAATTCTTTATGGTTTTCAAAATTGTAATCTTCTGGTAATACACCAGCAGAAACTAATTCCTCTGAAAGAATACGTACAAAATCGAGGAGATTTTCAGGATGACTATTACCAATATTATAAATAGCATACGGTGGCACTGGTAACCCATCAGCACCATTACGACGCTCTGGTGCTGCGCACATAACCTTAGATACGCCTTCTACAATATCATCGATATAGGTAAAGTCACGTTTACAATTACCATAGTTAAAGATTTTTATGGTACCGCCACTACGCAATGTATTAGTAAAACCAAAGTATGCCATATCAGGACGCCCTGCAGGACCATATACAGTGAAGAAACGAAGTCCTGTACTAGGAATGTTATATAACTTGGCATAAGAATAAGCCAATAACTCATTTGATTTTTTAGTAGCCGCATACAGAGAAACTGGGTTATCTACTTTATGATCTGTAGAGTATGGAATTTGTTTATTCGCTCCATATACAGAAGACGATGATGCATAAACTAAATGCTCTACTCCACTTTCACCGTTATCATAAGAATGACGACAAGCCTCTAATATATTGTAAAAGCCAATAATATTAGACTCAATATAAGCATCAGGATTCGTAATAGAATAACGCACACCCGCCTGTGCTGCTAAATTAACAACAACACGTGGTTTATAGGTAGAGAAAATTTCTTCAATAAAGGTTTTATCTGCAATATTCCCTTTTTTAAATATCCACGTATTTTTATTATCTTTGCTCATCTCATCAATTTGTTGCAATCGATAATCTTTTAAGGCCACGTCATAGTAATCATTAACAGAATCTATGCCGATAATTTGAGTTCCTTCTGCTTCAGATAACAGGGACATAACAAGATTAGCCCCTACAAATCCAGCGGCTCCCGTTACTAGGATCACCGTGTTGTTTAAGTCTACATTTTTTGAAAGCATATGTACTCCTTTCATAGTTCTGTTAATTATGAGCGTCTTACTTTACTTAATACTTTATCAATGCCAGAAGTAATAATGGCACGCTCAGATGGAACAATACATAATATAGCCACATATAGCACCACGCATAAGATCATACAAGCTATAGTCCACCATACCGCATCATATAAATGTAAAATACTATATGCAAGAGCACCAACAATAGATGCAGTAATTAGATATACACCTATATTAGTAATCACTCGAAGGGCACTCATATGTATAAATAATGCTAAGAAAATCATGGCAACCATTAACATTTCCATGCGTACTATTGAACGAGCATAGACAAATGTACTAAAGTCATACTGAATACAAATATAAATTACCGGTATTAATACAACTAAATGTAATATTTGAGTCCAGAATGATAAATTAGGAACTCCTTTTGCACGGAATACTTCAGAAATCAAATTCGCTGTTACTGTCATAATAGCGGAACTCAAGGCCCAAGATCCCAATACAATACCTGCTAACTTCCATTGTGGTCCCAATAAGAGATCAACAACAAAGTCTTGGAATACAAACAAGCCTATCCCTATAGGTACTAAAAAAAGAGCCATATAGCGTTGGAAGGTAAAGAATGTATTTGAGAATGCCTGTTCATCCTGTTGAACTCGACTTAAAGCGGCAAATAATACAGGCGCTAAAGATGAAGTAGCCATGGCCATAACAGTTGTAACAATAGCCATAGGCATTTTGTATATCCCTAAATAATAGGCATCTAAAAAGCGACTAATAATGAAGGTATCCACCCATGCAGTAAGCCAAATAGAAAATGCTTCAGCCAATGACCATGCACTATAACTAAACATGTTCATAAAGACGCGAGAACTAAAGAAGAGGTGGATTTGATTTTTCCTACTCTTCAATAAGGCCAAAGCCGTAAATAACTGAGCCCCTAACATACCAGCGATTAAAGACCAATAGTCATATCCCATGAGCGCCATAGGTATGGATATCAATATAGGAGTCAGAATTGTGATGAGCCGAATATTAAGAAGAAACTTAAAGTTAAAGTCCCGTCTATACAATGCCATTTGTACACTACTGAAAGCAGAGAGCGGAATCATGGCCCCCATTATGGCCAACGGTATGCCTAAGCCATCATTTCCAACTAATACGGCCAATTCATCACGACCGACTATAATAGCCCCCCACAAGAGTAAAGATAGAACTAAGTTAGCAATAAAAGCTACATCTGTAGCCTCCTGTTTTTCTTTATCACTTTGAAACTCGTGCTGTACAAGAAATTTTTGGAATCCCGCATCAGCTAGCATTTCTGCAAAGGATATAACCATCATAATTGTTGCCAATATCCCAAATGCCGTAGGTGCTAGCATATGGGCCAATATTATATTTGTTAGTGGTGTAATAAGCTTTGCTAAAACCTCTGTTATGACAGACCATTTAGCAGCAGCTACTATTTTTGTATCCATTATTTTTTATTGATATTCTTAATGCCCCGCAAGAATAATTCATGGTGAGCTTCACATTCCAAGTAATTTTGAATTGCTAAATAACTTGTTTTTCCTAAAATAAGTTGCATTAATTTTCGTCCAAATAATCCATTTATTGCGCGGATAATAAAAGATCTACCTAAAAATTCACGCAAATATCGCTTTACATGAGTATCAGCAAAATCCTTATATGCTTGAGCAACAAAATGAGCATCTCTAATGTTTTCACTTCGCTTTTTATATTCCGTCAATGTTTCAATGGCTTCTGATTCAGTAGCCAAACGGGTGCCCCTTTCGGTACCACGAATTGGCACTTCAGATACAACAAAGGTATCCTTTGTAGCCTCTACACTGATTAATAAGGAATCTTTTACAAACTCCTTATGATGTATATAGGATTCAGAGTTAAAGATAAAGTTACCTTGGCCATAAATAATAATCCCCTTACCATAGTCCTCACGAGAACCTATACAATGACTATGTTGGCAAATTACAAGGTCTGCCCCTTTATCAACAAATTTTCTGCAATATCTTTGTAACATTGGCGATGGATAGCGATAAAACTCCTTCCCACCATGATATAGGACGATAACATAATCACAAGTTTTCTTTAAAGCTTCTACATCATCAAAGCTCTCTAATACATCAAATGGATTAGCCCCCATTGTATGACAAGAAGCAACGGTAAACTCATGTTCTGCACATAGGTAAAATCCTATACGTATACCTTCTTTTTCAAAGATAAATGGCTTTTTAGCTGCTTTTACATTAGCACCAGCACCTGCATTTTTAATATCATGCTTTTTTAATAACTCCAGTGTAGTAGTTAATCCTTCTACACCATGATCTAAGGAGTGATTATTAGCCAATGTTAAAAATATAGGCTCTAAAGCCTTATAACCATAGATTGTTTTTGTAGGAGACTTTAAATTATTACCAAATTTATTAATCGGAGTAGATGCATCTGTTAAAGGCACCTCTAAATTAAATACATTTAAATCAGATTCCTTTAGAAGTCCCAGTAACTCCTTACCAACCAAAGCCTCTCCATTACCAGATTCAAATAATTCTCTATTTATATCCGTTGGGACAAAATCAGCCCCGATGTACAGTTTCAAGGTGTAACCACTCTCCCAATTCATAATCTTTTGTCATAGGACGAAACTTTTCGAATCCTGCACCCGGGAAGAACGTTAACTCTCCAATATAAAGTCGTCCCTTTATTTCATAGAAATCAACACGTAAAAACGGACAGTCTTTACTAAGTTCAGTAGCCAATCTTAGCATTTCTTCATATGTTTCAGGCCTTGTGAACTCAGTTGATACCGGCGGATAATGTCCAAAATGAATGCCCATAGGATTCCAATCGATATCGTAAAAATTCATACGCGTTCCTGTTTTAGAAAAGCGGTTAGAACATACTACAGTCAATTTTGGTTTGCCATGAAAACAATACATTTTATAATCTAAGATTTCATTGCTACCTAGCTCAGATAAATATTCCTCTGCTATAATCCGACGAGGAACATCTTTATAAGGCCACTCTCTGGCTATACGCGAATAATCCCGTTGTAAGGATGCACTTAATTTAGCTTTAGCAGCTTCTCGATCAAGGGATGACTTATCTTTACAAATAACGATGCCCCCACTATCATGTGTACATTTCAAAACAAATTGATTAGGTAATGCATCAAAGTCTATATCCTCTACAGAATCCCAAACAGCAAGTGTGCGAATTATATATTGTTCACCCACCCGTTGAGCAATAAAGTTCTTAACTTCATGTTTATCAACCATTACAGTTTGTATAGGGTCTCTGTAATTAACCTTTAGCCATTGTAACTTTTCGCTAAAAGTTTTAGGATTCTCTAAATCTAGAGGATAGCCCATGTATTTTGGGAATACTTTCTTTAAAAACTCTTCATCAGATAAAGAATCATAATAACCTAATTTGATTAATACTCTTGTGCGATAGTAAGGTTTTGTTAAAAAGGACATGCCAACTTTACATAACTTGCTGAGCTTCATTTTTACGTCCTTTCCGAAGCAATTGCACCTCTAAATAAAACATCATCATATAAAAATATGTACTCTTACTTTCATAAGACACCATCCCCATATCCATGACGATTTGAGAAAGGAATAAAATGAGCACCATTACATATTCATTGCTATGAAAATTTCGATAACGAATTAAGTTATAAGCTATATACACATACATTGAGTAATACGCCAATAAGCCGATTATCCCTGTACCCGCTAATAGTTCAATATAATTATTATGTAAATAATAATTCTCTTTACCATATAAAAAATAGGTAAGTACAGATGGATTATTTACCCCCACCCCAGTGATGGGCGATTGATAAAATAAATCCCACCCTATATCAACCAAGGCTAAACGAATAATGGTAGATGAATCACCACCAGTACCGGAGAAAGCATCCACCATACTCGACATACGATCCAGAACCTCTGAAAACATAGGTAATTGTAAAACTGCAATACCAATGATAGTAAGAGCTAACAATGACCCAATAATCTTAGCAATAGAATTTACTACATTGGCACTACGTAAACTTTTAAATACAAATAGTAATACTGTACCAACAACAACAAATACTAAAGCTTTACGACTACCAGTAGCTGCTAGAATACCCAATGTAGGTAAGGCTATAATATTCCACCAACGAGGTCGATTGTATAACATGTAATACAATGTCATAACGATAGCATTGGCACCTAATAAACCTACAGTATTCGCATTTAATGCATCATTTGCAATTCGTGCAGAAGATGACAAAACCGTAATAAAGTAATCTAAGCCATAGAAATATACCGTGTAAAAACAAACTATATAACCGGTCCACATACCAATTTTTAATAATGTGTCCACCGATGTTTTATCTTGATAACACATGTATAAAATGATAAGCATAAAGAATATCTTGACGATATCAAAACTTCGACTGAGTGCTACAGATGGCTCAATAGCATTAATAGTACTCAGATAACAGGCTCCAATAAAGAGCAGCATATAACCATGCATCCAAGTAAACCGAAGTTTTATAACTCCCTGCTCTCGTATGAGATAAAAAATAATAAGTCCAAATAGGCATACAAATAATACATAGGCACCATAATTCGCATCGCCAAGGGCAAAGGAAATGGTCAACGACAACACTAAAAAAATTAGAGTTATGAACCATATCATGCGGTCAGCAATAGCCGTTATATTTAACTTCAATGGTTCTCCTCCTTACAACTCATAAAACATCTAACCAACGTTTAGCAATTTTACATAGTGGAAATTTATCACGCACCTTGATAGCTTCCTGTGAAAGTTTTGCTGCTAATGCAGGGTCTTTCAGAATACTGCGCATAGCTTCATACATAGCCTTTGTATCTCCTACAGGTACCAAGATACCATTCTCTCCACTATTTATTACCATACGAGCACCACCTACTGGACAGTCTGTAACTACTGTAGGCAAGCCCATGCCAAGTGCTTCTAACATAGAGTTTGAAATACCTTCAAAATCAGATGATGAAACATACATAGAACAAGGTGCAACCTTCTCTAAAATATTACTAGCAAAGCCAGGTAATAAAATACGATTCTCTAAATTGAGCGCTTTAATTTGAGCACGTAGTTCATCCTCTAAAACGCCTTGGCCATAAATGATAAGTTTATACTCTGGAAACTCATCTGCCAGCATACTAAAAGCATTAATCATCATAGGCAAATTCTTTTGCGGATGTAATCGACAAGCCGTAACAATTGTCTTCTCACGTTCCCCTTCTATTGGTGGTGGCAGTTTACCATTAATAGGATTTGGAATGATAACACCACGCTTTTGTACAGATTCAGGGAAATATGAACGAGCATCCTCAGTTTGGAATACTAACGCATCAGCAAATCTAAAGGCAAAATTACGCAACGCTTGTTGATGCCAACCAATAGGCACCTTACGCGGATTATTTCGCTCCGAAAAGACGATGCGATTCTTCACAAACCACGAACTAATAGCCAGTATAAAGCTTGATGCCGACAAAAAAGATAGACATGTTGCATTTGGTCTAGTCTTTAAAATCTTAATTAGTTCTTTAATTTCCTGAATAAAGCGAATTACTTTATTGGAGCTTGTAGTATGAATCTGAATTTGTTCAATACCTTCCTCTAAAGCATATTCATTACCATAACGATTAGGGCTTGTTTGGATAACCGTAATATGGTGACCATCATGCACCCACTGACGAGCTAACTCTGTTAAAATACGTTCAGCCCCATCATTACCGAGGGAGATGGTAACAATAATTATTTCCTTTTTCATAAGCCTTCCTCTTGGATATATTCTGCAAGTCTTACATAGGCTTGTGCCATTGACACTTTAGGCTGCCAACCTAAAGATTTCAACTTCTTAGAGCTTAAGAACATGTGAACTGTCGGTGCGTATCCCAAACCTTGTACATCTTCTGGAATGTCAAAAACTACTTCACTTTTTCCATGACTTACATGTGTAGCTACTAGATGCGCAATACTTGCTATGGAGCGAGTCTCCTCATCATGACAAATATTATATGCTTCACCAGCTTCGCCATCCTTCATGAGGGTTAAAATGCCCGTTAATGCATCAGTAATGTAGCAATAGTTCGACATGGAGTCACCTTTTGTATGAAGAATAATGTTTTCATTTCGTAGCGCACTCTTAGTAAACTGCATAAATACACGATTATCAGATACAGGAACACCTGGTCCAAAAGTTTGAGCAAGTCTAGCTATAACAGCAGGAACTCCAAATTCTACAGCATAGGACTTACAATAACACTCACATAATCTCTTACTTTCAGAATAAGAACTGCGAATATTTAAATGATCTAAATACCCTAATCGTTCTTCTGTCATCACTTGTCCAGATTCATAGGGTACACCATACTGTTCCATACTCGATAAGTACACAAGTTTTTTTACTGTTTTATGACGACCTAATTCAAGCATAGCTTCCGTACCATGAATAGATGTACGAATAGTTTCTACTGGATGCTCCATAAAGAATTTAGATTGTGTTGGTGCAGCACCATGTAAGATATAGTCACAAGGTACGTCAATAGATTCTAAAGCACCATCAATAAGTGTAATGGAATCATTATCTAAGTAGTTACCTAATATAGCCTGTGCTTTATCATGACTTCGTACATGACCTATTACCTTTATGTCCAAGTTAAAAGTCTCATTGGCAAGTATAAGCAATTTTATAAACATAGAACCAATAAGTCCCGTCGCACCTGTCACAAGAATGCGCTGATGGCAGAGGAATTCAAAGTACTCTTTATCTTGTAGTAAAGCTGTTAACTCGCGTTTAATAACGGAATTACTCATCTTGTAATCCTCCTAATTCACGGTTTTTAATAATACCTGTGAACATATAATAATCAGATGGTGTAGTAATCTTTATATTTTCTGTTTCTCCTAATACTGGATACAAGGTGTATCCATAATGCATCATCATGGATGCAGAATCTATAAAATTATGGATGCCTTCTGCTTTAGCTCTATCATGAACCGATAAAATATCATCTAGTTTAAAGCTTTGAGGTGCTTTTGCCATAAGGCATTCACTACGATTTAAAATTCGGTTTATAGAACCATTATCTGTAACCATAACGGTTTCAATAGCAGGTGTAACCGTAATAGCAGAACCCTTTGTTTCTACAGATTCAATATTTCTCTCTATTGTTGCCTTATCCACAAGTGGTCTAACACCATCGTGAATCAATACGGTAACCTCTTCATTAGGAAATAATCGTTTTGCCTCTGCCAATCCATTATATTGAGAGTCTAAAGCACTGTCTCCACCTGGAACAATGGATACAATTTTTTGTAAACCAGCATCTTTGATGAGGTTTTTAGTATGATCAATCCACTCTGCTTTGCAAGCTAAAACAATACCGTCAATAGAGTCGGTTTGTTCAAACACATCTAAAGTTTGAATCAGAATAGGTCTACCGTTCCATTCTAGAAACTGTTTTGGCGTCTTGCTGTTATTCATTCGAGCACCTACGCCACCCGCAAAGATTACTGCTATTCGTTTCATAGGCCCTCCTTAAGGTTGAGCTTCGTTCTTGGCATAATGTATGCCCCTATACTCCTTGTAAGGTGTATGTAAATCAGCAAACACAGCATCATGTTTTGCTACACGCTGTTCTACTGGTGGTAATTGCATATAGTCGCCCCAAATAAGACGTAAATATCTTTCATACCCTTTCATAACAGGTATCTGATGACCTTCAAAGTCTTTATATACAACAGAAGCAAAGTCTTCTCGAGGATGACGCAACTTCATGCCTTTTAAACTACCAATTAACTCAGTACACTCCTTGCTCGTATTGAAATCATATTTGGTCATTTGCTTTTCTGCAAAGCGCCATATATGGTAACGTAATGACTGACTAGAGAATACCTTGTAAATACATCCTGCCAATGCACGATACATCGGACCTTTATTATCCGGTAAACGTTGTGCATTAAAAAGTGCAAAGGTCATGGCCCACATAAGTTGTAAAGTACGGCTAATTTTTCCTGGTGCACAACCATCAATAGGCATAATTTCAAGAGCTAAACCATGACAAATATCTTCATGCATACTATGGCGATTAATAAATGTCGTATGATTATCTCTAATAGAAGCACCTGCATCATGATAGATATGATGTTGATCTGTACGACAGTAGGTATACCGTTCTGTATCTGCATACTTAGGCCATAGTTCAGCTAACTTTTCGTAATCTGGACGTGGCATAAATAAATCCAAGTCGTCATCCCAAGGGATAAAGCCATTATGACGTATTGCCCCAATGAGGCCACCGCCACAGAGATAAAAGCGCAAATTATGTTTGTCACAAAACTCTTTAAAGTACAGCAACATACTAAGCTCTTTTTCTTGTATTTCCTTTGTCATAGATGTACTCATAGGAACCTCTCTTAACGTAAAACAGCTAATACGGTATCAATCATCGTTTTAATATCTTGTAAAAAAGAAAACTCTTTAATACTCTTTAAATTCCAAGCCATTTTACCTGGTAAAACCTCATTGATATACACTTCATCAACATTTTTAGCATTTTGTAAAAGTTGATCTTCATCTTTATAAGCAATACTTGCAACACTTGTTACCCCTGCTGGTAATAACAAAGTTGCTTTCATTTCATTTGTGTAAGCCGCCACATAACGAGGCACCTCTGGTCTTGTACCAACAAAGCTCATATCTCCTAATAGGATATTGATTAACTGAGGCAATTCATCAAGACGACAGCTACGAAGCATATTGCCTACCTTTGTAACGCGCATATCATTTTGTGATGTCACCTGAGCACCTAATGATTCCGCATTTTTTACCATGGTACGAAATTTATAGATACCAAAGGTACGACCATATTGCGTCACCCGAGTTTGGCGGAAGAAGACCTCCCCTTCGCTATCTCGTTTAATCATGATGGCTAACACCAAAAATACAGGACTTAATACAATGAGCATACCAGCAGCTATAACACGGTCAAATATGCTTTTACAAAGAAGGCTTGTTCGTCTTTGATTCAATATTTCAAAGTATGGACGCACCTCTTCACACTGCAACTCTTGTGGTAGATCGTGAAAGTTTTTTACTAACATTCGGTAATAATCCTTTTAAATGTTTCAATGATATATTGCACTTCTTCATCCGTTAGCAATGTATGAAGAGGCAATGTGATTTCATTTTTAAATTGATTATAAGCATTTGGATAATCATCGATGGTAAATCCTAAGTTCTTATAAGCCGTATGCATAGGAATTGGCTTATAGTGAACATTGGTTGCAATTCCAGCTTCAGCCATAGCTTCAATTACCTTGTTACGGTATTCTGCATCACGTCCATCTAAGCGAACTAAGTACAAATGACCACTACTTTGATGATCATCAGTATAGTGACTTAATACTGTAACAGGTAAATCTTTTAAACCTGCATCATAAGCTGCGATGATTTCCTTACGTCGTGCTAACAGTTTTGGGTATCTTTCAAATTGAGCCAAACCAATAGCCGCCATAATATCGGTCATATTACATTTATAATATGTACCCTTAATATCGTATTCCCATGCACCAGCCTTTGTCTTAGCAAGGGCGTCCTTATCTTGTCCATGCAAAGATAATAATTGGAATTGCTTATAAATGACTTCATCATCAATACCATCTATATGTCGCCATGTAGCACAGCCCCCTTCGGCAGTCGTAAAGTTCTTTACTGCGTGGAAGGAAAAACTACTAAAATCAGCTACATTGCCAGTTGGTATACCTTTGTATGAAGCACCAAAGGAATGGGCACAGTCCGCAACGATAGGAATATGTGCCAATGCTTTTTGAATATCATTGGCAGGTGTAAATAGCGATTTCTTTTCGTTTACAATAGAGCGTAAACGGTCATAATCACAAGGTACCCCTGCAATATCTACAGGAATGATTGCCTTTGTTTTTGGTGTAATAGCACGAGCCACTGCATCATAATCCATTTCAAATGAATCTTTTTGGGTATCTACAATAACTAGTGTAGCCCCTACATGAACAACCGGACTTGCACTAGCAGTATAGGAATAGGCACTGGTAATAACTTCATCGCCAGGTCCAATACCTAATACACGGAGAGACATCTCAAGCGCCGCGGTAGCAGAGTTTAAACAAACAGCTTTAGGTGTACCTAACTGTGCCGCAATCTTTTTTTCTAATTCTTTAGTGCGCGGTCCAGTTGTAATCCAACCACTCTTTAAGGCTTCAACAACTTCATTGATTTCTAACTCTGTAATATCAGGAGGGGAAAAATTAATTTTCATATACATCACCTCATTACTTTCTGTACCTTGTCGATACGCTTGATTTATCTAATGGAATATATATTAAATTATTGACTACACATCAATGACGATAGAACCTAATAAAGGAATTCCAACTTGAGTAAGTCGTTTCTTAGCTTCTATTAAATCTTTAGGACCTGCGACTTCATTTTTAACAACAAGCATGACACCATCAGATTTTTCAGCTAATACAATGGCATCCGTAACATCTAATACTGGTGGTGTATCAATGATAACTACATCATATTCGTCGCGGATATAATCCCATATTGTAGATAATTTACTAGAATCAACTACCTCTGAAGGATGGCTAACTACTTCACCAGCAGTAAGCACATCTAAATGAGGAACAATATTGCGATGAATCGTCAAATCTTCATCCATAATAACTGCATTAGTAAGACCTTTATTTTGCACGTTGAATGCTACATGCTGAACTGGATTACGTAAATTACCATCTACCAAAAGAACTTTGTTATTATTCTTCGATAAAGCTAATGCCGTATTAGCCGCTACCTCAGATGTTCCTTCTCCACTAGTGGCAGCGGTGATACAAATGATCTTACATTTATGTTGATTACATACGTATTGTAAATTGCTACGCAATGTACGATATGCTTCTACAAGTGGTGTATCACCACGCTCATTAGAAATTAGTCTAATCATATTAACCTCTCACTTTACGCCACAATGCTACAATACGATTGCTTGGTTCTTCATATTCCTTTTCTTCATGATTAGGAATGACACCTAAATTTTCAATGCCAAGAATATCTTTGATTTCTTGTACAGATTGAACCTTGCGGTTGCAGAAGAACTGACCCAATGTGTAAAGGCAGCCTAGGATAATACCCAAAATTGCAGAGCCTAATAAAATAAGGATTTTACGAGGTGCAATAGCCTTTTCTGGCAATGTAGGAGCATCTACAATTTGAACTTCATTTGGTACCATTACTTCAGCTACTTTAGCTTCTTCCAAACGCTTAGATAGCATTTCGTAAATGTCTTGGGCTACATCAACATCACGTTTTGCCTGGATATAGCCACGTTCTTTTTCAGGCAAACCTTTCATAGCTTCCTCATTTTCTTTATCAAGTTCAGCTAATGTAGATTCTTTACCTTGTGCTACAGCTAAAGCCGCTTCATTTCTGAATTTATCTGCTAACAAACCTTGCTGTGCAGAGTTACTAGATGGAGCTTGTTGAGATGCAATAGCATTAATTTCAGCATTTAAACCACTCTTAGCTTCTTCGATTTGTTGGTTAATCTCTTTCATTGCCGGATGCTCATCAGTATATTTACCAACATAAGAGGCCTTACGAGATTCTAAGTCAGCTAATTGTCCTTTATATGCTTGAACAGTTGCACTATCCGCAATACTTTTACCTGCAGAGCCTAATTGCTCATTAATACTACCTAAAGCTGCTTGCGCCGTTTCCAAATCCAATTGGTTTTGAGCTTTCTCACGATCAATAAGGGTAATCTTATCTGTTAGCCCCTTCATTTGATCCGCCGTGGAATATACCTTATTGTCCACTTGGAATTGTTGTAATTTCTTTTCTGCTTGACCCAATTCTTCTTTTGCAGTTACCACACGTTTTTGTAAAAATTCGCGTGTCGTCCGTTGCTCAACATGGGAAATATCTGCCAAGCGCTTTAAGAATGTATCAATTAATAATTGATTAGCCTCTTGTGCTTGTTCTGGACTTTTACCAGTTACACTAACTTGTAATAATTCAGTTTCTTTATATGGTTTTGTTTCAATACGTGTTTTAACAAACTCTTCGTATGTAGGTGCTTTACCTGTTCCTTCTGGATCTTCAATTGCTGCAATAACAGGTTCTACAACATTACGACTCTTTAAAATTTCAGCATCTGTATTCATCAATTGACGCGCCATAGAGTCAGAGTAACCATTAGTACTTGATAAAACAGAATTACTTAATCCTTGAGATTGTTTAATGCGCAACATAGATGTAGATTGATATGTAGATGGTGCTAGGAGACCATATGCACCACCCAATACTATACATGCTACCGTAATATTGATAATCTTACGACGTCGTTTAACGAGGACTCTACCGACCTCTTTTAAATCAATAATTTGTTCCACCCATATACCCCTTTCTGTGAAAGTATACAAACAACAGGGTCTCTCCCTCTAAGGAATAGTTACTGTATATCTCCCTCTCACGTAGACTACAGCTCTAAATAAATGATTGTAACTAAATTGTTATACATTATGATTTGGATGATATGTAGGAACGATGTCTTGTAATACATTGATTACATCCAAGTCAGATTTACATGTTTCAAAGCGATCAATTTCACGGCTTAACCATTCTTGATTTACATCTTCTAAGGCAGCTTCAAAGATTTTCTTATGTGTAGTTGTATTAGTACCTTCTTCAGCAGTTAATAATTCTTCATATAGCTTTTCACCTGGACGCAAACCAGTAAACTCAATGCGAATATCTTTATCAGGCTCAAATCCAGACAGACGAATCATATTTTTCGCTAAATCAACAATTTTTACTGGTTCACCCATATCTAATAAGAACACTTCACCACCATTTCCCATTGCACCAGCTTGTAATACAAGTTGGCTTGCTTCTGGAATAGTCATAAAGTAACGAGTCATTTCAGGATCTGTAACTGTTACAGGTCCACCAGCTTCAATTTGTTTGCGGAATAATGGAATAACAGAACCGCGACTACCAAGAACATTACCAAAGCGAACGGTAATAAACTTTGTATCGTACTTGTGATTCATACCAAGTACAACCTTTTCTGCCACCCGTTTCGTAGCCCCCATAACACTTGTTGGATTTACCGCTTTATCTGTGGAAATCATAACGAAGCGCTCAACACCATGTGCGCCTGCTACATCTGCCACATTACGAGTGCCATAAATATTATTTAACACCGCTGCAATCGGTTGGATTTCCATAAGCGGTACATGTTTATGAGCTGCTGCATGGAATACTACATCTGGTTCATAATCGGTAAAGATTTGGTCTAACTGATTTTTATCTCGAATATCAGCAATAATGGGAACCAATGTACCTTCAGTTACAATTGAACGCAACTCTTGGTGAATAAGATAAATACTATTTTCACCATGACCTAGTAACAATAGTTTTTTAGGTCTAACCCGTAATACTTGACGACAAATTTCAGAGCCAATAGAACCACCTGCTCCCGTAACAAGAACGACTTTATCTTTTAAATATGGTTCTACTTTTGATGTGTCGAGATGAATCTCATCACGTTCCAATAAATCTTCAATGGAAATAGGATGCAAATGAGATACTAAAACCTCATCATCTAATAATTGGTACATCCCAGGTAATGTGTTGATTTTACATTTTAGAGGTGAGCAGATTTCCATGATTTCTCGAATAACATCACGCTTTACCGATGGCATAGCAATGATAATTTCTTCAACCTTATATCTTGCTACAAGCATTGGAATATCTTCACGATTACCTAAAATTCTAAAGCCATTCATAAGGCGGTTATGTTTGAACATATCATCATCTACAAAGCCAATGATTCGACGAGAGCGCTTATGATACCGTTCAATTTCACGAGCAATAGTTGCCCCTGCATCGCCAGCACCAATGATCAACGTATTCACTTGACCACTTTCACCATCATCACCACTGCTATAATGAAGCGCCACATAATGTAGCAACATACGTCCCATACCTACTGCACCAGTTGTAAGGAACCAAGTAATAAAATAGATTGATCTTGGTAATGATTTACCAAATACAAACATAGAGGAGTAAAAGATTGCTGTACCTACTGTCGTAGCGACAAATACTGCCAATACCTCTCGCATCCCTGCATAACGCCAAATACGCGTATATAGATGCATAAGCAAGAACATCAACATATACGAAATCAGCAATATTGGCAATGCGTCTACCATTTGATCAATATATCGAGGTTCTATATAGCCATCAAATCTAATAAATAAACTAATGAAAGCAACAATAACAATCGTCGCAATATCGGCAATAAATAGTATGGCTGGTAATAAATATGAACGCAAAAGAACGCCCCCTTATATGTGAGATAAACCCTATCCTTAATCCTTACCGATACGTGATACCATGTATGCACCAGTCAAAATTGGAGCAATATCACGAGCAAAGTTAATACGACTATTTTTAGTCAAGTAAAGAACATCACCTTCTCGCATAATATAGTTTTCGGACATATCTCCAGTTTGTAACATGCGATTTAAATTAATAGGAATTGGTTTTTCAGGATTGTCTTGATGAATTAAGTAAATTTTCTTTTTAGCTGTATCCCAGTTAAAGCTACCAGCCGCACCAATCGCATCAAGAACAGTACTAGACTTAGTCAATGTATAAGCACCAGGCTTATTAATCTCACCGAATACGTACACCCGAACTCCTCCGAGTTTTGTAACATTTACAGTAATATCCGGATTAATAATGTACCGAGATAAACCTTGCTGTAATTGGGCGGTAAACTCATCGACGGTTAAACCATCTGCTTTCACTGGTCCCACCATAGGGAATGATACATATCCGTCAGGACGAACAGTGTACATAATATCGTTACCATTACGTGTACCAAGATCTGCTTGTTGTACAACTTGAATAGTTAGTTCATCACCTTGTCGTAGACGATACACCTTATCAGAGCTCACTACAGATGCACTAGTTTCTAGTGGTGCGTGGCCTTCAGTTTGTAATATTTTAGAATCGTAAGACTGTTCAGCTGTTACATTAACAGGTGCAGCCATGGATGTTGTTGTGGCACATAAGAATGCGGCCATCATCATATACTGTTTTTTATTCATATTTTACCTCTTTGATTTACATTCAACTCACTCAATACAACACTTTATTTTTTTAGAATTATTAATCCTAAAAAATCGGTTAAGTCATTTTATCATTATTTTAAACTTTCTTCCATAAACACAGACCGTTCTGAGCTAACTTCATTAAACCTTTAAGAATAAATCGCGTAAATATAAGGTTTTTACCATTTAATTATGTGTATTTTTTTACGCATTTCACTCATATTTCACTCGTTTTTTTCATTAATTTTAGATATATAAATAAAAAATATATAAACTCAATTCATAGTCGATTCATAAAATCATCAAACACTCATCAATTTTATTGATTAAATAAAAAAATAAGGTGTATATACTAGTTTTCTAGTATATACACCTTATTAAAAATTTTAGATAAGTCTATCGACTCAAAGTATTAATTATTCAACACGACCGCCTAAATATGCTTCCATAACGCGAGGATCATGACGTACTTCGTCAGCAGGACCAGATAATACCATCTTACCTGTTTCCAATACATACGCATAATCAGCTATTTTTAATGCTTGTCGTACATTTTGTTCTACCAAAAGAACAGTAGTTCCTTCAGCACTAATCTCTTTGATAGTTTCAAAGATTTCGTTTACTACTAATGGTGCAAGACCCATAGATGGTTCATCCAATAATAACAATTTTGGACGTGCCATAAGGGCGCGACCAATAGCCAACATTTGCTGTTGACCACCAGATAGAGTACCACCTAATTGATAACTACGTTCATCAAGGATTGGGAAGCGTTTAAATACTTTTTTAATATCTTCTTCAATCTCATTATCGTTGCGGATATAAGCGCCCATTTCAAGGTTTTCATAAACGCTCATATCTTGAAGGATTTGGCGACCTTCTGGAACTAATGAAATACCACCATGTACAATTTGATGTGTTTTATGACCAGTAATATCTTGGCCTTCAAATAATACTTTACCAGATGTTGGCTTTACAAGGCCCATTATGGTCTTCATAGTTGTAGACTTACCAGCACCATTAGCACCAATCAAGGATACAATAGAACCTTGTGGTACTTCTAAACTGATATCTTTTAAGGCTGTAATATGTCCATAACCAGCCACGATGTTTTCTAGCTTTAACATATTACGCCTCCTCTTTCCCTAAGTAAGCTTCAATTACAGCCTCATTGTTTTGAATTTCTTGAGGTGTACCTTCAGCAATCTTTTTACCAAAGTTGAACACTACCAAACGATCACAAATATTCATCATTAATTCCATGGCATGTTCAATAACTACAACAGTAATACCAAGGTCGCGAATTTTACCAATCAATTGGCGTAACGCTTCTGTTTCACTATCATTCATACCTGCTGCTGGTTCATCTAGCAAAATTAATTGAGGATGTGTAGCCAAGGCACGAGCAATTTCAAGGCGACGTTGTTTACCATAAGGCAAAGATGTAGCAACCTCTTCAGCATCTTCTTCAAGACCTACGAGTTTTAAAAATTCATACGCAATGCCACGACAACGCTCTTCTTCGATGCGTTGACGTTTTGTTTTCAAGAAGCTAGACAAGAAACCAGACCCAGTACGACAATGCATACCAGTTAATACAGTTTCAAGAGCTGTCATATTACCAAAAAGACGAATATTTTGGAACGTACGAGCAATCCCCATTTCAACAGTTCTATGCGGCTTGATGCCTACAACAGACATACCATCAAATACGATTTCGCCAGAACTTACAGGGAATACACCAGTAATCAAGTTAAATAATGTAGTTTTACCAGCACCATTTGGCCCAATAACACCAAATACTTCACCTTGTTTTACACCAAAGGATATACCTGTGAGAGCTGCAACGCCACCAAAGCTTTTACTTACGTCATTTAATTCTAATAGCATTCAGTTCCCTCCTATCCTTGTTTTTCTTCTTGTTTACGTTTATACGCTTCAAAACGTTCTGTTAATACTTGTGATTCAGGAATATATGGTGCTTTCTTAAAGCCTAATTTACGACTAATTTTGTCTACCATAGATTCTGTTAAAATACCATCTGGACGAACTGCCATCAAGATGACTAGTAATGCACCATAGATGATGTCCCGATAATCGGATAAGAAGCGTAATACTTCTGGCAATAATGTAAGAATAAAAGAACCTAATACGGAGCCCCATACTACATTAGAACCACCAAATACAGGGAACAATAAGATTTGTACTACCTTGTGATAGCTAAAGTCTGTAGGATTGATAAAGTTTGTAATATGAGCATACAAACCACCGCCAATACCGGCGATGAAAGCACCAATGATAAAGGCCATCATCTTGTAGTATACAACGTTAATCCCCATTAATTCTGCTGCATGATCATCCGCCTTAATCGCTGCAAAGGCACGACCAACACGACTATTATTAATGCGCACACAGAAGGCAATAATCAATACTAAAATGATTAGCAAAATAATAATAGCCATTAAGTTGCCCCATGCAACAGCATCGATGCCCATTAAACCATCGATATCAAGTTCATAGGCTAAATTTGTTAATTCTTGAGGAATAGATGGAATACCAGAAAGGCCTAACGCACCATTAGTAATGTCCAAATTCAAGAAAATAACACGCACAACTTCGCCAAAACCAAGAGTAGCAATGGCAAGATATAAACCGCGAAGACGTGTTGTTGGTAAGCCGATAATAACGGCTACAAGGCTAGCAACTAGGCCACCAATAATGATGCCTACAACGATAGGCAAATCAGCTTTCAAAGAAAGGATAGCCCCTACGTATGCACCAACACTCATAAAACCAGCAGCCCCTAAAGAAAGCTGACCACTTGCAAGTGTGAAGTAAATAGAAATACCCATGATGGCATTGATGATGAAGAACATCACGATCTGTAGATAATACGGGTTTAATAAATCCATTAAGGTCTACCCCCTTTATCTTTAGAACCAAACAAGCCTTGTGGGCGCCAGAATAATAATAGGATGATGAGGCCAAAGGCCACTGCGTCACGGAATGTAGAGGCTCCATATGCAACAGAGAAGATTTCTGCTACACCTAAAATAAAACCACCAACCATGGCGCCTGTAATATTACCAAGACCACCTAAGATTAGTACGGCAAGGCCTTTAAATCCAATAATAACACCCATAGTAGGCTCAATAGCATTGAAGGACAAGCCTACCAATACACCTGCAGCTGCACCCAAGGCAGATGCAATCATAACAGTAACAGATATAATCATTGTTGGATTAATGCCCAAGAGAGCCGCTGTTTCTGTGCTCATAGATACGGCACGAATAGCCTTACCAATTTTAGTTTTCTTAATAACTATATTAAGAATTAGCATTAAAACAACAGAAACACCTAAACCAATAATTTGTACCATGGAAATTTTGAAAGCTCCAAAGTCGATTAGACCACCAATATAGTCTGGTGGGAAAGATCTTGTTTGAGGGCCCCAAAGCAATAATGCCAAACTTTCAAGAAAAATAGAAACACCAATGGTACTAATAAGTGGTGCCAAGTGAGACACCTTTTTCTTACGTAGTGGACGAAGCGCCACAAATTCTAAAAGATAACCGAGGATAGCACCGACAGCCATAGCTACGATAAGGGCTACAAAAATGTTAACGTCAAAAACAGTTACCATAAAAAGACCAACGAAGGCACCTATCATAAAGATGCCTCCGTGTGCCATGTTGATGATATTTAAAACGCCAAACACAAGTGTTAAGCCAATAGCGAGTACAGCATATAAGCTACCGAGGGTTAACCCGTTAACTAATTGTTGTAAAAACACTATACTACCTCAACTTTTTATTTTTTTAATGCGTCAAATTGACCGTTTTTAATTTGTAAAACTTGAACTTCCATGGAAGGGTCGCGTTTTTCATTAAACTTGAATTGACCAGTTACACCAACGAAGTCAGCAATATTTTTCAAAGCATCGCGGAATTTTTCACGATCTGTAGTAGAACCTGCTTTTTTCAAAGCTGCTTCATAGAGGTATACAGCATCATAAGCTTGAGCTGCGAATTGGTCTGGTTCTTTACCGTATTTATCTTTGTAAGCTTTACGGAAGTCTTTTACCTTTTGATCGTCTTTGTTAGGGAACCAAGGTGTACCTACGATAACACCATCAGCTGCAGCGCCTGCAATTTTAATGAATTCAGGGCTGTTGAAACCATTAGAACCAATTACAGGTTGATTCATACCCATTTCACGCATTTTTTTCATGATTAATGCGCCTTCTTGGTAAAGAGAAGCAACTACGATAACATCAGGTTTTGCTTGTTGAATCTTAGTTAATTGTGCAGAGAAGTCAGTATCTTTATCTGCAAATGTTTCAGTATCAACAATTTGTACACCTTCAGCTTCCAATGCTTTGCGAGCTGTATTATTTACAGATACCATTTGGTCATTGTTGTTGGAGTACATAATAGCTGCAGTTTTGAAGCCTAAAGTTTTATGTGCTTCTTTAATTGCAGTATCTACAGCCAAGGATTCTGGTACAGCGTTACGGAAAATGTAATCGCCGATATCTGTAATACCTTCAGCAGTTGTAGATGTGCCAAGAGCTACGATTTTGCTTTTGTTTGCTACAGGACCTGCTGCCATCATTTCGCCAGATAACATTGGGCCAATAACAGCTACAACTTTATCTTTAGAAATTACTTTATTCATTGCATTGATAGCTTCGTTTTTATCACCTTTAGTATCTTCTACTAACAAGTTGATTTTAACAGCATTTGCATCAGCGTTGATTTCGCTTACTGCCAATTCTGCACCAGCTTTAATGGATTCACCATATGCCGCTGCACCACCAGTTGTTGTTGTTAACAATGCAATTTTAGCTTCATTGCTATTTGCATTACCTGCATCTTTATTACTGCCACAACCAGCAGCAACTGCCATTACACCAGCAAGACCAAAAATGGCTGCTTTTTTTAACATGGATTTATTCATGCTACACCTTTCCTTTGAAACATAAAACTTTAAATCTATATCTATATTATTAGATTTTTTAATTTTTTGTCAATTAAAATAACTCTATAATAATATATACTATTATAAGTTATTCAGATAGTCGTTCCCATTTTTCATATAATGCATCTAACTCACTTTGTGTTGATTCAATTTGTATGGAAATTTTGGACATTTCATCTAAATCTTGCTGTACTACAGGATTAGCTAATTGAACTTCATACATTTTCATAGTTGCTTCTAATCGAGCAATTTCAGATTCCACCTCAGCTAATTGCTTTTCTATCATATAGGCATTCGGCTTCTTCTGAGGCTCCTCTGTAGATTCTTCTACTGAAAGTATAGGTTCATTAATAGAAGTATGTTTATTATCACTAACACTGTTTTCTAAGTTTTGCTCGTTAGCTATGGCTAACAAATCTTCCTGTTCTTTTAACTTTTCTTTGTAATACGAGTAATTACCGAGATATTCAGTAATTTTTCCATCATCTAGAACAATGGTTTTTGTAGAAACTTGATCCAAAAAATATCTGTCATGAGAAATAATAAAGCAAGTACCTTCAAATTGTTGTAATGCTTCTTCCACAATTTCACGCGTTGGAATATCTAAATGGTTTGTCGGTTCGTCTAAGATAAGGAAATTATCTCCTTGAAGGAATAATTTTAACAATGCTAACCGAGCTCTCTCACCACCGGATAAGTCTCCTACTATCTTAAATACATCATCCCCTTTAAATAGGAATGAGCCTAATACATTGCGGGCTTTTTCTTCAGTATAGTTAAAATGGTTCATAACCTCTTCTACTACCTGCCAAGAATCATGTAATTCCTCATGCTCTTGTGAGAAGTATCCCACTTGTACGCGGTTACCAATATCTACGTGACCATTCTCAGGGAATAATTCACCTACTATAGTTTTTACGAGTGTCGATTTACCAGCCCCGTTAGGTCCAATAAGGGCTACTGATTCTCCACGTCGTACTACGAGTGATATATCATCAATGATAGGATCTTCACCATATCCTACTGATAAATGATCTAGAATAAGAACCTTATCGGCACTCATCGCAGCAGGGGGAAAAGAAAATTGTAAATGATGTGAAGTTACCGGTGCATCAAGTCGTTCTAAACGATTCAATTGAGACTGACGACCACGAGCCATTTTAGATTTAATACCTGCACGATATTTATCTATATAGGCCTCTGTCTTCTTGATGTACTCCTGTTGTTTCTCATAGGCCACCATATCTGCTTTCAAACGTTCATCCCGTTGTTGAATATAGCGGCTGTAATTACCACGATAGATTGTCGCCTTATGGTTATCTAGTTCTACAACACCAGTGACAATACGATCTAAAAAATAGCGGTCATGGCTGACGATGAGAATACCGCCAGGATAGGCAGATAAATAACCCTCTAGCCACTCTAACATGTCCATATCTAAATGGTTAGTTGGCTCGTCTAAGAACAAAAAGTCTGGACGACGTACCAAGGCTTTAGCTAAATTAATGCGAGTCTTTTGACCACCAGAAAAAGCACTAGCTGGCTTATCTAAATCCTCATCGGTAAAACCAAGTCCATAAATGATACGTTTAGTCTTTTGCTCATAATCATAGCCACCTAGCCATTCTAAACGATTTTGCAAATAATCCAATCGCTGCAGATCCGATTCACTAGCTTCTTCAGACTCCAAACGCGTGGTAAGTTCTTTTAGTTGCTCCTCTAATACATGGACATCGGCCCAAGCTTTTTCAATTTCTGTAGCTAAACTATCATCTCCTAGATTTACATCTTGTTGTAAGTAACCAATACTGGCTACAGGAGACTTAACTACATTGCCTTCATCTAATTCTTCATAGCCTAATATGCATTTTAACAAGGTGGATTTCCCAGCCCCATTAGGTCCTACCAAGGCTAGTCGCTCACCTTCTTTTATCTCAAAAGACACATTGGAAAATACTTGGCGCACCCCAAATGATTTTCCAAGGCCTATCATTCGAATGCGTTCCATTCATAACCTCCTAATCATTACCCTTTATTATACCACAATTGCCCGAACTAATATTAGCATCTCTATAGAATCTTTTGTTTTTCTACTATGTCGGAATAATTTACCTAGTAAAGGAATATCTCCTAAAATAGGTACTTTTTGAATTTGATGTTGATCGCGATTATCCATAAGTCCACCTATAACGAGTACCTCTCCAGGTTGTAACCGCACCCGTGTATGTGCTTGCCGCGTACTAATTTTATAAGCTTTCATTTCGGATACCATGATAGGTGTACTTACTTCAGCGTGAATTTTTGCATCTACACCGCCATCCCCAGTAATAATAGGCGTGTAGTTTAACTTAATCCCCACCTCTTCATAACGTGTAGAACGCTTACGTTCGCCATTCACTTCGGACTCTTCTATAACAGGGATACGTTCACCGATCAAGATATGTGCTGTTTCACCATTTAAGGCCATAATAGATGGCTTAGCAATTAGCGCGGCTTTACCGGAACTTTCCATAAGACTCAACTCGGGTTTCACAAAAAATTTATAGGCTTCACCACCGGGTGTTTTACCAAAGGTAACGGCCCCGTAAGAATTAGTTTTATCTTCACCATGTCCTGTCAAGCTAAGCCACGACCACCGAATGCCTTGCTCCTTTGCATAAGATTGTTCCATAGCAATGACTGTCGCTTCTAATTGTACTTGCTTAGGCTCCTTATCTATAGCTTTAACCAGTGTTTCTACACGCCGTTTCTCTCCACTGGTCAAATGCATAATCACTTCATTTTGTTCTGAAAGTACCGCCATTTTATCATGTTTCACAACAGTGCCCATTATATTTTTTAAAGACTCTGCTGGCAAATGCTCCGGTGTTATAACATATAATTCTCTATTTTCAAGTGCTTTGTCATCTGGCTCAATAAGAATCGTATTATATTGTTTTGAAACGGAAAAATGATATAGCCTTCCTAATTCTTTTATAAGATCCTCTGGTGTTTCACCTTGCACAGTAGCCGTAATGTTACCTGTTAAAGATTCTACACCCATAACAGATATACGATAACTCCGACAAATCCCTAATACTGTTTCTTTTAGAGAAGCATTACGAACGGATATCGTAATTGATCCTTTTGATTTTCTCAGCTCGCCCTTTTCATTAATTACGTTATCCTTTTCTATGTCATTATTATTATTTGATTTACCATTACTAATTTCTCTATCTAGTGAGTCCCTATCGCTTTCTAGATTAGTAGTTACTGCTGGCCCTGTATTACTCGCTAATACTATAGAAGATTCCCCTAATGATGCATATAGAAACATAACCACTATTATAATTATTTTTAGTAGTATGCTAGCTTTGAATAGTTTTTTTCTTACTATGGTCACTCTACTACGTAAGCAATCCTTACCTAATTGATTTTTAACCACCGTGATGAACCTCCTTCAACGATTTCTACACCACTTGCACTTATATTAGAGACAGTAACGCTATGCCAAACCATCCCAACAGTAACCATTTGCTCCTCTGTACCTTTTCGTAAAATAGCAATAATCTCATTGCCCTCAACAATACCAACAAGTTCAACAGGCTGTTCCATACTAGAAGAATTTAACCTACTATGAGACTTTGAATTAATTTGATTATTAGTAAAATCATCACTGCTATCACTAATGGTTTTATCCCCTGTGTGTTTATTCTTATTCTGTGTTCTCCTGGTTTTATACCTATTAGTCCGTCCTTTATATGTATCCCTGCCTGAGTACTTACTATTATTAAACCCTTGCATATCATTAATGCTATCAGCCACTTCATCTACATCCTTAGTATCTTCATGTCTACCATGTACATCATTATCTGGTAAATCTTTAAAAACCTCTCTCCAAGGATGCCCGCGTTCCACGCTGCTCACATCATATAACAAACGGCCTTCACTTTTAGTTTTTAGATTGTCATCTTTTCTCGTTTCTTTAGCATCACTGTTATGATGTTTCTGTCTATTATGTGATATTCCTTCTGATGATTCTTTTGAACTTAATCGGGTCTGATTATTTTCCCCACCATTAACATGCTCAGGTTGTATATGAACACGTTCTTCTTCGTGAGGATATAAAACACCAACGATTAATATGCCAACTATAATTACAAGAAAAACAGAAATAATAATTTTATAGTGACGAATAATAAAATACTGTTTATCAATCCATAATTTAATGCGTTGTATATAATCTTGTAAGTTCATATTCCACCTCCTGCTGACATATTCTAGGAGGTCCTTTTAAATTCCTACAAAAAAATGACTCTACCAGTCACCTAGGTGACTAATAGAGTCATTCATTATATTGACAAATCAAAAGGATTTGTGGGTTATAGGACAAAAAGTGTGTGTGACTAATCCCAATAAGTTGGAAAATCTGTAGACATATGTAGCTCATTCCAAACAGGAGCATCACCCCATTGAGGTATTGAGCGATCTATTTGGCAATAATCAGATAACCGTTTGTAGATAGCAGCAATCGATTCATCTGTAGGCATACAATTTAATATATCTGAAATAGAAAGCGGTCTTGGTGAGTGCATATAGCACCACCAATAGACCGCTTTTAGTCTTCTTTCAAGTGAAAGGCCCCTATGAGATCGTAACATACTTCTTAGTTGAGCATTTACTCCACCTTCAATACGATTATTTGTTGTAGGTACTGTAATATCAATACATTCCAAAAATGTAAATAAAGTTTGTTGCCTAATCAGACGCCATAATGATGATTCGGCTTTAAGCAAACGCTCATGTGTAGAGCGTTTGTTCCCGAATTCATCAATCGTCATTTCTCGTAAAAAATCAGAATATGTCATTCGCCACGCTGAAAGTTCATTAATCCATACAAGAGCTTGATCCATTGTTTTCACATTAAATAAATCTTTAGCCAGAGTATAAAGATCCTTTCCTGCTAACGTTTTAGGTCTACTTGTCGTATATCGTCTAACCTGACAAAAAATGTGAAACAAGCATCTTTGGTGACTGCTATGAGGCCAAACTTTACGTAATGCTTTAGGCAAACCATTAGCACCATCAGACACAACAACTTTAGGTTCGGCAATCCGTTCCATTAAACACTGCCAAGCTCTAGCATGCTCATAACGACAGACATACCATCCTAGAACATGAGTATCATTGCAACAAATCAAAACACATAAATTCCTAGCTAAGTAAATTCCATCAAGATATACCACATCATGTACTTCTTCCACTTTTGGTGGCAATGGCCATATGGACCAAAATTTAGCGGTTTTACGCCTGAATGTACGACCTTTACCAGGCATATCAGCTTGAATATTGGTGCTGAATAACCAATTCAAGAATAGGCTTAACTCTTTACTTAAATTATTAATTTTAACGGTAAATGCCACCTTACAATGTTTGCAAAACCAACGCTGAGAACCAGATTTTAAAACACCGTGTTTAATACATGTTTCATTACAATCAGGACATTTTATTTGTCGCATAAACTCTTCCTCCATATTTGTTTATATATAGGAAGATATAACCTCATTTTAGTCAGTAATTACAAGGGTTAATTGATGTTTTCACCCACACTTTTTGTCCACCCTCAAACTTCTCCAAAAAAAGATTAAACCCTTATAACACTAGTAAATATCTAGTGTTATAAGGGTTTTTACACACACTTTTTGTCCTATAAGCCGGATTTGTTCTTGTTTTATTTGCTTTTAAAACCATCAGGATGAGATGTATGCCATTTCCAAGCATCTTTGATAACATCGGCTACATTACTGAATTTAGGATCCCAACCAAGTAATTCTTTAATTTTTTCAGAGGAAGCAATCAATGTACCTGGATCGCCAGCACGACGATCACCATATTGAACAGGAATATCGATACCAGTTACCTCTTTAGCAGTTTCAATAATTTCCTTAACGGAGAAGCCATTGCCACTACCAAGATTAAACACTTGAGATTCACCACCGTTACGCAAATAATCCATTGCTAACACATGAGCTGTAGCCAAATCATTAACATGAATATAATCGCGTACACATGTACCATCAGCTGTATTATAATCAGTACCAAAAACAGTTATGTGCTCTCTTTTACCACGAGCTGCATCTAGCACAAGCGGAATCAAATGTGTTTCCGGATGATGATCTTCCCCAATCGTACCAGACGAATCTGCGCCAGCCGCATTAAAATAACGCAATGCAACATACGTAGAACCATAAATAGCACTATAATCAGATAGCATTTCTTCAATCATCAGTTTAGTACGACCATATACATTAGTTGGATGCAATGGCGCATCTTCACGAATTGGCACTATCTCTGGTTCCCCATAAACAGCAGCTGTACTGGAAAATACAAAATGTTTTACACCAGCATTACGAGCAGACTCAATAAGATGATATGAGCCAACTACATTATTTTCATAATAAATAGCTGGATTTACCATAGATTCACCGACCTGTGAATGAGCCGCAAAATGCATAACACCAATGATATTATGACCTTTCATAATATCTACTAATTTTGGATCTGCTATATCCATATTGTAGAACTGTACCCCTTCAGGAATAGATTCTACATGTCCGCGAGATAAATTATCTACAATGATTGGTGTATAACCTGCTTGTTGTAAGGCACGTACAGTATGACTCCCAATATAGCCAGCCCCACCTGTTACTAAAATATTCATAGTTCCCCCTTATGAATTATGTGTATCCTTTGCACGAGCTAATTTAGGCCCGATGAGACGCTTATAAACTTCAACCCCTGGTTGGTCAAAGGCATCAACACCAGCAAAAATAGATTCAAAATAAACTGCCCAACAATGCATAAACATAATTTCCCCTAAATGGAATGAATTTAATGTTGGTACAGTTATCGTCATATTAAAACGATTATCGCTAGATAAGGCCTCTCTATTGGCATCTAAAGCAATATTCAAAATATCACAAATACCTACATTTCCAAGTGCTTGTAATCGTTCATATTGACTATGTGTATTAGGCACTACAAGATTATGCTTCCAATCCTTAACCTTAATAAATTGAACCACCTTATTAAGACGGCCCTCTTGATGCTCTTGTACTTGAGCATGCATATCCATAGTCCCTACTGCAGCAACCGGTGTACGACCATATGGTAAGCAAGTATTACTCATCTTCCCTAAAGATTCGGATAATAGTTGTACATACCAATCAGATAAGGAGTGAAGCGCTTCACCATAAGGCATAAACACCTCAATAATACGACCGTACCGTTCAGACGCAATATATTTTAGTAAAGCACTTAATAAAGCAGGATTTTTAAAAATATCCTCTTCTTGACAGGCCGCATCCATTGAAGCTGCACCTGCCAAGAAACCTTCAATATCAAATCCTACGAGAGCAGCTGTAACAAAACCTACTTCAGTAAATACAGAGAAACGACCACCGACACCATAAGGAATACTATAGGTCTTCCAATGATTCTCTATCGCCATAGAGCGTAAAACTGTAGGATGTTCATCATCAGACATATCGGTAACAGCTACCACTTCATAATTTATATTACGCTCTTGTAAAGCTTTTTCCAAAATCATGAAGTTAGCCATTGGCTCGATGGTAGAACCTGACTTAGATGTAATAACGAGCATCACCTTATAGTCTGATCCTTTTGTCTGAGCTTGGTACTCTAAAGTGCGAATAAGACCAGCTAAATAGTCACCATCTACATTAAAGCCTGCAAAATACATGCGTGGATATCCGTTTCGTTCTTCCGTACTAAGATTATTCCAAAACGCACCACATTGGACATCGAAAATAACCTTACTCCCCAAGTAAGAGCCACCAATGCCTACAGATACAACTGTGTCAATATTATGGCGAGCATAGTCCCGCAGTTCATAAAGTCGTTTCAACATTGCAGGTGTATTGATACCATCTTCTGAAATATAAGGAAGTTGGTAAAACAATACCGGTTCAGGCAAGCCATCCTTAGAAACATGTCCTTCTTCAAAGCCTGTAGAACGCAAAATATTTGTATGACGCCAAACATTTTGTATAGCACGCTCAAAGTTATTTACGTCTCGTTCTTGTATGCAACTTTCATTATATATGTTATCGTAATCTAACTCGAACCCCGATTGTAACCGCAACATCAAATATCTCCTTTACTGACATTTTATGTACAATATTCTACTCATTATATCATAAAACAATGAATAAAATATTAGTTTATGCAATCATTTTACCCACAAACCATAGCCAAAACCCACTGCATAAACAGACCATAACAATGCGATAGGAATAGCTAGTTTAAACTTAAGCTTTAAAGTCTTATGACGCAAAATAACCATACCTAATAGAGCACCAATGCCGCCAAAGGCAAATGCTAAAAATAATAATGTAAACTCTGAAATTCGATCATATCCCTTTATAGCACATAACTTATCATAGCCATACATACTAAATACAATTAGATTCCATACGCCTACAGTAACCCAAAATTGTGTATCACTCATGTCCCCAAACCTTATATTTATTACTTATGATGAGCCTTAAAATATTCTAATGTTTTTTGTAAGCCATCATCTAATGTTGTAGATGCTACAAATCCAAAATCGCGTTCCGCCTTTGCATTGCTTAACCGTGAATGTTTGATATCACCTATCCGTTCAGCCTCGTAATGAACCATAAAGTCGGCACCACTAATAGCTCTGAATCGCGTAATCAACTCATTTACAGATGTTCCCGTATTGGTAGAAACATTATAAATACCTGTGCAGTTATTATTTCCCATAGCATTAATATTAGCTTCTACCACATCTTCTACGTAAATAAAGTCTCTTGTTTGTTCCCCATCACCATATACGGTTAAAGGCTTACCTTCAACAATTAAGCGATTGAAAATACTTATAACGCCGCCTTCACCACCATCACCTTGACGTGGTCCATATACATTAGCATATCTAAAGCATACTGTATTTAATCCAAAAGCTTCACGATAAATACGCAAATACCCTTCTGCAGTAAGCTTGGTTAACCCATAGAAGGATGATGGCATACCACTAAGTTCTTCAGTCAATGGTAACACTGCTAAGTCCCCGTAAACAGCAGCTGAAGATGGCATTAAAAATTGTTCAACTTTCACCTTACGACAGGCATCAAGTACATTTATTAGCCCTAGTAAATTAACATCACAGTCATATCCCGGATTCTCCATTGAGGACTGCACCATAGTTTGAGCAGCCTCATGGAATACAATAGAGGGCTTAAACATTTCAAATACAGATAATAATTTTGGGTCCCGTACATCCATCTCAATAAATTGAGCGGACTCATGTACAAAAGAACGCATACCTGTAGATAGATTGTCTATAACGAGCACATTGTGCCCCAATCCAATTAATCGATCAACAAGATGAGAGCCAATAAATCCAGCCCCACCAGTAACACATATATTCATAGCACCCTCCTTTCTGAGAAATCTAAATTCCCGCACCTTTTTTGGCTAATACATCAGCCATTTCATTATATGTATCGCCCGTATGTGCTGCCACCTTGTGAAAGTATACGCGCACACGATTTTTTATAGAGTCATAAAATGCAGCATATTGTTGAGTTAGTGCATTATTGCGTTTCCATCTTTTGGTAGCCCACATTTCAATTCCCATATAATCATAATATAAGGAACATTCAGGAATACCATGATCAACAGCATATTTCATAACATACATCGCAGCTAATAGCTCGCCAGACACATTCCAAAAAGCCGTATATCGTTCATCAGTAGAGGGAAAGGAAAAAGTCTTTCTAGTCCCATTCAAGAAGATAACACCACCTGCGCCAACAGTATTAGTCCCTTTATTATAACTACCATCAATATAAGCAACTACATGATTTCGGTGAGAAAAATCTGGTTTTGCCTCACCTACGGATGCCTTATTTTGAATGCCAGAACTAACCTTTGTAGTTATCTTCTTCGTCCCTTGTAAAGATTTTGATTCACCCTTATGAGCGCTCATAAAATCACTTAAGGATAAACCAGAATCTTCTACAAAGGCACGAGCTTCTGCTTCCGTAGGAAAAGACTTGTAGATAGCCCCACCAAAGCCTTTTACCTGTTTCTCACAGTCAGCCCATGTGGTATATACACCTGGTACACGACCCTGACGAACTGCATAATACTTCTTTGCCATACGTACCTCTTAATGATCCATTGTAAGTGCTATAAATTCAGCATTAACAACAGATGCCAAATCTTTTGGATTTACCTTCATTTGCATCCCTCGAAGACCAGCACTTACATATACAAAGTCTTGAGGCTCCATAGTAGCATCAAAATATGCGGGAAATAATTTTTTCATTCCCACTGGAGAACATCCTCCTCGTAGATAGCCCGTAATACCTAGCAGGTCCTTGACATGAACAAGCTCTACAGACTTATTATGACTGACACGAGCAGCTTGTTTCATATCTAATTCAGCTGCAACAGGAATGCAAAATACTACATATCCTGTTTTGTCGCCCTTACCAACTAATGTTTTAAAAACTTGTTTTTCATCAAGTCCTAATGCTTCCACTACATGAAGACCAGCTGCCCGATCTTCAGACCACTCATATTCACTAATACTATAAGGAACCTTATGGGTGTCTAAAATACGTAATGCGTTTGTTTTTTTATGTTTCTCTTTACTCACTATATCCCACCTTATATATTAGCGTAACAAATAAATCTTATCAATATATAATAAATTTCTATATATCAATAGAATTAGCATTATTCTTATTTATTTACAATTTTATTAATATTTTTCAATTCAATGCGTAAAGTTCCATCATCATTAGTTTTAATTTCAATGAATTCACGATTTTTCATATATTCTACGGGAAATGAAATTTCGATTCCCGTGTCAGTTTTAATTTTGTGATGCTCACCGACCTTCGTAGCAAACTCACGGTTTACAGGTAATGGACGCATCATATCTGCATCAGCTAATTCCTTTTTAGCCGCCTCTTGTTGAATGGGGTTCGCCTTAAATACCTCTTCCACAATACGAACAGGATCCACTGTATCAGATACTTCAGCATTTTTAGCAATCATAGACTTTGCCGTCGTCAATTCAACAACACCGTCCGACTCGTGTGCTTGAGCTACCTTGTCTACAATGGCTTTTACCTTTTTCACCGTATCTCGAGAGGATTGATTAGTACCTAATTGTAACACCTTATCGGCTAAAATATAGGATACTTCACCATCAAATTCACCTTTCGGTTCAAAAATACGAACACTAAAATCAAGTAGATTAATAGATGCAAAAGCTCGTAATTTCTGTGATGGCATCGGCAACACAGCCTTATGAGAAACAAGTTCTGTGGCTAAGCTGCCATCATCTTCACTAAATAGTTGATGTGTAAAAGCATCATGAGCTTGGCACAAAAGAATACAGATATAAGATGCATCTGTAATAGCTTCACAGATAATCGTATCAATAACAACAGAATCCGTTGCTTGTTTCATATAGGTAAACAAGCTTTCACCTAAGTTCTTAGATAAATCTATAAACTTAAGATTTCCATTTTTATAATCAACTAATTGTTTACCAAATGGACTTGCATCATGCAAGGTACCTGTTCTAGCAGCTGGATCTTTGAACGCCTTAACTACATGATTGGCAATATAATCTTGTATAGCTTGATCTCCAACCTTTAATTCATGTTCAGAGTATACGGCTAAAGAGGACGTAAAGTCGAAAATCTCTAGTGCCGCCTTGTTAATCTGCATGACGCCTCCTTATAATAGCAAAAACGATTACCCTTTATTATACCACTCTTTTAGTTTTCGTTTATCAACTTTTGAGCATTCTGTAAGTGGTAACATAGGAATTTCTAGAACTGCTTTTGGCCATTCTACTGAAGGTCTTTCGTGATGAATAAGTTCTATAATTTTACTTAATTCAGTATTATCCTCTAATACCATATAAGCAATAAAGTCTTCCCCACGTATATCATCATTAATCGTAATAACAGCCACTTCAGAAACGCCCTGTAAGGATTGTAAATACAATTCCATTTCGGGAATAGAAATTTTATATCCCCCTTTATTGATGACATCACCTTGTCGTCCGTTAAACATAAGGTATCCATCTCTATCAATATAGCCACAATCATTTACAGTATAAGTATCGGGAATACCTTCAATATGATGCTTTGTAGTCACATAAATAACACCGTTCTGCTCTTCTATTTGGACAGATGGAAATGGTCTTCCCACAGTCCCTTCTCTATCTAACCACTCTTTACCTGTACAATATGTTATATAGTTAAGCTCAGTAGCACCATAATAAAGAATGAACTCCATGTTCGGACATATTTGCTCTAACTGTTCCATCAACTGTCGATCCAGTACTTGTGATCCTCCGATGATATAGTTAATAGAGTCTACTTTACTTTTGCAATGACGTACTAATAATCGTAATTTTGTTGGTAATGCATATATATGGTCCACATGATATTCTTCAATAAGCTGTATCCATCGATTTGGGCGCAACGAACTCGTTGTAATAACTGTTCCTCCAGACCATAGCACAGCGATAACCATATTACTAACACCAGTAAAACTAAAGCTTCCATGTAAGAATATTCTTGTATCTTTATTTATATGGAAAATATCGTTTTGGATATCAAAGAACTCGCTCCATGAGCTTTCACTACGCCACAAAGGTTTTGGACGCCCAGTAGTCCCAGAGGTAAGTACACCAAAGTCAGCTAAAGGTGCCACCCCTTTATATGCTATAATACGAGCCAATTCCTCAACATACTCTGTATCCATCTCGTTATGGCATACCATAGGAATATAACCGGTATACAATCCCGCCAGCCACTGTACAAGTTGTTCCACAAATGATTGACTCTGAATTAAAGCAACTATATGTTTCGGTGATTCTTTAGTTTGAGCAACATTTACTATACGACTAGCATCATTAATATCTATGGATAAAATAGCATCATACAAATCACCATATGTATACTTTTTATCATCTACAATTAGAGCAATCTTGTGAGGATCTAATTCTTTATATTGTCGTAAACGTTCAATAATTGTCATTTTACATTCGTTCCATAATTAAAGCAGTTCCTGTACCGCCTGCGCCGGCAATAGCACATAAACCGTATCGACCATTACAGGATTCTAAAGCAGCCATGCAATGAAGAGCTAAAATAGCCCCAGAGCAGCCATAAGGATGTCCATAGGCTAATGCACCACCAAGCATATTATATTTCCCCATATGATCAGGGTAGGACTTATCAAAGAGAGCATCAATGATGGCGAAGGCTTCATTCCATTCCACCACGTCCATATCATCCATGGTTAAATCTGTCCGTTTTAAAATAGCTTTAGTACTTTCAAGAGCACCTTCTGGACTAAACTGAGGATTTCCAGCCCAAGGCATGATACTATGAATTCTAAACGGCCCTTTTTCATTAGATATGTATACAAAAGCAGCACCATCATGAGTTAAACAAGCATTGCCAGCATTTGTAATAGAGTCCTTACCTAATAATGGTTTCATCCTATATAAAAGTTTTTCATTCATCTTTGGCCTAATACATTCATCTACACACTCTTTTCCATCTATAGAAAAAGGCATTATATAAGATTGCAAAAATGAATTATCTAAAGCCTTAGTAGCTCTCTGATGACTTCCTATAATATATGGATATAACTCTTCCTTAGTTATATTGTGCTTATGAATGGTTCTTTCTGCCCCTTCTAACATAGCTAAAGGAGACCGATCTTGAGGAGTAAATTGAGCCACCTTATATAAACCGTCTCGATCATCTCCAGTTGCATAAATTCGGTCTGGTTGTAATGAAGAGCTCTCAATGCCACCAGCAATAGCAGAATTCATCACGCCTGACGCAATATGTGTATAGGCCATCTCAATACTCATCAATGCTGATGCGCATTGCATATCAATTGTTACAGCAGGCGTCGATACTGATAAATTAGACATTAAACCCATTAATCGTCCAATATTTCCACCTGTACCAACTGCATTACCACAAAAAATACAATCTACAGAGTTAATTTCATGTCCTTTAATTAACTCATTAATCAATTGTGCACCCAATATCTCAGGTCTTGTATTTTTATATTGGCCGTTTAACACGCCTATAGGGCTTCTAAGCCCACCATGAATATATACTGACATATAAGCTCCTATAACAAAATGCACAAAAGAGGCACCCCAAGGAATGCCTCTTTTCATTATTACATGCTAAATTTTAATTTTAGTTGCTAGCCAGGATGCAACGAGACATTTTACGATATCCCCAGGAATAAATGGGAACATAACTACAGGCAACGCCGCCCAAAGTTCTGTTTTCGTAACAATCATAAAGCCTGCCACACCAAATAGGTATACTACAGGAATTGTAATTACAAGAGAGCGCCATGCATAAGAGAAAAAGCTCTTTTTAGGCCCTTTAAATACACTTAGTAAAGTATATGCTATTGGCCAAGAGAAGATAAATCCCCCTGTAGGTCCCAATAATTTACCAAGACCAGCCGTCCCCCCAACGAATACAGGTAAACCAACGGCTCCTAGCAGAACATACACGACAAATACTATAAAAGCATCCTTTGGTTGCAATAATAAGCCTGTTAATGTCGCCACCAAAGTCAATGCGGTTACCATTGCCGGACTAAATGGCAATGGAAATGAAATATATGCTGAAATACATAATAAGGCTGTCAATAAAGCCATTTTTGTTAAACGTCTTGCTTCCATAATTACCTCTAACTAATACATCTTTGTTTCAAAGATGTTGAATCTTCATTTTCACCAAAAAAAGTAGCAGAAAATGCCAATGTATCACCTACATAACCTTCTACATGAGCATCCTCAGGGACTTCCACTAAAGTCACCATATCCCCTGCAATGACAGGGGCATGAAAGTAAATCGCCATTTGCAGCGCAGATTTACTAATATTCCAATAATTCCACAATGTTTCAAGAATCATGCATCCCGGTACGACATAAGGATCCTCTCGATGAATTGGATTCGTATCATTAATATCATTTACGAATTGTACTATATCGTTCTTGGAAAACGATATAGCGCCACTAATTTCATCATGATGTACGGTAGTGCGAATGCTAAATTGTTTCGGCACCGGTCGTAAATCAACCATTAAAAAACCTGATTTATCCATAATACCAATTGTAGTAGTTTTAGCGATTTGATATAAAATACCACAGATAGATTGATCACTTCCTGAAGCATCATAATGCATATGCTTAATAACACTATGTCCTGGTAGATCTAAGTCATTATTACATAATGCTTTAAATAATGTTCTCATATAATCACAGTCCTTTATTTATTCAATAAATTGATTATAATCAACATCTTTTCATTCGTCAACAAAAGTCATTATCCATTTGTTAACAAATATAAAATAATATATCTATATTAGCTAAATGTACTACCAAAAGAAAAGAACCCATGATATATCATAGGTTCTTTCATAAGGTTAAATCTTATAGATTTGTTATTTAAGATCTAGCTCTTTTAAGTATGCCTTGAAGTTTTCACCTAATTCTTCATTGCGCAATGCATACTCAACAGTAGCTTTCAAGTAACCTAGTTTATCACCTGTATCGTAACGAATGCCTTCATAGGCCAATGCATAGGTGTCAGTTTTAGATGCTGCTAACGCATCAGTCAATTGAACCTCATTACCTACGCCTGGTTTTGTATTTTCCAAAATATTGAAAATATCTGGAGTTAAAATATAACGACCTAATACAGCAAGTGTAGACGGCGCATCTTCTTTTTTTGGTTTTTCCACCAAGTTATGAACGCGATATAAATTATCCGCTAATGCTTCACCAGATACGATACCATAAGAGCTGACTTTATCTTCCGGTACAAATTGAGCCCCTAGAATAATACCAGGATGTTCGTCATAACACTCAATTAACTGTTTTAAGCATGGATTTTCAGGATTATATACAATATCATCACCAAGCAATACAGCAAATGGTTCATCACCAATAAAAGCTTTTGCACATAGTACAGCATCGCCAAGACCACGTGGAGCTTTTTGACGAATAAAGTGAACCTTAATATCCGCTAAATCCTTAATCATAGCCAACTGTTTATTTTTACCTTGGCTTTGTAAAAGCAATTCTAGTTCAACACTGCTATCAAAATGATCTTCAATAGCACGTTTATTACGACCTGTAATGATTAGGATTTCTTCAATACCAGAATCTAGTGCTTCTTTCACAATATATTGGATAGCTGGTGTATCTACAATAGGAAGCATTTCCTTTGGTTGTGCTTTAGTAGCTGGTAAGAACCGTGTACCAAAGCCAGCTGCTGGAATAACGGCCTTTCTAATACGTTGCATAGTTATCTCCTAATTAAAAGTCTTTGCCCACAAATTTGATCTTCCATTGATCATTGTTGCTTCTATGAGCATCTCTATATGTCAAATACATATCAAAGGAATGCAAATCACGATGCCATGTATAGTACACAGAATCAATGTCACCACTCATCATATTTGTTTTCACACTGACAGAAACATCATCCAAGCGAGTTAATTTATAAGAACCACCATAAATAAGCTCCTTAGGAAGCTCTGTGGTATCGAATCGATATGGAGAGTTGTTATAAGAAATATTACGTTGATTATAACTAACCCATACATTAGCACGATTTCCCACTTTAGATTGGAAACGAGCGCCCCAATAAGGCATGCTACGAATCGTACCATTATAACCATAATAATCTCGTTGGTAACCACCTAAGAAACGTAAATCTGCATTTTTCCAAAGCTTAATTGGATCATGAGATACTTCTGTATAATACTCTTTATGAGAACCTTTTACAGAACCCTCTTTCCAATAGCCCGCGTTTACACCACCACGTACAGTAACAGGAGATTTACCAACATGATATGTATGAGTATCTAAACGAACTTCACCAATCTTTTCTACCCATACAGTTTCATCGTTATACTCATTAGATTCTTTACTGTAACCTATGGATGCAGTAGCCCAAGGCAAATAATGTCTATAGCCTACTTTTGGTTTAAATCCAGACTTTGAATACCAACGGTAATCAATATAGGCTTCACCATGCTTACCGATTGGATACTCTGTACTACCATGCAAACCAATGCCATCATCACTACTATATGTAGGTTTTGGAACCAAGGAAAAAATACTAAATTTACCCTCTTTATCATGACGAAGAGATGCTGTATAAGAAGGCAAAGATAAAACCTTGAAGTTTTTAATATAGAAGGATGGTTTTTTGATAACTACTTTATCGCCAGGATATACCTTGATATCTTGACCTTCTACACGATAGTCAGGTGTATGTTTAAAAGCCATCGCATGTTTTGTGGTAACCATGCCTTTTTCCATATGACCAGTTTCACCATCAAATGTAGCATTTTGCCCTTTTACATAGTAAGGGTCATTCCAACCAAAAGCTTGATCGGCTGTAAAATGGTGATCACTAGTACGATATGTCATATTTTGACCTGTAATATCCTTAGTTTTACCACCATTTTCTAAAAAGTGATATCCACCAACAGTACGATATTCTGTAGTTTTCGTATTACCTTCTATACGCGGAGACATCAAAGTTTGATTACCTTGAGTCACTACTACATCACCTTGTGCATATACATCACCAGTGGACCCTGTATAGGACATTTTATCTGCATCAATACGAGTCGGCAACTGTTCTGTAGGTTGATCAGACTTTGCCTTTTCACCACGACGTACAACACGGATATTACTATTGTCAGGTGTAGATGCTTTAGAGATTTCTCCAAGATAGGATTGATCAACGCTATCCAATTGATCTTGATATACCGTGGTTGACTCTGTAGCGGCCCATACTGGTTGTGCTAAACAGAAAACACATGCCGCTGCCAGCCATTGTACTTTACGTTTCCTCATGGTTACTAGAACTCCTCTTGCTTTAAGAATTTGTTAATTATTGATTACGCTTTACAACTACGATAGGTTGAGAAACATTTTCTACTTGCTCTTCTTGTTCTTCTACTGCTGCTGGTTCCTCTGTTGTTGTTTCATTTTCATCAACAGTGGATTCATTAGTATCTACAGTCTCTTCAGATTCATCTGCTGCATTCGGTACAGTTACAGCTTCAGCCAATTCATCATCACTATGAGCCAAACCGTCACCACCAATTACAAGACCTTGAATTGTTACAGAATCTTGAGGTTGTACATAAATTGTTGCACCAGCAGGGTACTCAATATTTTTCCCCTTAACAAAAGCGCCACCTACTAAACCTATCGGTCCAAGTAAAACAGCACCAGCTACGGATGCACCTGCAGCTTTTACTTCATTACGAGTTTTGTCTTTAGCTTCTTTACCTTGTACAGCAGTGAATTCTGTACCATCGATAGCAGGAATAGTATCGAATGTAATATCTAATGCACCATTACGACCAAAGGAACGGGCCTTTTTCAAAGAAGTAATTGTACCAGAACCTACTGTACCGGCAGGAACTAATAACACATTGCCATCCATAACATTTTCAGCTACTGTGAAAGCAACAGTGTCGCCTTCATGGCTAGTTTTTGAAGAAACTGCATCATTCAATGTAACTTTGAAAACTTGGTTCCCAGCTAATGTCCCCACTTGATTTGTGAGCGTTACATTGCTGCCATATACTTTTGTTTTTAAAGAAATGATACGTTTTTGTAAAGAGCCACTACCAATACGACCATTAACGCTACGTTCCATCTTTTCTACACGATCAACAAGAGAACCTGCATTAATGCTATTTTGATATGTATATTCAAGTGCGTCCATTTCTTCGCGCAAAGAAATATTTGTGCCGCTACCTTCTACGGAGTTATAAAGAGAATCGACACGTTTGCTCAATGTAGCAGAATTGCCATTGAAACCAGTACCATACACGGTTTCATCAAGTTGATTAATGCGGTCCACTACAGCACCATCTTGTACAGCGCCATATACAGTAGTTTCTAAAACATTTGTTTTTTCTGTAACTGTACCAGGAGCAGCAAACGCAGTGCCTGAAATCAAGGATGCCATTAAAAGTGTAAGTACTTGCTTCTTCATAAATTCCTCCACAACGTATCTAATGTATAACTGTTATACAACAGAATAAGCACGGGCCTAAGACCGTGCTTATTCCCTGAGTCTACTATTTTATATGCTCAGTGGCCATTAAATTTTCAAATCGATAATAGCAGATACACCTACGCCTTGAACACGAGATGCACCAACTGGGTTTGTGCTATCAACTGGTACTAAACCTTTTACACGAACCATACCGTTAAAGCTACCTTCAACTTGAGCAACCGCTTTAACTTGTTCAATGCTAGATGCTGGGCCAGTTACTTGAGCAGCACCAATATAACCTTTTGTACCAATACTGATAATAGGTACAACTTTAGTTGTATACTCTGTGCTTAAGTTATTTTGTTTCAATAATTTATTTAAGAAAGAGTCAATTTGAGGACCGAATTTATTGATAACAATACCGATGCCACCAATTTTAGCTGCACCACCAAGAATACTGCTAAGGCCGCCAGCTTGAGTAGTCAAGATGCCACCAAATGCAGTTGTAGTTAAACAAATCCCTAGAACAGCTGTAATAATCTTCTTTTTCATAATAAGCCTCCTATAGATACTTATATTTTAACAAATTCTATACATAGATTCTAGTGAAAGTATAAGAACTTACACATAAAGATACTAGCATTGTATAAAAGTCCGATGAACAATCAATGAATTTTACACAACTTAATTTAATGCTACTATCATAAAAGATTATTGTCAATATCTACTATTCTTCACACTCTATAAGTACAAAAATTCTTTTTATACATATAAAATCAGCTAAATATAAAATAATCTTAGTCTATATAATTAGCAGATACGAGGAACTTGATCTTCACCTAACAAATCGATTAAGCGAACACCACCAATAGCAGTTTGCAAACCAACCTTGCCAATATTCTTATCTAATGTTTTGCCAATTAGCACCGATTCTTTACCTTCTTCAAAGCTGTGAAGAATAGATAGAACTTCATCTGTAACGGATGGATCTACTACGAGTACAACCTTTCCTTCATTTGCTAAATATAACGGATCATATCCCAAAATATCACAAACAGATTGTACTTCGGCGTGAATTGGTATAGCCGCTTCTTCTACCTTAATACCCACTTGGCTTTGATCTGCAATTTCTTTTAAAACAGTCCCTAAGCCACCCCGTGTAGGATCTCGCAATAGAGCCACTTGAGGTCCCACTTTATCAAGTACAGCATGAACCATGTTATTTAAAGGAGCACAGTCAGTTTTTAACGCATCAGATAGATCCAATCCAAATCGTTGTCCCATAACAGCAATAGAATGATCGCCAATAGCACCAGATAAGATAACATCCATTCCCGCTTTCACACGATGCGGACCAATATCAATCCCCTCCGGAATCATGCCAATCCCCGCTGTATTTATGTAGATTTTATCTACCTCGCCCTTTTTAACAACCTTAGTGTCTCCTGTAACAATTTGTACATTTGCAGCTTTAGCCATATCCGACATAGTATGAAGAATTTCATCTAGCTCATCAAAAGCCAATCCTTCTTCTAAGATAAGTCCACAACTCAAATATTGTGGAATAGCACCATTCATGGCTAAATCATTCACAGTACCACAGACAGCTAATTTACCAATATTACCGCCAGGGAAAAACGTTGGTTGTACTACATAGGAATCTGTAGAAAACGCCATACGTCCTGCTGTAACGGGAAATTGAGCACCATCATGTAAAGGAGCCAATAAATCATTTGTAAAGTATTTCAAAATAAAACGCTCGGTCAACTCATGACTATATCGACCACCGTTTCCATGGACTAAGCGAACTCGCTCCATATTAATCCTCCCACGTCGATCCACCACTGGAATAACCATATTTATACCATGCAGCACAACTACCTTCTACAGATACCATGCAGGCACCAACTGGATGGTCAGCAGTACAACTTTTACCAAACAATGGACATTCACTCGGTTTAATAAGACCTTGCAATACACGGCCACATTGACAACCCTTCGGATCAAGAGAAGGTCGTTCAAGATGGATAGGTAATGCACGTTCTACATCATAGGCTGCATATTCGTCCTTTAATCTTAAACCAGAATTTGGAATGACACCTATACCACGCCACGCATCATCACATACATCATATACCTCTTTGATCATCGCTTGCGCTACGGGATTACCCTTCTGCATAACTACAGAATGATATGTATTGCCTACTATAAAATTACTAGTTTTTCGTTGCTCTAAAATATTTGCTATAGCAGATAAAATTTCAATTCCATCAAAACCAGCAATACATGATGGTATGTGATACTCTTCAGGTAAGAATTGATATGGTTCTTCTCCGATAATAACACTCACATGACCCGGCAAAATAAAACCATCAATATGACCTTCTTGTTTATCTAATAAAGCTCGCAATGCAGGAGGCACTAATTTATGAGATACAAGGAAGAAAACGTTCTTCAAGCCTGCTGCATGAACTGCTTTTACAGTTGCACAAATAACGGCAATAGTCGTTTCAAAACCTATGGCTAAAAATACGATTTTCTTTTCTGGATATTTCTTACTAAGTTCTACTACCTCTAAAGGCGTATAAATTACATGGATATGCGCACCCTTTGTTTGAGCTTCACTAAGACTACTATAACTACCTGGCACCTTTAACATATCCCCAAAGGTTGCAATAATAACATCATCACGTTCAGCATAAGCCAAAGCCTTATCCATATACGTTTGATCCGTTACACATACAGGACATCCTGGTCCACTAACAAGTTCAATGCCACTTGGCAATAACTGACGAAGACCTTCACGGAAAATCGATACAGTATGTGTACCACAAACCTCCATAAGTCTCACGGTTTCCCCTGGCTTATGAAGAGTATTGATACGTTTTAATAACGCATCAGCACTGTTATGCTTTTCCTGCAAAGTAAGCTTCTTCAAGTTCTTCTAGCTCCTTAAAGGCCTCTAATGTTTTTTGTGCCTCTTCTTCATCAACAATTTGTACAGCAAAACCTGCATGGACTAACAACCAGTCCCCTACCTTTGCTTCTGGTACGAGGAGTAAGCTGCAGTCACGGGTAGCACCTGTTAATTCTACAGTGCCAATAACATCATTCACAGCTATTAACTGTGCTGGTACAGCTAAGCACATATTATCTCCTTATATATTACTTTAATAACAAATTCTATAAGTTTACTTTTATGTAAGTAAACTCATTATATATAAATATTTCTAATATTATTGTATCACAATTATAGTATTCATTAAGTGATACTAGCTACATGAGTATATAACTATTTCTGATTACCAATCCATAATTGGCCGAGTGCTAAGCCCCCATCATTGGAAGGAACAGCCTCATTCATATATAAATTGCCTACATGCCAAGCGCGATATATTGACTCTACTAATTTGCGATTTTGAAATACACCGCCTGATATGGCCGCATCACTAATATTATATCGCTCCATTAAATCGGCTGAAGTTTCACATAATGCAATGGCAACGGTTTTATGGAATGATGCTGAAAGATGAGCTTTAGATTCACCTTTAACGACACCATCCATAATAGATTGAACAGTTGGAGTAAAATCAAGAATTCGACCGTCATAGTTATAATCAAGCAATATGCCTTTTTCATCACCACATAAAGATTCTAATGCAATAGCAATTTGCGCATCATAGGTATGAATCATGCCTAGGCCTAAAAGAGAACCTGCTGCATCAAATAAACGTCCACAGCTCGTTGCTTGAATCATAGGCATTGTAGATTGTAATGCTTTATCTAATATTTCCCAACCTTTAGGTAGCCTGTTCATCCAATCTTGGTAAATAGGTGGAATATCATTACCATAATAATTTCTGATATACCATAAGGCTTGACGCCATGGCTCAGAAACCGCTTTTTCTCCACCTGGTAACGGCGCTTCATGGATATGAGCTAATCGCTGATATTCGTTGCCTTTACAAAGGAGAAATTCACCGCCCCATACGCTTCCATCTGGACCATATCCAGTACCATCCATGGCAATACCTAGTACAGGGCCTTCAAGATTGTGTTCTGCCATGACTGATGCAATATGAGCATGATGATGTTGGACAGGTATAACAGAAATCTGTGAACTTTTACCAATACGTTCCCCTAAGTGAGAAGAGAAAAATTGAGGATGACTATCTACCATAATTTTCTCTGGTTGTATAGAAAATAATTTCTCATATCGGTCAATAGTCCACTCCAAAGTTGCATGAGTGGATGCATTCTGTAGATCACCAATATGTGGTCCTACAAGAACTTCAGAACCTTTATTCATAGCGAAAGCATTTTTTAAATCACTCCCCATGGCTAATATCGAAGTTTGCCCTGAAATTTCACAATGAATAGGTTCTGGTACATAGCCACGACTACGACGAATAAATCGAGGTTTCTTATGAATAACAGTTACAACAGAATCATCGAGAGGTGCATAAATTTTCCGATTGTGGACCAAAAAATAATCCGCCACTGCCCCTAACTCTTCAAATGCTTGATTATCATCATATAAAACGGGATCACCGCTACGATTGCCGCTCGTCATGACCCACGCCGCATCTGATGGTAATAGTACCTCATGCATCGGTGTATATGGTAACATTACGCCAAGCATATGATTATCTGGCGCTACATGGGTACTCAAATGGACTAAGCTATCGTGATTTCTTTCTAATAATACGATAGGACGTTCCATTCCAGTCAAAATATCTAGTTCTACATCACTAAGATGGACTAGCTCGATTGCCGTATCTAGAGACCCTACCATAATTGCTAGTGGTTTATGTGGTCTGTTTTTACGCTTACGTAAGCGTTGGACCGCTACATCATTTCGAGCATCACAAACTAAATGATAGCCGCCAATCCCCTTTATAGCGATAATACTACCTTCGTTAATTAATTCACGAGTTGTATTCCATACATTTACTGTATCTACAACCGTACGATTAGGTTTATATAGAGTATAATGCGGCCCACAAAGAGAACACACATTAGGTTCAGCACGATAACGGCGCCCCTCTATATCCTCATATTCAGCCTTACAAGCTTCACACATAGGAAACTCATCCATCGTCGTTCGCTCACGATCATAAGGTAGAGATTTAATAATCGTATACCGAGGGCCACAATTTGTGCAATTAATAAAAGGATATTCTTTCCTACGCTTGTCCCGTTCTAGTTCTTTAAGACAGTCATCACATGGCGCTGTATCAGCACTAATAAACGTACTAACCTCTTCGCCTAATGGAGAGGTCTTCACAGAGAACTCAACTTCATTATTTTGTATAGTAAGATGTTGTACCCTTTGACTTGTAATGCGGCACAATCGAGGTTGGTCATCTTGAATCGCATCTAAAAACAACTGCAAATCACTAGTACAACCTTGTATCTCGACGTAAACACCTTGACTATCATTATATACAAAACCTGTTAAACCTAGGGAATGTGCCCACATAGAAACAAGGGGCCGGAATCCGACCCCTTGAACTATACCGGTATAACGAATTCCCCAGCGTTCTATAGTTTGATTACTATTTTGTTTCATATAAACTCCTACTATAGACGGAGAATTAATGGCTATTAACCTAATGCTACAGGAATACTGCCATCAATGCCAGCTTGTTCTAGCTCGGCTTGAATCATAATAGCGCATTCAATACGTTTCTTTTGTAAGCGGCAGCCAAATTCATAAGGTGTTTCTAAATCGCCACCTAATGTAATGTTGTTAGCATGACAGCCACCAGAACAGAAGAATTTCGCCCAACATTCAGCACAAGTTGGTTTAGAGAATACATGTGTATTACGGAAATCTTTAGGAATTTCTGTATTTTGTAAACCATCATACACATTGCCAAGCACATATCCATCTTTACCTACGAATTGATGACATGGGTAAATATCGCCATTTGGTACGACTGCCATATATTCATGACCTGCCCCACAACCACGAAGGCGTTTAGCCATACATGGACCGCGATACAAATCCATACGGAAGTGGAAGAAGTTAAACTTCTCGCCCCAACCATCTAATTGACGTTGTAAATAAATATCTGCTAATTTTTCATATTCTTTTTCCAATACAGGCCAATCCTCTTCGCGAAGAACATAGTCCCCCTCTTCACCTACTACAGGCTCCATGGATAAATGTTCGAAGCCAAGATCAGACATAGCCATAACGTCTTTTGTAAAGTCTAAGTTTTTATGTGTATACGTACCACGTACGTAGTATTCAAGACCATGGCGTTGTTTTACCGCATTGATAAGGTTTTTAGCAATATATTTATAAGATTCCGCACCACTACCAGCTACAGGACGCATCGCATTATGTACAGATTCACGACCATCCAAAGATAATACAAGGCTCATCTTATGTTCGTTTACATAGTCGATTTTATCTTGTGTTAACAGCATGCCATTTGTAGTCAATGTAAGCTTGAAAATCTTATTGTGCTTTTCTTGAATGGATTCAATATATTCAACTGTTTGTTTAACAACATCCCAGTTCAATAAAGGTTCTCCACCAAAGAAGTCTATTTCACAATGTTGACGAGGGCCGCTCATTTTAATGAGGAAGTCCACTGCACGCTTCGCCACATCAAAACTCATTAATTCACGTTTTACACCGCCGTAATCACCTTGGCTGGCAAAACAGTATTTACATGCTAAATTACAATCATGAGCAATATTTAAGCATAATGCCTTAACAATAGGTTTTTCACCTACTACAAGTTTAAACTCTGTACTCATCGGAGCAAACAATTGCTCTGCTTTAATGAGCTCATCTAACTCATCCATAATCTCATCAAGTTCTACGGCATCTTCCTTAGCATCTAATGCAGCATGTACTGCATCGCGATTAGTGCCATCATATATGTCAAGAACTCTATCAATGAGTTCGTCGATAACGTGAATAATACCACTATTAACATCTAAGCAGTAATAGTTATCCTTCATCCGAAACTTATGGATCATTGGTTTTAATTCTAACATGGTACCTCCAATTAATATGTATGGTAAAAGTTCTACTATATAGAACTTTCTAGATAATTGTACCACATTTCCATGCTAAACGTTATGAAAAGAGTCATAAAGATATACCATACAAAGTATGTATTATACACATAAATAAAAAAGGCCCGCTAAGCGAGCCTCTTTATTATTTTTGTTTGCAAACTTGGTTACCAACTGTGCAGCTTGTTTTGCAAGCAGATTGGCAAGATGTTTGACATTCCCCACAACCGCCAGTTTTAGCAGTTTTTTGCAAGGATTCAGTGTTGATAGTACGAATACGTTTAGCCATGGTTATCCTCCTCAATACTTATCGAATGATATTTATTTTATCATATTTATGAAAAGCCTGTAAAATACTATTTAGTTATGTTTTCTTCTACAGATTTGATTTTATTAACTTCTGTAGTTTTATTTTCATCCGCTCCTACTGTTGTTGCAGCGCTTGTAACAGCATCAGTTTTTTCTTTCTTAGGAGTATCCTTACGCAATACCTTACGTAATGCCAATGCAACTGGTGTCACGATAACAGCAGCAAACACTGCTTCTGGAATACCATGTGTAACAGATAAGAATACAATAGAACCTAATACTTGATCTGGGCTAAGATTCATTTTAACAGCAAACATATCTGCGTAAAGCAAGAAGATAAGTCCCATAACCATAATTGTATGGAATACAGTACCCATAAATGCAGATACAAGAATGCGTGGACCTTGAGGTGCTTTCCACAATAATAAGTATACTAAATATGCTAATACAGGGAAAAGTATACGTGGTAACACAGAAATGATTGGATTAATAAATAGTGGAGATAAAATATTAGGTGCTGTAATATTTTGCCACAAGCTATAGCAACCAAAGATGAAGCCTACAAAAGCACCCACTTTAGGTCCCTCTACGATAGCACCAATAAGTGTGGGTACATGCAACGTAGTTACATTAAGAGGGCCTAATGGAATAATACCATAGCCAGATACACCTAATGCAATAGTAATCCCCGCTAATAGACCAATAATTGTTAATTCGCGAATCGTAATGCCACTCTTCTTCTTTTTTGGCTCTTTACGTTCAACTTGCTTCAGTTTTTCATTGTCTTGGATTGATACAGTTGAGTTATCATCCACTGGACGTTCATTGTTGTTCATAGATCCTCCTTCGTTCTCATTCCTTACGGATATAAGTCGAAACTAGAAATTAAATACGTTCACGGCGTCGTGAAATAATACCACGCTCTACCAATGCACCTATAATCACTGCTACACCTGTCACACCAGCTTCTAACAAAGTTGGGGTAACAAACACTAGTGGATTACCTTGATACGTTGGAAAAACGGTGGGAACTAAAGATAAAACAAACTCTGGAATATAACCACCATATAAAATATGGGCATTCATAGCGAGCCATAAACCAGCAGTTAAAACAATACGAAATAATCGTATACCTTTATAGGCTAATTCTCTTGGGTATAAATAGAATACGAATACCAATAAGGATATAAGTAATGACACCAATTCTGCAAAGAGTATATTTACATTCATAGATGACGCATACATGAAATAAACCATTGGATCTTGTAGATCAATATAGAGGAGTGAACCAATATATAAGAATGGAATTGGAATAGTATATCCAATTATATCGAGTGCTTCATCTACCATTCCCCATCGATGATTTCGATTGAAAAACTTAGTAGCTAGCAACCCACAAAGTTCAATAAGTACTTGAACTATAAAATACACCACGAAAAGAAGCAACGCTGTTACAATTCTACTATCTGCAGTAAAGCTAAAGGGCGTATGAAGAAATGAAAATACTGTCCACCAAGCCCAACTATACGTATGATATCCCATACTCAATGGTAAATCGTCATTAAATTTAGCATTCTTAAGTCTTCGTACCATAAGAGGTATTACGAGGGACAACACGGGGAATACTAAGATTGGTAAAGCTAGCGCTCCACTCAAAGAAAGAACTGTTGTTACAGCACTTACAAATAATGCACAGACAACGGTGAATAACCAGAAATTCTTATTCATTACGGCCTCCTACTAAACGAGTAAGACCATATGCCAAAAGCAAGCTAATAGTAACACCAATATACATAGCTACTAAAAAAGCTACATCTCGGCCAGCTGTAGGCCAGCTCCATAGCATCGATAAATCTACACCGAGAAAAATACCTTTATAGCTAATGCCGTGGATTATAATCCAACTTACAACATAAGCAATACGGCTAATCGATTTTCCATCTCCAAAGGTACTACTTTTAAACGATAAATATGCCCAAGGCATTATTAGTGATAAAAGTAAATACCATACAAGTGCTACGGTAGCACTTGATCCATTATGAATCATATATGCAATAATAGGAATTACTACGATAAATAGATTCAAATAAACGGATCTTTTACAAATATCCATTAATGTGTTCATATAGATCTCCTATGATATGTAATCTCTTTGTATTTTACAATAATCATAGATAAATGTCATCAAAAAAGAAAAACCTCCATACAGGTAAATGAATACCTTATATAGAGGTTCTTAATTAAGCTACTACAGAGTCAGCTGTTACATCAATTGTAGGAACAGTTTCCTTTTGTTCTTCTTTCTTCAACAATGGAGTCATGCTTTCTAAGCCGATACCCAATGTGAATAGATTATGCAACCATGCTGTTTGGCTTGGCGGCATAATACCGAGTACGCCACCACCTACAAGAGCACCGTTGAAACCAACGATACCATTGTAATTTGCTTTGATGCGTTTCATCAATGCCATAGAAATGCGGCGTAAATCTACAAGAGCTTGTAGATGGTCGGAAGAAATAGTAACATTTGCAATTTTTTGAGCAATTGGAGCGCCTTCATTCATAGCGATACCAACATGTGCTTCAGAAATTGCTGGGGAATCGTTAATACCATCCCCTACCATCATAACAGTATAGCCTTCAGCTTTTGCTTGTTTTACATAAGCCGCTTTATCTTCTGGCAATACTTCAGCATGCAATTCATCGATGCCGAGTTCGTCAGCTACACGTTGTGCATTACGTTTGGAGTCGCCAGTCATCATGACAACCTTTTTAATACCCAAAGTGTGTAAATCAGCTATAACTTGTTTTGCTTCCTCACGAACAGGGTCTTTAATACAAATAACCGCTGCTAGTGTACCTCCAATAGCGAGGTAAATATGGGAAGATGAATTTGGTAAATTATTGAACTTTTCTTGTTCATCTGCAGGAATTTTTGTCTTTTCATCATCAAAGATGTAGTGAGCACTACCAATGCGTACACGGTAGCGACCGACTTTAGATGCAATACCATGAGCTACAACGTATTCTACGTCGGAGTGCATTTCCTTGTGAGGCAAGTCATGATCCTTAGCAGCGCGTACAATTGCTTTTGCCATGGAGTGAGGGAAATGTTCCTCAATACATGCAGCTAATTTCAACATTTCATCTGCATCATGACCGTTGAACGGGATGATTTGTTCAAACTCAGGTTCTGCTTTTGTAAGAGTACCAGTTTTATCGAACACAATCATATCTGCTTGTGCAATTTGTTCTAAGAACTTACCACCTTTAACAGTGATACCGCGTTTAGATGCTTCTTGCATAGCGGAAAGTACTGCTAATGGAATGGATAATTTTAGAGCACAAGAGAAGTCAACCATTACGAAAGACAATGCTTTCATTACATTACGAGTCAACAAGTATGTTAAACCAGCACCAATAAAGCTTATTGGAACTAATTTATCAGCCATGCGGTATGCTTGTTGTTCCATACCGGATTTCATTTGTTCAGACTCTTCAATGAGGTTAACGATTTTTTCGTAACGAGATGTTTTGGATGTGCTACGTACTTCTACAATAGCTTTACCGTCTTCAACAACAGTACCTGCATATACAGAACTGTCTTGATCGCGACGAACCGCTTCTGGTTCACCAGTCATGGAGCTTTCATTAACAAGAACAACACCATCGATAACGACGCCATCCAATGGAATCACTTCGCCTTGGCGAATAATGATTTTATCACCTGCCACAACTTCGTTAACTGGCTTGCTCACTTCAATGTCATCAACTAAAACCCATACTTTATCTACGTTCAAGGACATGCTTTGAGCGAGATTTAATACGGATTTACGGTGAGTCCATTCTTCTAAGATATCACCAATACCTAATAGGTACATAACAGCGCCAGCTGTAGGGTAATCCTTTTGAAGTAATGCAGCACCAATAGCTACACCATCAAGTACTTCGACAGTTAACTTACGTTGCCACAATGTTTTAATCGCTTTACCGATAAATTTAATACCGTCAAACCAAGCCCATGCAGCTGCAATCGGTGCAGGAAGCACTGCTTTTTTACCTAAGTAAAGTGCAGTACGGTTGATCATCATTTCACGGTATTTTTTATTTACCAAGCGAGGAGAATATTCGTTTAAAGCAGGAGCTTCAGACAAATCTAAATCGCGTAGAGCTAACACTGCATCACGCACAGAATCAGAATCGCCATTATGTTTAATGGCGATTTGACTGCTACGAGTGTAGAAGGTTACATCTACAATTGCATCATTAAGGAGTAATGTATCCTCTACATAAGCTGCTTCAGCCTCTGTAAAGCGATGACCAGTTACCTTAACATGCAAGCGATTTCTGAGTTTTCGTACAACAGAAAATTGTAACATATCTGCAATCCTCTAATTATTTGTTTTCTTCAAAGATTTCTTCGTTGCGTGCTTCGTTGATTTCTTGAGCTTCTGCCAATACATCAGATGCGGATGCTTGTACTTTTTCAGCTGTTTCTAATACAGTTTCTTTAGCGCGAAGACCAGCTGCTACGATACCAGCATATACTTTTTTTGCGTCTTTGGAAGTTAACACTTTAAGACCTACAGTACCCAATGCAAGACCTGCTGCGAATAAGTTAGCGTTTTTAAGATTGTTTTGGTTGAAGTTGAACATGATAATATCCCTTTCTACTAATAAATATATAAAAAATTTACTTACTATATTTGAAAAGAGGAGCCCATTATAGAGACCCCTCATTCAAATTCAGAATTCGTATTAGCTTACTTAGCGGTACGTTTAATGCCTAGTGCTTTATTGGAACCATCACAGCTGCAGCTACCACCGCAACCAGAAGATTTTTTAGAGCCAGACTTGGAGCCACCGCTACCACAGCCGCAGCCACCTTTACCAGACACTTGTTTATAAATTTTTGTACCAAGATAAGCCAATGCTAATATCACTATGAGTCCTATAATTAGGTTATCCATTATAATTCCTTCTTTCTCAATATCCACCAAATTTTCATAAATTGATATATGATAAATGAGTTAAAAGCAATATATTTGGATATTTCCCTTTTCTCATTATCATTTAACCATAAATAATGATAATTGGCAAGATTTTTTTTAAATTTTTCTATAATTAAATCACATTATGTCAATACAATTTAGTTCTAGGTATCTAAGGAATGTAAACCATAGTGATTAGCTACGCTTTAATTAGAAGCCTAGTGCCAAACCAATATTGTAGAAAATAAAGCATGCAATCCATGCGAAAGCATTTTCATAGAAGAACATGAATAGCATCCATTTCCAAGAACCAGTTTCGCGTTTAATAACTGCTAGCGCTGCGATACATGGAGGGTAAATCAAGATGAATAGCATTAATGTTAATGCAATCAATGGTGTAAAGTGTGGATCATTTTGTAAGTAATCAGTCAATGCTTGAGGATGATCTGTATCGCCACCTACAGCATAGATAGTACCCAATGTAGATACAACAACTTCTTTAGCCGCTAAACCAGCCACGAGAGATACACCGATTTTCCAGTCAAAGCCTAATGGTTTAAGAACTGGGTTGATTGCTTTACCGAATATAGCAGCATAGGATTGTTCCAATTTTTCAGAATTTTTTTCTTGGTCAATTTTTTGATTTTCATCATCTAAATTAACGCTATTTTTGTACATAGACCATGCTACTGGGAATAATTGTTCATTTTGTTCTTTAATGTCATTGAACAATTCAGGTGCTTCAGAATCATCTTCTACTTCGATTTCAGGAGCAGCTTCTCCAGCATCCTCTGCTTGTGTAGTGGCATCTGCTACAGTAGATTTCATATTGTCAACGATTTCATTAACTTGGTCTTTTTGTTCATCTGTAGCGATACCAAAATGAGCCAAAGTTTCTGCATCTTTCATTTCATATGTTTGAGCTACTTGATCATGCAATGCATCATAATCTTTGGAGTATTCTACATCCATTGGATATGTTGTGATAAACCATACGAGGATGGAGGCAGCAAGGATGAAAGTACCTGCTTTTTTAAGGTACATAATACCACGTTCAAACATATGAGTTAATGTAGCTTTTAAAGTTGGTAAATGATATGGAGGCAATTCCATTACGAATGGTTCTGCTTCGCCAGCAAATAAATATTTGCGGAAAATTTTAGCAAATACGATACCAAATACAATACCTAGTGCATACACACCAAATACTACAGTACCAGCCCATTCAGGAGGGAAAAATGCTGCTGCAAACAAAGTATAAACAGGTAAGCGTGCAGAACAACTCATGAATGGAGTAATTAAGATTGTTACCATACGATCTTTGTAGTTATCAAGGATACGTGCACCCATTACGGATGGTACGGAACAACCAAAACCTAATAATAAAGGAATAAACGATTTACCATGTAAACCACAAGCGCGCATTACACGGTCAATAACGAAGGCAGCACGTGCCATATACCCTGTATCTTCCAAGAAAGAGATACCAAGGAATAATAATAGAATTAATGGTACGAAGGATAGTACAGCACCTACACCGGCGATGATACCGTCAGAAATAAGTGATTGTAACTGACCTTCTGGAATAACTGTTACAACCCATGCTTGTAATGCAGTAAAGCCATCTTCAATCCAACCTTGAGGAATAGCACCTACAGTATTTACAAAGTTAAATAGTAACCACATTACAACCATAAAAATTGGCAAACCAAGAATACGGTGAGTTAAAATTTTATCATAACGGTCAGAACGCGTTTCTAATTGTGTAGGAGCCTGTGTTAAACATGTATTATATACTTCTACTGCGAAGCGGTGACGATATTCTTGGAAGACAATATCAAGATCAACTTGATCCTTAATTTCTTCACGAATAGCTTCAGCCTTTTGAATAACAGCTTCCGTATTATCAAAGCGCATAACTTTGCCAATAACGTCCGCATCTTTTTCTAACAACTTAACAGCAACCCAACGAAGTGGATATGTAACAGTACCAGCTTGTTTTAGCTCTTCTACAAGTTCACTAATTTTGCCTTCTAACAAATCACCATAGTTAATTGTTACACCAGGAGCTTTTTGAGAAGCAGCTACACTAACTGTTGCTGCTAACAACTCATTTGTACCAATGTTTGTACGACCTACTGTGCTAACAATTGTAGCCCCTGTCATTTCTGCCATTTTTTTTAGGTCATATTTGATGCCCATATCTTCAGCAACATCAGACATGTTTAGAGCAATAACCATTGGCTTTTCAAGTTCCAATAATTGTGCAGCTAAATATAAGTTACGTTCCAAATTAGATGCATCAAGAACATTAACAATTACATCTGGGTTATCATTTACGATAACATTACGCGCTACTAACTCATCCAAGGAACGTGCAGTTAAGCTATATGTACCTGGTAAGTCAATAAACAATAAATCATGGCCATCAAATTTCTTATAGCCTTCCTTTTTTTCTACTGTAACGCCGGCATAGTTACCAACGTGTTGCTTCGCCCCTGTGATATTGTTAAACATTGTAGTTTTACCACAGTTAGGGTTACCTGCTAAGGCAATGCGAATTTGCCCTTTTTCTGCCATGTGAACCTCCTATTGAACCTCTACATCAATCATGCCAGCTTCGCTATTACGAAGTGCTAATTCAAAGTTTTTTACTTTGATTTCCACCGGATCCCCCAAAGGGGCATACTTCATAACATGGATTTTTGTACCATGTACAAGACCCATGTCAATTAGACGATGCTTAACGTTGCCACTGCCATGTAGTGTAACAATAAGACCAGACTCACCTGGTTTCATGTCTTTTAACTTTTTGATAGCCATACGACACCTCCTAATTATTGTACCTAACAACCTCATATTAAACACACCAAATAATAATGCGTATTAATATCTTAAATTATTATATCAAAGAAATCATTAATTTCAACAATTATTATCATTTTTTTGGTAATTTTCTATCTCATATATATATTTTTTTCTCATATTAAATATGAGGATTGATTTATCAATCCTCCATGAACCCCTATATGGTATGGTAGCATTCGCGCTGTCACCAATAAAAAAGAATACCTAAAAAATAAGAATCACTACTAAGATAATCATTATTGATAATTTAATCATTCTCATTTATATTTTTAAAATTTATTCAAATATAAATATTTTAATGTTTTTTATTCTCATAAACATCTATCTACATCGTCATTTCTTAATCTATTATCAATTAGTATCTTTAACAATCGCATCATTAGTTTTACAAATTTACTATAGCGCCATGCAAAATTAGTACGCTATGTAATGATTCAATTTATTTGCCCCTACTATGTGCATAAGGTATAATTAATATAATATGTATTATAGAAAGGACGATCCATGAAATCTTTTAAATCTCTAGGCGTTTGTGATGAACTCATCCAAGCCCTTCAAAAACAAGGTATCAAGGAGCCAACTCCAATTCAAGAACAAGCCATTCCTGTTGTATTTAAAGGGAATGATGTTATAGCAAAAGCTCAAACAGGCACAGGCAAAACATTAGCCTTCTTATTGCCGATTCTACAACGTGTTCACACTGATGTGCATCAAGAACAAGTGCTCATCATTGCACCTACCCGTGAGCTTGTAAAACAAATTTCCGATGAGGCAAAAGAAATAGGTTCTATTTTAAATGTAGACATCCTCCCTCTCATCGGCGGTAAAACGATTGAAGCACAGTTACAACAATTAGGACGTCGCCCTCAAGTTATTTTAGGCACTCCTGGTCGCCTATTGGATCACGCAAAACGGGGTTCACTCCACTTAGATTGCATTCGTCGTGTCGTACTCGATGAAGCTGACCAAATGCTTCACATGGGATTCTTACTGGACATTGAAAACCTCATTAGTCAAACAGATGCTAATAGACAACTTTTACTATTCTCTGCAACAATTCCTGATAAGATTAGAAATCTTGCAAAAGCGTATATGTCTAAACCGGCTTCTGTAACAGCTGAGGGTAAACATGTAACACTTGAATCTATCGATCAACGCGTATACATGATGAACACAGAAGAAAAAACGCAACGTCTCATCAAAATGATCGAAGAAGACAACCCATTCTTAGCAATTGTGTTCTGTAATAAGCGTGAAGGTGCTGTTCGCTTATCCTATGAGTTAACTGCAGCAGGCCTAAATATTGCTGAAATGCATGGCGATTTGACACAAGGTCGACGCACTCAAATATTACGTGATTTCGCAAAAGCTAAAACACAAATCTTAGTAGCTACAGATATTGCGGCTCGCGGCATTGACATCGAAGGCATTACACATGTTTATAACTACGACGTACCACGCGACGTAGATTACTATATCCACCGTATTGGCCGTACTGGTCGTGCGGGCAATTCCGGTGTAGCTGTTACATTTGCCACACCACAGGATGAATCTTGGCTACGACGTATTGAGCGCGCCATCCAGGCAACGCTTACTAAATACACTAAAGATGGACAAATTAAGACTAAAGGTAATGCAAGTACTGCGCCAAAACGTGCAAAATCTTCTGGCAAACCTAAGATTACAAGTTCCTATCAATCTACAAAGGCTAAAGCTCATAAAGCTCGTGGCCACAAAGGTGCTAATACACGCCAACGCCGCACTTCTACCTCTCAAACTGGACGTCGTGGTAAACGCAGATAAAACTAAAGACGCGTACAGATTAATCTGTACGCGTCTTTTTTATTTGTTCGCATAAATACTTGGCGTGCCATTTACATCAGAACATTGTGTCTTACATTGAGATCGATTACTGCAAACCCAGTTAATGCGGCCTCTCGCCTCTTGTTTAACAAAATAACCTTCTTTGCATCGTGGGCATTTATATTTCTTTTCTTCTTCAGATACAGTGATATTACTTTCACCTGTTGAAGTCTCTCCATCGATTGGTTGTGTATGCTTACAAGCAGGATAATTAGTACAGCCTAAAAAAGCGCCAAATTTACCATTACGCTGTTGCATTCGGCCCTTATTACATTTCGGACATATAGGCAAAGTAGATAAGTCTACATTTTCATTATCCATAGGTCGTTTACGATTTTGATTCGTTATCGTGCGAACTACATTTGGCATCATTTGACCAGAGTTTACCTGTTTATCAAAGCCAAGCTTATCAATCAATAACTGTAAAAACTTAACTTGATCAGACAAGAAGGAATCCAACGTATCCTCCCCTTCACTCATGAGGGCCAAACGTTCTTCCCAAACTGCCGTTTCATCAGGATACAACAATTCATCAGGCAATGCATCTACTAAAAGATAGCCTGTTTCCGTAGGTGATAGAACTTGCTTCTTCCCCGAAGTTTTCATAAAACCACGACTGATGAGTTCGTCAATAATATTAGCACGGGTCGCCTCTGTACCTATACCAGATACAGCCTTTAATTGCTTTTTCAAGTCTTCATTTTTTACAAACTTGTGAATTTCCTTCATCGCTTGCAACAATGTAGATGGTGTAAAACGAGAGGGTGGTTTTGTTTGTTTCGCGTCTACAGAGGAATCTGTATAAAGAACGGAATCATTTTTCTTAACAGCCGGCAAATGATCTGTTTCTTCAATAGCCTCTTTTTTAGAGTCAGATTCTGCACCACGTTCATCCGTTAAATCAGGTTCATCATTATCTGTCACCGATTTGGACTTTTGTCGTTTATAAAGCAACTTCCATCCTTCGTCTATAACTACACGACCATTAGCAACAAACTCTTCCTTACATTGCTCTACTACAATTTTAGTTTGCTCATAAATGTGCTCCCCATAAAATTGAGCAATATAGGCCTGACTAATGAGGAAGTAAATATTGCGTTCCTCACGGGACAAGCTATTTACATTACAAGCTACGGTCGTAGGAATTATAGCATGATGGGCTGTAATCTTCTTTTCATTCCAAGCGCGGCTTTTAATTGAGCGGTCTGCATCAGTAGCCCACTGTGCTAATTTTTCATCCCCTGCATTCTGTAAATTATTGAGAATTGCATTGCGGTCACCATACTGATTTGGTGGTAAATATTCACAATCAGAACGAGGATACGTAGTCAATTTCTTTTCATATAGTTTCTGTGCTGTATCAAGTACAGTTTGCGGATCATAGGAGAATGCTTTACCAGCTAATACCTGCAAAGATGATAGAGACAATGGTAACCGCTGTACATCTTTCTTTTTAGATTTTGTAACAGCTTTGATAACTCCATCTGGACCAGCCTGTAAGCGCTCTACTAATTCATCGGCTATAGCTTTATTAATAAGGCGTCCATCTGGGTCAAGCCCCTTTTGATCGTCTGTAGGCTGCCACGTAGCCCAGAACACACCGTTTGGATGATTATATAAAACCTTTAATGTAAAATAATCTACCGGTTTAAAAGCGGCTAGTTCTCGTTCTCTGCGTACCACAAGGGCTAATGTAGGGGTCTTAACACGGCCTATAGGTAATGTTACCTTATTCCCCTTATATCGTTCAGATAAGGTATATGCACGAGATAAATTCATTCCAATGAGCCAGTCTGCACGTGCTCTGGCTAATGCAGATTGATATAAATTGTGAAAGTCTTTATTATTCCGTAGATCATTTAGGGCGGCACGAACAGATTTTTCGTCCAATGCATTTAACAAAATACGTTGTACAGGTTTTGTATTTCCTACATAATATAATACTTCATCAACCAAGAGTTGCCCTTCCCTATCCGGGTCACCGGCGTTAACGATAATATCAGCTTTACCGATAAGGTCTTTCACCGTTTCAAACTGTTGACGACTACTATCCGTAACCAATAATTTCCACTCATCAGGCACAATGGGTAAATCTTGAGGGCGCCAGCGAACATATTTATCATCGTAATCACCCGGTTCTGCTTGATGTAATACGTGACCTACAACCCATGTCACCACATCATCACCTTGGATAAAGTAGCCATTCCGTTTTTGGATATTCTTATTTTCCGGCAAGCATTTACTAATTTCGCGAGCCATGGATGGCTTTTCCGCAATAAATAACCGCATGGTCCCCTCCTTAACATAAAATAACGGCTATTCCCCTAAGCCGCTCTTTGAAATCTCATTATACTACAATTTAGTGGTCATAACTACCAAAATCATGTATAATTTTAAAGATATGAATGATGTGAAAGTTATATAATGAGACAAGGCTTTTACAAACGAAACAATAGAGGTGAACTATGACATTTTTAGAGGAAGTGCAACGTCGTCGTACGTTTGCTATCATATCTCACCCGGATGCGGGTAAAACTACATTAACAGAAAAATTACTTTTATATGGTGGTGCTATCCACTTAGCAGGGTCCGTTAAATCTCGTAAAACAGCAAAACACGCCGTATCTGACTGGATGGAAATCGAAAAGCAACGTGGTATCTCCGTAACAAGTTCTGTGTTGCAATTTGACTATGATGGTTGTCGCGTCAATATCCTAGACACCCCTGGTCACCAGGACTTTTCTGAAGATACATATCGTACCTTAATGGCTGCCGACAGTGCTGTCATGTTGATTGACGTAGCAAAAGGCGTCGAAGCACAAACGAAAAAACTATTTGCTGTATCTAAAGAACGCGGTATTCCTATCTTTACATTTGTAAATAAAATTGACCATTTCGGTCGTAGCCCATTTGACTTGATGGAAGAAATCGAAAATGTTCTCGGCATTCGAACATGCCCTATGAACTGGCCAATTGGTATTAATGGTGAGTACAAAGGCGTATACGATAGAGAGCATGAAACCATCGAGCTTTTCGCAAAAGATGAAACACATGGTCAAGAAAAGTTAGCCTCTGAAAAAGGAGCTTTGACTGACCCTCGTATGAAAGAATTATTGGGCGACGATGTATACCAAGCATTGCTTGATGATATTGAATTATTAGATGTTGCAGGCGATCCATTCGATTTTGACAAGGTTCGTGCTGGTGAATTAACGCCTATGTTCTTCGGCTCTGCCATGACTAACTTTGGGGTAAAACCATTCTTAGAGAAATTCTTAGAACTTGCTCCATCTCCTGCTCCACGCCAAGCTGTGGAAGAAATGGTACAGCCTACAAGCGAAGACTTCTCTGCCTTAGTATTCAAAATCCAAGCGAACATGGACCCTAACCACCATGACCGTATCGTATTTATGCGTATCTGTTCTGGTAAGTTCGAAAAGGGCATGTCCGTATTGCATCGCCAATCTAATAAAACGATTCGTCTATCTCAGCCTCAACAGTTTTTGGCTACAGAACGTACTATAGTAGAAGATGCATATCCTGGTGATATTATCGGTGTCTTTGACGCTGGTACAATGGGTGTAGGTGATACACTGTGTGCTCAAAAACACAAGGTAACCTTTGGTGACTTCCCTGTATTCCCACCAGAGTTCTTTGCTCGCGTATCGCCAAAAGATACTATGAAGCGTAAGCAGTTCCAAAAAGGGATGACGCAATTAGCACAAGAAGGCGCTGTTCAAATCTTTGAACAACCAGGTGCTCTTGATTCCTTCGTAGTCGGTGCTGTAGGTATGCTTCAATTCGAGGTTCTGGAATACCGTTTAAAAAATGAATATGGTGTTGATTTATTAAATAATACATTACCATACAGTGTTGCTCGTTGGATCGATGGTGAAGTAGATATCGCTTCTTTAAAAGGTGTAGATAATGCGATGATTGTCAAGGATAATCGCGATCGTACTGTAGTGCTTATCTCCAATGAATGGCAAATGGGTTGGGTTCAAGAGCGTAATCCTGATGTTACATTCTTAACAACCCCAAAACTTCATCACGAACTATAGTATGGAAGCTCATCCCCTTCTCTAGATAAGAGAGTTGCTATATTATATATGGTAGTATGAGCTCAAATCACAATAGCATATAATAAGATGTAAAGACTTTATAGCTCAAGACTGGAATATATTTCTCAATATATAAAAATTAGAAATATATTCCAGTTTATTTTTTTATATTAGGCAGGAATATCACAGAATTTAGTCGAATACATATAGTATGATTATGTAAAGAAGTGATTTATACTATTACTTTCTCGTATTTTTGTATATAATATAAATATATTATAAAAGATATATATCCAATATAGATATATAATAACTAAATGGTTTTAATGTTGTTGTGAGTGTTGAAAATAAATAATATATAATTATTATACCTTATATATTCTATAGTCTTTTTCGACCATTCATGATACCATAAAATAAGTTTTATTTTTTATTTTAAAGGAGTGATTTTATGCCACTTATTGACTTAGCTTTAGTCAACGATGTATGGACTTTAAAACTGTCCATGATCCAAACTGTAGGCCTTGCTGTAATCACGTTATTCATAGGTACTTGGATTAACAAACATTCCAAGTTCTTACAACGTATGTGTATGCCTGCACCAGCTGTAGGGGCTTTGCCTTTTGCGTTTTTAACTGCTATTCTTTCTTACTACAAGATTTTGAACATTACTTTTGAAGGCTCCCTACAAACATTCTTAATGCTCGCTTTCTTTACCACTATTGGTTTAATGGCTTCCTTGAAAGTCCTCAAAAAAGGCGGCATTTTCATTATCTTCTTCTTCCTAGCTTGTGCAGTGTGGATTGTTGTTCAAAATACTGCAGGTATTATGATTGCTAAAGCTTTAGGCATTGAACCAATCATCGGTATTATGGCTGGCTCCGTATCTATGATCGGTGGTCTTGGTACGGCTGGTGCCTTTGGTCCATACTACGAACAATTACTTGGTATCCCTGGTACAGCATCTGCTGCAGTTGCGGCAGCAACATTCGGTATGGTTGCTGGTACAATTCTCGGTGCTCCTGTAGGTGAACGCATTATTAAAATGCACAAAGTTAAAACACCTTACGAAAATCCTGAGTTAATGGAAGATGAAGGCATCGACATGATCGAAGATCACGTTGAAAGTGGTGGCAAACAATTCAACGCTCAAGATCTTTTAACAATCTGTATGTGGATTGGCCTTGCTCTAGGTATCGGTACTATCGTAAGTGCTGGTTTATCCATCCTTACTCCACTACCTGCATACATCGGCGCAATGATTTGTGCTGCTGTAATTCGTAACTTTGGTGATTTTACAAAAGCTTACAAAATCAACGATGCAGCTCTCGATGCAGTATCCAATGTAGCATTATCCTTATTCGTAACAATGGCTATCAATAGCTTGAAACTAGTTCAATTGATTGATCTTGCATTACCTCTTATTACAATCTTAGTTGCACAAATGGCACTTATCTGTGTATTTGCATACCTTATCTACTTTATTTTTGGTCGCAACTACGATGCAGTTATGCTTGGTGCGGGCGCTATCGGTTTCGGTCTAGGTGCTACACCAAATGCTTTGGTTAACATGTTATCCTTGGCGGGCAAACACGGTCCATCCCCTCGTGCATGGCTCGTAGTTTCCTTAGTAGGTGCATTCTTAATTGACTTTGCAAATGCTTTCCTCATTACAACAATGGCTGGCATTCTTTACTAATCAAAAAGGACCCATTCGGGTCCTTTTTTATGCAAAAAACTTATTAGCTTAATAAGAGCTTATTAACATAAAAGAGCTTATTAGAATGATATTATCAATCTAATAAGCTCTTTTTACATTATACTATTTAATTAAAGAAGCCCATGCATTAGCTACATCGGCAAATTCTTGAAGGGTAAATGTTTCCCCTCTTCGTTGACCATCGATATTCGCTTTTGCTAACAGCTCTTCGATTCGATCTTTTGATAATCCCGTTGTCTTCATCGTATTAGAAAAGGTTTTACGTCGTTGCGCAAAACCAGCTTTCACTACTCGGAAGAATAGTTTCTCATCAATCACATCAACCGGTGGTTTATCTCGTAATACGCAGCGAATGACAGAACTCGTTACCGCTGGAGCTGGCAAGAAGGATTTAGGTGGTACATCAAGCACAATATCCGGTTCAGTATAATATTGTACCGCCACAGATAATGCACCATAATCCTTTGTACCTGGCTTAGCTACCATTCGCAAGGCAACTTCCTTTTGCACCATTACAACGAGGCGCTCAATTGGTAATTTACTTTCTAATAAAGACATAATAATAGGTGTTGTAATATAGTACGGTAAATTGGCAACCACCTTAAATGGTTTATGGTTCATGATGGATGGTACATCAAGTTTCAACACATCCCCATGAATAATACGTACATTATCATAGGAGGCCAAAGTAGTGTCTAGGACCTCTAATAAACGTCTGTCGAGTTCAATGGCCGTTACATCTGCCCCACTTTGTGCTAAGCCCTGTGTCAATGTACCGATGCCAGGACCTACCTCTAGTACAGGTTCACCAGGTGTCAATTCTGCAGCATGTACTATTTCATCAACAATACCGCGTTTAATAAGAAAGTTCTGCCCTAATTTCTTGCTCATTTTAATATCGAAGCGTTTACATATATAATGCACTACCTCAGGGCTTGCAATTACTGATTCTAACATCTTAACTCCTATTTTAACTATTCACAGCCTCTTCAAAAGCATCTCGAGTTATACCATAATGATTTAAGCGGTATAAGAACTGCTTGCCATTACCATAACCAATACCTAACTTGGCACCAATAATCGCACGGCGAGCAGCACTATCTGGCATACCAGAAAGTCCATGACGAACTAGATCCACCATAGAAAATTCGTTGGATGATTCCAACGATTCTACATGTAATGTAGATAGTGCCTTTCTAATGGATTCAGGCGATGCTTGTTCTATGCCAATATCATCATTTGCAAAAGCTTCATCACGAGGAACAAAAGCATGCTGAGCATTAGGGAATTTTTTTGTTAATACACGACGAATTCTTTCCCCTGCTGTATCAGGATCTGTTAATATAATAATACCTCGTTTTTCATAGGCTACGCGAATCATATCAATAACACCTTTACGGAGTGTGAAACCCTCTGTCGCAATGCAATCTGCTTCCACAGCTTGTGCAATACGTTGTATATCAGATTTTCCTTCTACCACGATGACTTGTTTAAGCATAGGTCCTCCTTTATTCTATTAGTACATTGTAACACATATATAACATTGCTTAAATACTTATAATCGAGTAGTATAAGTAGTGTAATATATAAAAGGAGGCCATTATGACCTTACAACAACTAAAGTATGTCACAACCATTGCAAATATAGGCAGTATTAGTGAGGCTGCTAAGAGACTTTTCGTTTCTCAACCAAGCTTAACAAAGGCCATTAAAGAATTGGAAAAGGAAATGGGTATTACCATTTTTGACCGCACCAATAAAGGGATTACTGTTTCTAAGGAAGGGGAACGTTTCCTCGGCTATGCACGCCAAGTACTAGAACAAGCTGCATTATTGGAAGAACAATACAAAAGCCAAAGCGGTGGCAAAAAGCAATTTTCTGTTTCTACACAACATTACTCCTTTGCAGTAAATGCCTTTGTAGAGCTTTTAAAAGGTGCAGATATTGATCAATATGATGTATCCTTACGAGAAACACAAACCTATGAAATCATCGATGACGTAGCTCATATGAAGAGCGAAATCGGTTTGCTCTTCTATAATGATTTTAATCGCCCTGTATTAGAAAAATTAATTCACACTAATGAATTAACCTTTACAGAACTATTTACTGCTCATCCTCATATTTTTATTGGCAAAAACCATCCATTAGCAAATAAAGATGTAGTGTCTATGGATGAACTTGAGGAATATCCTTATATTTCTTTCGAACAAGGCGATCACAATTCCTTCTATTTCTCTGAAGAGATTTTCAGTACCGTTGTCCGTCCAAAACATATTCGGGTACGCGATCGGGCTTCCCTCTTCAGTTTATTGCTTGGACTAGATGGATATACCGTATCTAGTGGCGTAATAGATGAGGAAGTAAACGGTGAAAATATCATTTCCGTGCCTCTTGCAGAGGAAGGTTTAATGCATATCGGTTACATTACAAATAACAAAATGCATCGTAGCCGTTTAGGTCAAGAATATATCCATGCGTTAGAACAATATGTTGGTAACTATGGTAGACACATTAAATTACCTAAAATAAAGGAATAATATTGTATTATATTTGATGATAGTTTAAATACCTCTACATAATAGTTTAACTACAGGTAAAAGCACTCCTATTAGGGAGTGCTTTTTTGCATATGCATAAAACTCAACACTATAAATTAACCCTTTCCAAAGCATTCAGTACTGTACAACAGAGTAGATACTATAAATTAATATCACATTTTGATATAACTAAATCCATAAAATAACGCTCAGATATAACTAAAAGCTATGTACAACATCAATATATTGATATTTTTATATATGCTCAGACTTAGTTATAATAAACCTATCGAATTTATCGGTTTTACCGTTTATATAAGGAGGATTTTAATTATGTCCAAACAATTAGCACCATTCCATTTTGATATCGTAGGTTCTTTCCTACGCCCAGCAGAATTAAAAGAAGCTCGTGAAGCTTTTACAAAAGGAAATATTACTAAGGAAGAACTAACAGCTGTAGAAGATCGTCTCATTACAGACCTCATTCAAAAACAAAAAGCTGCAGGACTTCCTGTTATTACTGACGGTGAATTCCGCCGTGCCTATTGGCACTTAGATTTCATGTGGGGATTTAATGGCGTAAAAGAAATTGAACTTGAACACGGTTACAAATTCGTTGGTCAAGAAACAGCGCCTGGTTCTCTCGCTCTTACTGGTAAAATTACAGGCACTAACCATCCATTTGTAGAGCATTTCAAATTTGTAAAACAATTTGAAGATGAGCATACTACAGCACGTCAAACTATCCCTGCTCCATCCCAGTTCTTAGCTGAATTATTCCGCGAAGATAATGGTATCACAACACGCTCCTTCTATCCTGACTTAGAAGAATTAATTCAAGACATTGCTGCTGCATATCGTCAAGTAATTAAAGACCTCTACGAGGCAGGTTGCCGCAACATTCAATTTGACGATTGTACTTGGGGTATGTGCTGTGACCACGCATACTGGACTGGTCGCCAAAAAGATAAAAGCGTCACTATCGAAGGTGAAACAGCTAAATACCTACGCTTAAATAACTTGGCACTCGAAGGGCGCCCTCATGACTTAGCATTCACTACACATGTATGCCGTGGTAATTACAACTCTACTTGGGCTGCTAGCGGTGGTTATGAACCAGTTGCACCAATTCTATTCGCCAAAGAAAATGTAGATGCATATTATCTAGAATTTGATGATGATCGCTCTGGTGGTTTTGAGCCATTGCGCGAAGTGTCCCCTAATAAAAAGGTTGTATTAGGCTTGATTACTTCTAAACGCCCAGAATTAGAAGATAAAGAAGTTATCAAAGAACGAATCAAAGAAGCTACCAAATATATTCCACTCGATAGACTTTGCCTATCCCCTCAATGTGGCTTTGCATCTTGTGAAATTGGTAACCAATTGACTGAAGAACAACAATGGGCTAAACTTGCATTAGTTAAAGAAATAGCTCACGAAGTTTGGGGTGATTAAATGAATGAACACACTATATATTTAGGAGGCGGTTGTTTCTGGGGCCTGCAAGGATACATCAGAAAAATTGAAGGTATCCTTTCGACCGAAGTAGGCTATGCAAATGGGCCTACTGAAAATCCAAGCTATGAAGATGTCTGTCATGATAGTGGTCACGTGGAAGCTCTAAAAGTTACATACGATGCAGACGTACTCTCCTTAGATCACTTAATTCAATACTTTTTACGCGCCATTGATCCATTCAGTGTTAATAAACAAGGTGGTGACGTAGGTATTCAATATCGAACTGGTATCTACTATATCGATACAGCAGACAAGCCTATTATTGAAAGTACATTAGCACGTGCTCAATCCTTCGAAGGTAAGCCATTTGCCATTGAAGTATTACCTCTATCAAACTACTACTCTGCAGAGGAATATCACCAAGATTACTTAGATAAAAATCCTAATGGCTATTGTCACATTCCACTAGGCTTATCCAATGAACCACTTATAGATGACAACGCATATAACAAGCCTTCCGAAGAAGACCTTAAGGCTTTATCTCCGCAAGAGTTCGAAGTTACACAAAACTCTGCTACAGATGCGCCTTTTAGTCATGAATTAACAGATGAATTTAAAGCAGGTCTCTACGTAGATATCACTACGGGAGAACCTCTCTTCGTTTCTGCTCATAAATTCGAATCTCACTGTGGTTGGCCAAGTTTCACAAAGCCAATTGCGAAGGATGTTATTAAATATTATCAAGATGACTCACATGGCATGAAGCGTATCGAAGTGCGTAGCCGCATTGGTAACGCCCATTTAGGCCATGTATTTGAAGATGGACCTAATGGATCACTTCGCTACTGTATCAATGGATCTGCCTTACGATTTATCCCGAAAGATGAATTAAAAGGTACAAAATACGAATATCTAATTCCATATATTGAAGACTAAAAAAGGGCGCCTTAATCATAAGGCGTCCTTTTAGTATACATAATGATTGCTTACTAAGTATAATATATTATGATACATATTTACTAAGTAGACGGTAACTATATAAACCATATAAAAAGAGGATATATCTATTAGATATATCCTCTAAATTATTATATTAATCCAACACGTATACTGTAACGTCTTGGCGACCAAAGTCCATAGCCTCACCATAAGAGTCCATTACAAGGTCGATTTTATTACCCACAATAGCACCACCTGTATCGGCTGCAATAGCTTCACCGTAACCAGGAATAAATAAACGTGTGCCTAATGGAATAACATCTGGGTCAACAGCTGCAATACCACGTACTGCAGGTACACCAGTAGCTGTAATACCAGCGCCATCACCATCGCCAGCAAGGTAAGCAGAAGCTTCCATTACAATAGCACGAGATGAGCGACCAGCAATATTACGAGATGTAGTCACTTCACGAGTACCTTCTTTAATAATAGTAGGTACCATTTCGCGTTGTGTTACTTTAGATACGTCATTTGTCTTAATAACCGTACCATTACTATATAATGTTTCACGTTGTACACGTTCTAAACCAGGTTGACCAACTTGAACAACCTCTTCTTCACCTTGTGCCATTGTATCATCTTTTTGTCGAATTACTTGAATAGCAATTTCTTGATCTACTGTAGACAAGGAGCGGCTTGTTACTTGTGCAATTGTGATATGTGTACCACTTAATACAGAACCATTTGCATCACCTACTACGGCGTAGTTAGGCATTTTAAAACCAAGTTCATTAGCAACGCCTTGTGCAGTTGTTTCTGTAGTGAAAACAGCTCTAGTTTTACCATTAACAGTTACGTAAACTGGAATGGCGCGTACAACAGTTAATGTTGTACCATTTTGAACAGATGTTGAGCTGGAAATAACTTTATCATTTGGATTTAATTTAACCCCAGCATCGCGTACGATACCTTCGTTAGAATTTAAATGCGTTCTAACAGTGTGTGCTGCACCATCTACCATAACGGTAACAGTTTTATCATTATAAGAAAAACCTGTCATAGTTACAGCTGTTACAATCAATCCTGCAACAACAGACGAAATATATCGTTTGTGTGTCTTATGAATTCTCATATTGTAATCCCTCCTGTAATGTAACTATTCTACTACAGATAGATATAACCTGTCAAACGCTATAGGTTAACAATAGTGCGTAAGCACTTGTAAATACTGAGTTTTATGTTATTTTATTTTCTATATTTTTTGTAAAAGTCCACTGTATACGTACATATTGATATTTTTCAATACTATACAATATATTCCGAATTGTGTACATATATACGATACCACTACTATATATAGTATGTGAGTTTTTTTTATAATATAAATTGTATTTTTATGTGTTTTTGAATTGTTACCAATTTTTTCTACACATCCCGAAACTTCATTTTTATCTCATTTTTAAATATGTATACATGTAAAAAAGCCTGTAAAAACAGGCTTTTTCACTATTATGAAAATGTATTAAAATTCATCATTCAACACTACGTATGAATTTCACTATTTATTCATCTTAAACATTGGTTGTAAACGCTCAATTACGGTCATTGACTCCTTATGCTCATGGGCAATAGCCTCTTTCATAAGTTCTTCTTGAGCAGAAATTGGATGTTCTCGATCATTAATTTTACGATATGAACCATCAGCTCTCATAATATGAGCTTTTAAGGTATCTTCTAAATATAAATCCAATATAGCTTTAACGCGCTCCTTATGGCGTTTATCTTCAATAGGAATCATAAGTTCTACACGTTCATTTAAATTTCTTGGCATCCAGTCTGCACTAGATAAGAATAGACTTTCATTTCCCCCATTTCGGAAATAGAATAGACGATGATGTTCCAAGAACCGTCCTACCACTGAACGTACCGTTATATTATCGCTGACACCGGCAATACCAGGTCTTAGTGTACAAATACCACGAACTATAAGATCTATGCGAACACCTGCAGCAGAGGCTTCATATAATTTAGCAATAACTTCTTTATCAAGCAAGGAATTCATTTTACCAATAATATATGCTTCTTCGCCTTGTTTAGCGAATTCTATTTCACGGTCAATTAATTCCATTATTTTTTCCCGCAAATTTAAAGGGGCTACAATAAATTTATTCCAAATTGGAGGATCGGAATAGCCAGAAATTAAATTAAAGAAACGAGATGCATCATCGCCATATTCATCGTTGCACGTAAATATGCCACAGTCCGTATACATTCGAGCCGTCTTACCATTATAGTTACCTGTAGCTAAATGAACGTAACGTCTAATACCTGCATCCTCTCTGCGCACAACCATGGTAATCTTAGAATGAGTTTTAAGACCTTTCAAACCATAAATTACATGACAACCTGCCTTTTCTAAGCGGCGTGCCATATGGATATTATTCTCTTCATCAAAGCGTGCTTTAACCTCCATAAGTACGGTTACTTGCTTCCCATTATCCGCAGCCTTAATCAAGGATGCAATAATTGGAGAATCCCCACTTACGCGATACAAGGTTTGTTTAATAGCGAGCACATCTGGATCTGTAGCTGCTTGTGCAATAAATTGTTCTACTACAGCAAAAGACTCAAAAGGATGGTGGACGAAAAGATCTTGTTTTCCAATAACAGAAAATAGACTTTCACCTTCATGATTAACTAATTCACTAGGTAGTTTAGGTTCAAATGGTACATAACGAAGCTGGTCAAGGCCTGGGTAGTTACAGAAATTAAAGTACATACGACAATCAAGATGACCGTCTATACGGTATACATCCTTTGGTTCTAATTCAACACTGGTAAGCACAAAGTCTAATAAATTATCCTTTACCTCACCGCACACCTCTAATCGTACCGCATCACCACGACGGCGACGACGCAAAGATGCCTCTACTTCCGATAGCAAATCTGTAGCTTCTTCTTCATCGATTTCTAAATCTGCATCACGAGTAATTCGAAACACCATATAATCTTCGATGCCATAACCTTGGAAAAACTGATTTGCGTAATATGTAATGACGTCCTCTAGGTAAACGAATCGATGTTCCTTATTCCCTCGACTTGGGATTTCAATAATACGATCGAGTACGGATGGAATTGGCAAGATAGCAATCTTATAATCCTTAGTACCATCTGGTTGTATTTGAAAGATACGCACAATAGCATTGATGGTATGATTTGTTAAAAATGGGAATGGATGACCAGAGTCAACGGCTAATGGCGTTACAACAGGATAGATATGTTCCTCAAAGTAATGACGTAACCAAGCTTTTGATTTAACATCGAGTAGATCCGGATTAGTAAAGAAGAAACCGTAGTTTTCAAGTTCAGTTAGTACATTGTTTAAATATGTACTTTGCATAGAAACGAGTCGTTGTACAGACTCATCAATGGCCTTTAACTGTGCCTTAGCATCCATATGAGCAGCATCGTACTTAACAATGCCATTCACAACTTGATGGCGTAAACCAGCTACGCGAATCATAAAGAACTCATCTAAATTAGAGCTAGCAATGGCAATAAATCGGAGTCGTTCTAATAACGGAGTATTTGTATCAATAGACTCTAATAGGACGCGCTGATTAAACTTTAACCAAGACAATTCACGATTAAAATAATACTTTGCATTATTGAACATGACGATCCCCTCCCCTTACTAGTACGATTTCCATACCAAATACCTCTGTAAAGTATTCAGAATCGCGATTAAAGGTCCACCATTCTAAGGAGATATCCTCATTAGTACGACAGAATACATATAGTACATTATCTCTTTCTTCCAATGTTACATCAGAGATTTTTTGATTGCTCCCCGCGTCGAGTGCACAAGCAACACGAATAATTGCTACTAGCTTCGTAACCTGAATTTTTTGTAATTCTGTTAATGCATTGAAATACGCATCGTCATCATTTGGTGTTCCCTTGTAGTGGTAATATACAACATTAGCTACTACTTGTTTTTCTTCTTCTGAAAGCCCAAATATATCGGTCCCCATTACGATATGATACGCATGCTCCCCATGATTTCGTAAATTTACAAACTTGCCAACCGAGCAAAGAATGGAAGCTATACGACATAAATATCCCCATCGTTCCGGTAAGCCTTTATGGCGTAAAGCGTTACAGAATAAAGCGCTAAACTTTTCTACCTCCGCATCATGAATACGGTCTGTATGATATCTGGCGGCCACAGCACGGGCTAACTGTGCATTTTGCTCTCGCAACTGATACATAAATGGATTATTCTCTGACTCTACCCCATAGAACCAACTAATGCCTTGAGAGAATGAAAAGCTACTAAAAATTAAAGATTTCGGCCCTATAGCCGTAATAATTTCATTAAATAAAATCATGGTAGGCATTAAAATATTAGCCTTATATTCAGGTAATTTATAACGGTTCATCAACTTTGTTGCAGTTACACCATCAAAAGAATTAATAAGACCTTTAAATCGTTCTGGCTCAACAGTAATGATATCTTCTTTATTATTTTCTTGTCCCATTAAATGAGTCATATATTGCGCTTCGTCACCAGATAAGACAATACTATCAATATTAAAGGTTTGTAGTTCTTCACGGAGTGGTCCAATCATACGATGTAAATATTCCGTAATAGCCCTTGGAAATGATATAGAAGATCGTTGATTTCGATTAAATGACTCCATAACACGTAAGGAACCACTATGCATATTGCGTTGGAACAGTAAGCTTTCACCGCGCCAAACTGTTAAACCGACCCCACCAGATGTAATATCTAAGAATAATGTAGCCTTTGTAGGATCAGTTAGATGGTATTGATGTGTCATCTTGTAATATAGTAAGGCGTATTTGTAATATACCTCTTTCGGCATATCGATGACCTCAACACGCATCCCTGTTTGAATATAAATTTGATCTAAAATACTACGACGATTAGTAGCCTCACGTATTACTGTCGTACCATATAGTTTGGAACGAGTCACGCCATAATCGGCCATTAATTGCTTATATCCCTTTAAAATATGACAGATTTCTTCAATTGTTTTAAAACTCAACCGAGAGGTTTGAAATAACTCCTCCCCAAAGGTTACTTCTCGCGCTGCATAATCGATGACACGTACATCGTCTATGCCTTTATACTCTAATATGGTAATGCTCATGCTACTGGAGCCCACATGTAACACTGCATATCGTAATGCTTTTGGTAATGCCATTATGCCTCCTTACGAGATTCATGCCACTCTATTTCTAATATTTTCTTGAATTCCTTTTTGAAAGATTTTGAAAGCTTTTCTACAGCAGTTTTTGTGACACTTACATTGCGTCCCTCTAGGTAAAATACCTTTATAACTACACTCGTATATTTAATATTTACCTCTAACCGCTTAATAAATTGTTCATGACTTTCATCAAGAGCCTCTGCTATGGCTAAAATAATGGAAAGTTTTTGCCCTAATAAGCGTTGCTCTTGATCTAATAATTTACCATATAAGAAATTTTTATATTCCTTTGGCGTCAATCCATGAGAGTTCATCACTAAAAATGCACTAAAAGCTTGTTCCACATGGGAAATACCATATAAATTACTATTAACTAACATGTAACAACCATGGCGGGCATGACTATAATAGTTAACTCGTTTGCCTATATCATGCAATAATCCCGCTGCGATTAAGCATCGTCTAAAATTCTTATCCGCCTTATGAAGTGGCTCTAATGCATCATACAAAGTGGTAGATAATTTCGTAATATACTTAGCATGCACTAGCTCATGCTTTGTCATACCTAGCAGTACATTTTCCGCAGAGTGGACTAAAATATCTTCGATAATTGAATTTCCACCTAAATAATTCTCTCCATAATAATCGTAAAACAAACCTTCCCGTAAACCGCAACCGCCCACAACGAGTGTCTTAGTATTTACATAGTTAAATAGTTCATCCACAATAGTAAGCCCTGCAATGATAATATCTGCACGGTCCGATGATAAACCACTAATTTTTTTACGAGCCTCTAAGGATTTACCTTTTACATCTTCCAAGATTTCGTGAAATCTATGATATGGTAGTTCATAATTATGTAGCTTCGTAATAGGATATGATAGTTTACGTTGATCTATTTTAGCAATATTACGAGCTGTACCACCTATACCTAATAGAGGTAGTTTTATATTTTGAAGCCACGTATGTTCCTTAATGGTTTTCTTTACGGCCTTCGTCATCTTTTCTAGTTCCTTAGGAGTATACTCATCACCTTTTTGATAGGTTCCTGTTAAGGTTAGAGCCCCTATAGGTAAGCTAACAGCTTTCACGATATGTCGATTTTTTACTAGCGTTACCTCTGTACTAGCACCACCTAAGTCAAAGATAATAAAATCTTTGAGCCCAATCGTATTAATAACCCCAAGGAACCCAAGGCGAGCCTCTTCTTCACCAGCAATACATTCTAGATTAAGTCCAGTTCGTTCTTTTACAGCTTTAATAAAAGCATCTCCATTTTTAGCTAGACGTACTGCAGCCGTAGCAACAGCTTTTATGGTATCTACCCCCATAGCATCCGCCATATGAACAAAGCCTTTTAATGCGCGTAAAGAACGCTCCATTGCCTCTTTCGTTAACTCATGAGTGCCCCACATATTTTCACTTAAGCGGACACTTTCTTTTTCTTGATATATGAGTCGATAACTACCGGTCTTAGAAATCTCATAAATGACAAAACGAACGGAGTTGGATCCTAAATCTATAAATGCAATACGTTTCATGCTACTAACCTCGACTTACTATAGTTCAGTATGAATATACTTAAGTATACCATAGAAAAACGCGATTCTCACCGATATGGGAGAATCGCGTTTTATAATTTATTATTCTAGTTATACTTAGTGTATTTTGTAATATCTAATACTAAAGCTCTTAGAATTTTACCAATATTATTTACTAGCATACATGATTACGAGCATTCAAGTTATTTAATACCAAATACATGTTTACCATTATTATAGGCAATCTCTGAAAACTCAGCAACATCAATGCCTTTAAGACTTGCAATTTCCTCTGCTACAAATTGAGTTTTGCTTGGATCATTGCGACGGCCTCTAAATGGAGGTGGTGTCAAATATGGCGAATCTGTTTCAATAAGTATTCTATCTAAGGGTACTTGACGAGCAACTTCCTTAAGATTAGTAGACTTAGGAAATACAACAGGGCCAGCAAAGGAAATGTAGAATCCTAATTTAATAGCTTCTTTTGCCATTTCCCAACTGCCAGAATAGCAGTGAAAAATCCCCCAGTTATCCTTACCTTCATTGCGTAAGATATTCATAATATCGCCATGTGCATCGCGATCATGAATGATGATCGGTAAATCTACTTCACGAGCGAGTTCTAATTGACGAATGAATACGCGTTTCTGTGTTTCACGGTCAGAAAAATCATAATAATAATCTAATCCGATTTCACCGATAGCGCGGACCTTATCGTTGTTAAGTGCTTGATCCTTATAGAACTCGTAGTCTTCTTCTGTAAAATCTTTTGACTCATGAGGATGTGTGCCTACAGCAGCATATAAACGATCATACTGTTTTGCTAAAGCTAGTCCTGATTCAACAGTATCTCTATCTACCCCTGGAATCATAATGTATTCTACGCCAGCATCAAAGCAGGCTTGTAACATCTCATCCCGGTCATTATCAAAACGACCGTCATTCACATGAGCATGTGTATCAAAGAGTTTCATTATTTAACCACACTTCCTGCTGGTAATGATTCAATATTTGTTACTTCTAAATGTTCTTCCCAATCAGATGCAGACAAAATCATGCCATAAGACTCGATGCCCATCATCTTCTTAGGAGCCAAGTTAGACAAGTAAATTACCTTTTTACCAACCATAGCTTCTGGTTCGTAATATTGAGAGATACCACTTAATACTGTGCGCTCTTCAATGCCGATATCCAAGACAAACTTCAATAATTTCTTGGACTTAGGAACCTTTTCACAGCTTACAACTTTTGCTACTCGAAGATCGAGTTTTTCGAAGTCATCGTACGTAATATTTTCTTTCAATGGTGGAATATTAGATGTATCTACAGAGTTTTCAACTTCCTCTTTAGCAACTACTTCTACCATTTCCGGAATTTCAAAACGAGGATAAATAGGATCGCCTTTTACAACGTTAGTACCTGTAGAAATTAAGCCCCAAACTTTTGCATCCTCAATAGTAGCACTACCAAAACCTGTAAGACCTAATTGATCCCAAATTTTTGGAGCCCCTACAGGAATAACAGGGCTTACTAAAATAGCAATGATACGCAATGCCTCTGCCAAGTGATACATAGCAGATTGCAAGCGCGCTTTATCATGATCGTCTTCAGATTTAGCTAATACCCAAGGCATTGTTTCATCAATGTATTTATTCATGCGACCAATAAATGCCCATACGGACTTAATAGCTTTATTAAGCTCCATATTTTCCATAGCTGCTTCAAAATCTTTTGTCGTTTGAACAGCCAATGTGGAAACATCACGATCCAAATCATCCATATCATCGCATTTTGTAATCACACCACCATGGTATTTTTCAATCATAGCAATAGTGCGGTTCAATAAGTTACCTAAGTCGTTAGATAAGTCAGCATTGATCTTTGTAACGAAATTAGGCAATGTGAAGTTACCATCATTGCCAAGCGTGATTTCACTTAATAAGTAATAACGCAAAGAATCTGCACCATAGGTATCGATCAATGGAATTGGATCAATAACATTCCCCAAAGATTTACTCATCTTTGTACCGTCAACGATCATCCAGCCGTGACCAAATACCTTTTTAGGCAATGGCAACTCAAGGCTCATGAGCATCATAGGCCAAATAATTGTATGGAAACGTACGATTTCCTTACCTACTAAATGGAGATCTGCTGGCCAGTATTTTTTGTATAATTCGCCATCCCCATCAAATGGAGAGAGTGCACTAATATAGTTCACTAATGCATCGAACCAAACATATACAACATGTTTAGGATCGAATGGTACCTTGATCCCCCAGTCAAAGGATGTACGAGAAACAGCCAAGTCTTCCAAACCTTGTTTTACGAATTGAATCATCTCGTTACGACGAGATTCAGGTTGAATAAAATCAGGATTTTCTTCGATGAATTTCAACCATTGATCTGTATATTTAGCGAGTTTAAAGAAGTAGCTTTCCTCTTTAACCTTCTCTACAGGGCGTCCACAATCTGGACATGTATGATTTTCACCAAGTTTTTGCTCAGTCCAGAATGTTTCGCACGGTGTACAGTACCAACCTTCATATTCAGCCTTGTAAATATCGCCTTTTTCATAAGCTTTTGTAAAGAGTTCTTGCACTACCTTTTCATGACGTTTTTCAGTAGTACGAAGGAAGTCATCGTTAGAGATATGCATCTTTTCCCATAATGCCTTAAAGCCATTTACGATATTCGTAGTGTATTCAAGAGGTGTAATACCTTGCGCTTCTGCAGCACGTTGAATTTTTTGACCATGTTCATCAGAACCAGTCAAGAAACGTACATCATAACCAGCCAAACGCTTGAATCGAGCGATTGTATCAGCTACAGATGTACAATACGTATGTCCAATGTGCAACTTAGCACTTGGATAATAAATTGGTGTCGTAATATAATACGTTTTTTTTGTGTCTCCCATGATGAGCCTCCTTCTAACCTTCGAATGGGAAGGTTTAACGTTCTACAATATTATATACATCCCGGCGGGAAACGTTAAAACGCTTTGCCACCTGGCGAATTGCTTCTTTTTTAGGTATCCCTGTTTCTACAAGGGCTTGTACAGCATCTACATACGATACTGGTTCATCCGAAACAGCACTAGCATCAGACTCTACTGTATCAGCACCACCTACAATGAGGACGAATTCCCCTTTATACGTGAGCTGTTCCAAATCATTTACAAGGCTCTCTAAATCGGTGCGCACAAAGGTTTCAAACTTCTTTGTCAATTCTCTTGCCACCGTGATAGATCGATTGCCAAAGGCTTCATACATATCTTGTAAGACCTCTTGCAAACGATGAGGTGCTTCATAAAACATCAAGGTTCCCGTTACTTGTGAAAGTCGCTGTAGTTCTTCAACCCGATGTTTGCCCCGTTTGGGTAAGAATCCGGCAAAGGCAAAGGATTTAGTATCTAAGCCTGATGCAATAAGCGCTGTTAATGCCGCATTAGCACCTGGCAGTGGTACCACCGTTATACCTGCTTCAATCGCTTTTATTACTAGGTCAGCCCCTGGATCAGATATAGCCGGCATGCCTGCATCACTAACGCAAGCAATAGACTGTCCTTCTAACAAAAGCTCTATAATATAAGCACCTTTTTCCTCCTTATTATGTTCATGATAAGAAATTAAAGGCTTCTTAATGTCAAAATGTTTTAATAATATGCCTGTATGGCGCGTATCTTCGGCAGCGATAGCATCTACTTCACCTAAGATACGAACTGCCCGATAGGTCATATCTTCTAAATTACCTATTGGTGTAGGCACTAGATATAAGATGCCCCATTCGTTATCGTTCATACCAAGAGGACACCTCCTTTGTGTACACATTAGGCTTCTCATAAACGATTAGTGGTGGCTCTAACACAAGACCAGCCTGACCTTGATAGAGAGCCTCTATTAGTACAAGTTTCGCAGGTTTATCTATCATACCGTGAATAAAGCGAATTCGCTTAGCTTGAAAGTTAGCTATTTCTAGTTCATGCAGCACATATTGTAAACGACTAGCACTATAAATCATCCACAAACGACCTTTACACTTGATAAAGGACTGTACAGCTTTCAAAACTTCTTGTAACGATGTATGTTTATCATGAAGAGCAACCGCTCTTTCATCAGAAGTGGGCTTTGCACCGCTTTCATAATCATAAAAAGGAGGATTTACAATAACACCATCAAAGGGCTTGTCTTGTATATCCCGATACGACATATGACGATAATCGCCACATAACATCGTTACCACATCTTGTTTATGATTGTATTCAACACTACGTTGAGCCAATTCAATGATAGTCTTATTAATATCAATGCCCGTTATATGGCCCGCTCCTAATGACGTACCAATGAGTGGCATAACACCTGTTCCCGTTCCAAAATCAACATAAGTATGACGACCATTAAAACGACAAAAGTGAATGAGCGCAATAGCGTCAAAGGAAAAGCGAAACATATCAGTACGCTGATAAAGCTGTAAGCCATCTATAATTAAATCATCAAGTCTTTCTTGATCATTCATCAGGCAATGCCACCTCGGACCATTTCAAATCGATGGTGCGACCTGCTTCAAGCTGTACCTTTACAGTATGCTTGTGATGATTTACCTTCAAGACCTTACCAATGCCTTCATCGGTGACGACCTCCTTACCAATACCTGGAGGCGCCACATCTTGAGGGGCTTGAGGGCGTTCCTTCTTCACATATAGGTCGCCACCCTTTTTATACAAATCATCTTCGTAGTTAAGGCAGCACATCAAACGACCACAAACACCAGAAATCTTCGTTGGGTTTAAGCTCAAGTTTTGATCCTTAGCCATGCGAATCGAAACAGGTGTAAAATCACCTAAGAAATTAGAACAGCATAAAGGTCGGCCACAAGCGCCAATACCATTGAGTACCTTAGCCTCATCGCGGACGCCTACTTGGCGCAACTCAATGCGCGTTCTAAATACTGTTGCTAAATCCTTAACTAGCTCACGGAAGTCGATACGACCATCTGCAGTAAAGAAGAATATAATCTTATTCATATCAAATGTGTATTCTACATTGATGAGTTTCATCGGTAATTTACGTTTACCAATTTTCTCGAGACAAATCTCAAAGGCTTTTTCTTCGCGCTCTTTATTCTTCTCAATTTGTTTTAAGTCCTTTGGTGTCGTCTTTCTAATAACTGGCTTAACAGGAGCTACAACAGTATCTTCAAAGACCTCTTTTGGTCCGATCACAACTGTACCGTATTCAACGCCACGTGCTGTTTCAACGATAACCCCATCACCAACGGATAGTTCTAATTGTTCAGGCAGAAAATAATAAATCTTCCCAGCCTTTTTAAAGCGTACGCCAACTATGGTTAGCATTTAGTCCTCCTCCCGAGCATCATGAAGGGCGATACTAAGACCGTCCACCACGAGAGCGGTTTTTATATGTAAACGCAAAGCCCGTTCCGCTTGCAATGTTTCAGTAATGACCTGAGACAATGCTTGCATAGACCAGCGCGGTAATAATCGTAATAATTGAGTTTTGTACATAGGTACTTGTAATTGTCCGTCTTGAGCCCCCATTTTAAGAGCCATCATATCTCTACTTACAAGACGTAACCAATGCATCAATTCTGTTAGACTTTCACGAGGTAAGCTTTCACAAGCTAGAGAAATCATAGAAAACCATCTTGTTTCAAAAGCAAGCATGTCCATTACCTTAACGGCTAACTCTAGCATTTCAATGCGATCTTGAGTAGCCAATTTTTCCACTAACTGTGGATTGCCATGACCGGCTAACAAAGCCTGCTCAATATCACCGGTGATACCACGTGCCACAAGTGCCGTGCGAATCGTATCTACATCAACACTGTTAAAACCAACGCCCATACATCTTGAAACGATGGTCGGCAATACGGTGTTAATTTTATTCGTAATAATGATGAAATACACCTTTTCTGGCGGTTCTTCAATGGTTTTTAACATAGCATTTGCCATGACTGCGTTAGCCGTATGAAAGTCCTCCACAATAACTACGCGATTACCATTCCCGGCCACAGACAGATGGTCTTGTAGTAAGGAATACCACTGTTCCACCTTTAAAGTTGTCTTCATAGGACGAATCCAAAAGGCATCGCCTTTATCCATATAGATAGGCAAACCTTCTGCTTCAATACGTTTTTCAGTCTCACCATTAGCAAGACGTGCTTCTTTAACGTCAGCTAAATACGATTCTCCCTTGGGTTGAGAAAATACTTGACGTCCTAATAATAAGGATGCCAAACCGATTGCCATATCTAGCTTACCAAGACCTGCTTCACCATAAAACAAAAGGCTATGTGGCAATGCATTGCTACTTACAAGTTTCGATAGGTGTGCCTTGATCGAATCTTGACCAATTATAGAATCAAAATATGTCATAGCCCCTCCTATCAATACATGCTCAATATTAATATTATATAAGAAAAAGGCGACTTTTAAAAGAGTCGCCCTATCCTAAGGTAGTAGATTTACTACTGCTTGATATACATCGTTATGAATTTCTTCAATGGTGCGCAATGTATACTGACTGGAATTACCTTTTGTGGCACAAGGAATTCGGTGCCATTGATAGCGTTCTACTAGCTCTTCATAGGCATCGTGAACAGCTACTAAATATTGATGATTTCCTTCGTGAATATCTCCTGTATTACCGCCCGTTTTACCAGTACGCTCAGCCATTAAGGCTTCACTCACTTCGAGAGGCATATCTAAGAGACATACCGCATCAGGTGTGGGCAAAGCAAATTTGTTAAATTCAAAGTCTTCAAGCCAATCCAAAAATGCAGTACGTTCCTTTGGATCATCGTATTTAACCATTTGGTGTACCATATTAGACGTCGTATAGCGATCTGCAATAATGATGCCCCCATTTTTATAGAACTCTTCCCAATCTGTTCTAAAGGATGCAAAGCGATCTATGGCATACATGGAGCTTGCTACATAAGGATTTACATCATGTACATCTTTGCCAAACTCACCAGCTAAATACATTTTGATAGGCATAGCAGCACCACTATCATAGTTTGGAAAGCTCACAGATTTAACGGCATGCCCCTCCTTGATTAAGCGTTCTACTAAAAGTTTAGTTTGTGTAGCCTTACCGCTACCATCTCCGCCTTCTAAGATAATTAAAGTCCCCATAATTACTCCTGTAACACCCAGATTGTTTCCAATGACATATCATCGGCTCCATTCGGCACATACCCTAGAGCCTTCCGATTCTCTATATATTGTAACACAGAGGAGCTAATCTCTTCACCTACCGCTACACAAGGAATCCCTGGTGGATAATAAGCAATAGTCTCTCCTGCAATACGATGCAGTGCATCTCGTAAAGGAACTTGCTCACGATTAGCATACATAGCATTGCGAGGAGTTACACGCACAATAGGTTTAGGTAGCAATGAAGAATCTTTACTAAGATTTTCTGTATTCTCCACCACGTTACTATTAGCTACTTTAGATGTATGTAATATCGTATCACTTATAGCTTGTACGGCTTGAATGAGGAACGTTATAGACTCTTTTGTATCGCCAATAGTAATGAGTACTAACACATGGTGCGCTTGCACTAACTCTACCTCAATACGATATTCGCGCAACATCCGTTCAAACTCAATACCTGTCAGTCCAAGTGCTTTAGCATCAATTAGTACTTTTGTACAATCATAGTTTACTACTCGTTCTTGAATGTCTATATATTCCATAGTAGTAATACCTGAAATCTTATTGAGCTCATGACGCAAATATAGGCTCAATTCTACGGTTCGACTTATTAGCGCCTTACCTTCGGTGGCTAATTGATGACGCGCCATATCTAAGGAGGCAAGGAATATGTAATTGGGACTAGTGCTTTGTAGCATTTGATGCATTTGCGTAATGCGACGCTGATTGATTTTATCCCCTTGGCCTAATAGCCAAGAGGTTTGCGTCAAAGAACCTACCGATTTATGCGTGCTTTGTGCTACTAAGTCTGCACCTGCCGCAATGGCTTCAACAGGTAAATTTTCTGAAAATGGTAAATGAGGTCCGTGCGCTTCATCAACAAGAACAATCATCCCTCGTTTATGCGCTTCTTTTACAATCTTTACAATATCTACACCTACACCATAATAGTTTGGATACACTAAGAGAATCGCCTTAGCCTCTGGATGAGCATCCATGGTTTTAATAGCAGCATCCACTGATACACCTAAAGGGATACCCCACCGATCATCAAATTGGCAATCCATATAAACAGGCTTCGCACCAGATAACACTAATCCACTAATAACGGAACGATGTGCTTCTCGAGGAATGATAATCGTTTCATCAGGACCTACGCTCCCCATAATCATCGCTTCAATTAAAGCGGTTGTGCCATTAATAGAGAACCAGCAATCATCAGCTCCATATAATTCAGCCGTTAGATCTTGAGCCTCTTTTAATTCCCGTTCAGGTTCATGTAAATCATCTAGAGCATACATAACCCCTAAATCATATGGCAGTGCCGGTCCCATCCAGTCTTTTAGTAACTGAGGCGCTTCAACACCAATCTTATGACCAGGTGTATGAAAAGGCACAAAATGTTGTTCCTTATATGATTCTAAAGCCTCTACAAAAGGCATTTTCTCTTGATTGCTCATATATACCTCGTAAAAAAGGCATGAATCTCAATGAGACTCATGCCCTTTTGCATGTTATTTATCGCTGTGGACGACGCTTAGGATTAAACAGATTCATCCCTTTGTCTATGCCCACCTCTAAAGTACCTAATACAGCCTTTACTGTATCTTTGATACCTTTTTGTACTTTCTCTTGTGATTCTTCACTAAATGGTGCTAACACGTGGTCAATGACAGTCCATTGTGGTAATGGACGACCAATACCTACGCGAAAACGCGGAAAATTTTCTGTTCCTATATGGGAGATTAAGGATTTAATCCCATTATGCCCACCAGAACTACCATTTGGTCGAATTCGCAATTTGCCTACCGGTAAATCCATATCATCATAAATACAATACACATCAGATGGATCGATCTTGTAGTATCGCATTAATGGACCTATAGATTCGCCACTTGCATTCATAAATGTTTGAGGCTTTACAAGCAATACCTTTTCACCAGCTACATTAATACTGCACACCTCTGCCTTTTGTTCCTCTCTCCAAGGAGTATGAGAAACACTATCCGCAATGGCATCGATGACCATAAATCCAATATTATGTTTTGTCGCTTCATATTGCTTGCCTGGGTTACCAAGGCCTACTACTAACTTCAAGAATCACCTATTATTTATCAAATAAATTACTTACTGAAACTTCATGAAAGATACGCATAATTGCTTCGCCTAATAATGGAGCTACAGATAGTTGCGTTACATTGTCTAATTTGCAATTTTCTGGTAATGGCATTGTGTTTGTTACGATAAGCTCTTTAATGTTGGAGTTTGCAATGCGTTCACTTGCTGGATCTGTTAATACAGCATGGGTAACAGCAGCCATAACAGATTTAGCACCAAATGCTTCTAATGCTTTAGCACCTTCTACAAGAGAACCTGCTGTATCTACAATATCATCAACGATGATACAGTTTTTGCCTTTTACATCACCGATGAGGTTCATAACTTTAGCTACGCCTGGTTCAGGGCGTTTTTTCTCGATGATTGCAATTGGCGCACCAATGCGGTCAGCCAAATCACGAGCTCTTGTAACACCGCCAAGATCTGGAGATACTACAATAACATCTTCAAGATTTTTTTCATTAATATATTTAGCTAAAATGGATGCACCATATAAATGATCTACAGGCACATCGAAGAAGCCTTGAATTTGACCTGCATGCAAGTCAATTGTTACAAGACGTGTAATACCAGAAGTTTGCATCAAGTTTGCTACTAATTTTGCAGTAATTGGTTCACGACCACGAGTTTTGCGGTCTTGGCGAGCATAACCGTAGTAAGGAACTACAGCTGTAATATGACGAGCAGAAGCACGTTTTAACGCATCAGCCATAACCATTAATTCCATTAAATTATCGTTTACAGGATAGCTAGTTGGTTGAATGATAAATACATCTTTGCCACGTACGCTTTCATCAATCATAATTTGTACTTCGCCATTATTAAAGCGACCTACAAACGCTTCACCTAAAGGCAAACCTAAATAATCACAAATTTCCTTTGCCAATGCAGGATTCGCATTACCTGTGAAAATTTTAAGTTTTTTGCCGTCTTCAAATGCCATTTTGTTACCCTTTCATTTGTTCCTATACTGGTTACTTATCCATAATCATCCATTACAGATACACACTATTGCCTTTTTATTGTATACTATTTTGCCCAAATTGTGTTAAAAAATTATAATATTTTTTTATTTCTTTTTGAAAGTATCGTCTGTTACCCAATTTTCTTTCACAATTTGCTTACTACGGCCCACTGCTAACGCCTTATCTGGTACATTTTTAGTAATAGTAGAACCTGCTCCTACATAACTATAATTACCAACTGTTACAGGAGCTACTAAGTTACTATTACAGCCTACAAAAGCACCATCGCCAATGGTCGTACGATGTTTAACTTTACCATCATAATTTACAGTAATCGTACCACAACCAATATTAACACCAGATCCTACATCACTATCGCCGATATAAGATAGATGTGGGAACTTAGTTCCTTCTCCAACATTAGAATTTTTTACCTCTACGAAGTTACCTACATGAACCTTGTTGCCTAGTACAGTATTTGGACGTAAATGAACATATGGACCAACATCTACACCATCTTTTACTTCGCAGTCATGACCATAAGTGAAGTGGATAATCGTATCGTTACCAACTTTCACATTTGTTAAACGAGTATGTGGACCAATTTCACAACGCTCACCAATTACAGTATCGCCTTCAAGTATTGTACCAGGATGTAAGATTGTATCGGCCCCTACTGTTACCTCTGGAGCTACGTAAGTATTTGCTGGATCGATAATTGTTACACCGGCTGTCATTAATTCAATATTTTTACGGTGTTTTAAAATAGCCTCAGCTTCAGCTAATTGCAAGCGAGAGTTTACACCTAGAGACTCTTCAAAGTCTTTAGTCATATAAGCGCTTACCTTATCGCCACCATTTACAAGAATACCAACTACATCCGTGATATACAATTCACCTTGCGCATTATCATCAGATAGTTGATCTAAGCAAGGCCATAATTTTTTACTATCAAAGGCGTACATACCAGTATTTACTTCTTGAACGGCTAATTCCTCTGGTTTACCATCTTTTTGTTCTACAATACGAACTACGGAACCTGCTTCATTACGAATAATGCGTCCATAACCAGTTGGATCAGGCATATGTGCTGTTAAAATCGTAGCAGCTGCACCAGAGTTTTTATGCTCCTCTAAAAGAGCCTCTAAGCTTTCCTTTGTAACGAGTGGCGTATCACCACACAATAATAAGATTGTACCATCATAATTGCCAAGCACTGGTTGAGCCATTTTTACAGCATGACCAGTACCATTTTGTTCTTCTTGACGAACAAATTCAGCGCGATTACCTAAGTAATTTTGTACTGCATCACCGCCAAAGCCAACGATAACAACATCACGATTAGTACCGATGGATTGAACAGTTTCCAGAACGCGTTCCACCATGGCTTTGCCACCAACCTTGTGCAATACTTTTGGTAACTTAGACTTCATGCGTGTACCCTTACCAGCAGCTAAAATAAGGCTTGCAATATTCATAGTAATCTCCTATCTGTTATCTCTTATATCTAGACCATTTACTCTATTAATCTCATCATATTAGTCAGCAAACTAAAACTCCATATAGAGTTATTATAGCTAACTATAATGGATGTAATATTAATCGTTTATTCTTCATCAAATACTGGCTCTATACTTATTTTCTTTGTATTTTCATCGATGCCATAGAAAGTAAATAATGATTCATAATCATCTATTAACTTTGGATTTGGCTCTGCCGTTGCTACAAGAACACCCGTACCAACTACAATACCACTCATTTCAAGTACAAGTTCTTTAAGACCTTTTGCTGTACCTCCAGCTTTCATAAAGTCATCGATAATTAAGACCCTAGCATTCGGTGGAATAGCACGTTTAGTAAGCGTCATAGTTTGAATACGACCAGAGGAGCCAGTTACATAGTTAATACTAATAGCAGACCCTTCTGTTACTTTACTATCACGACGAGCAATAACGAGAGGTTTATTAAACGCTCTAGCCACCATAACAGCTAAAGGAATACCCTTCGTTTCAACCGTCAAAATATAATCTGGATTGCGGTCCATAAAGCGAGTCATTATGATTTCCCCAAGACGTGTCATTACATGCCAGTCATACAAGATATCAGACATATAAATAAACCCACCAGGGATAATACGATCTGGTTCCATTAAACGAGCTTGCACATCTCGTAGAATATCATTTGCTTGAGTACCCTTCCGATGAGGAATAAAACGTACCCCGCCTGCCACACCAGCCACTGTTTCTAATGTGCCTAGTTGAAAGTGTTCCATAGACTGTCTAACACAGGTTAAATCTTCACTAACTGTAGATTTAGCCATGCCAAAGAAGTCACAAAAATAATTTAAAGGAATCAATTTTTGCGGTGAATCAACTAACAATTTTGTCATTGCCACCATTCGTTCCACACGCCGTACTTTATCCATAGAATTTCCTTTACCATTCATCATATAACTATTGATTGTACTCATTCAATAAAAGTCATGAATCATCTCAAATATATCTTTTATTTATTATACCATAATTTCCGAATATTCGAGGTTATAAAAACACTATAATTCGGCAAAATAAAAAAACTCTCTAGACCTCATATAATACTGTAAAACTAGACCTTATAGTCTATTACAATAATATATGAACTAGAGAGCTTTTATTATAAAACATAAACCTTCACAGTTTGACGACCAAACTGCAATGCTTCAGAACGTGAATCATAGGCTAAATCAATTCTATGACCTTTAATAGCACCACCAACATCGTCAGCTACAGCATAACCATATCCTTCAATGTATAATCTCGTACCTAATGGAATTAATTTTGGATCTACAGATACAATGCCCTTCTTCAAGCGACTACCTGTAGCCGTAAAATTTCCATTTCCAGGATCTTGAGCAGAATAAGCACTAGCCTGCATAGTTAATACTCGAGAGTATTTATTCGGCACACCATCATGACTTAATGCTGTACCATGACCACCATATCGAGTCTCCATCTTTTCTAAAGCATTCATTGTTGCAGGACCAACTCGCCCATCGACAGCGAGTCCCTTCGACTTTTGAAATTTTCGTACGGCCTGTTCTGTGTTATGACCATAAATGCCATCTACAGAATCATGCAAAAAACCTTGATGTTTTAACATTGTTTGGACCTTACTTACATGGTGACCCCGTTGTCCCTTATCAATCGTTTTCGCCAATGATACAGAAGATACCATTGTAGTCATACAAACAAGCGTACATGCAATAATTATTTTTTTAACCATATACACCTCACCTTACATTAAGTAGTATACTATACAGTATTAAATAATCTATAAACAATATTGAGATAGTAATACAAAAAATGCATGTATAATGCACTTTATTAACTACATATATATCATAGAAATCTAAGATACCAATGAAACAAAATCTCCATTATGGACTACTTTATCTAAGTAAAATGTAATTTAACATTAGATGTATGGGAGTCAATAATGGAGACTTTAATAATACTATTTAATTTTAGCAGTTATGATACAAACCAATATGGCACTCTTTACGATTAGCACCAACTATACGTAAGTATATATAACCAATAATTGCAGAAATAATAGAGCCGATTAATACCCCACCTTTAGCCATCTCTTGAGCATGACCTGGATCAAAAGCTAAAACGGAAACAAATATACTCATAGTAAAACCAATACCACATACAATGGATGTACCATATATAAATTTCCAGTTAGCTTCTGCTGGCATAGGTACAATACCTAACTTAATCATTCCAAACATAGCACCAAAGATACCGATTTGTTTCCCTAAAATAAGACCTAGGGCAACGCCTAAAACAACTGGATGTGTTAAATCTGCTACACCAAATCCACCAAGACTTACACCGGCATTAAAGAAAGCAAAAATAGGAACAATAACAAAGCTTACCCAGTTAGATAAATAATGTTCCCAATGTTGCATTGGTCTAACATATTTACGACCAATCTTGCCCCGTTCAGGAATTGTCATCGCCAAGATTACGCCTGCCATTGTAGCATGTAAACCAGAACGAAGAATACAGTACCATAAAATGATACCAAGAATGATATAAGATAAAGATCTAACGTAACCAGACCGATTACAATAAATCAATAACCCCGTTACAACTACAGCACCGAATAAATAGAAAAGATTAAGATGTGCTGCGTAGAATATAGCAATAACAATAATGGCAATTAAATCATCAATAACAGCTAAGGCTGTCAAAAATACTTTCATAGAGTTAGGAACTCTTGAGCCTAATGCAGTTATTACACCTATAGCAAAAGCAATATCTGTCGCAGTAGGAATAGCCCATCCATGAATGTAAACTTCACTAAATCCAGCCATAAGATAGTAAATAATAGCAGGTACTAATACACCAAATAATGCAGCAATACCTGGCATGATACGCTTAGCATTCGTATTAAGTTCACCACTTACCAATTCACGTTTTACTTCTAATCCAACAAAGAGGAAAAAAATCGCCATTAATGCATCATTAACCCACTCCATCGTTGTTAATGGACCTAGTTTTAAATTAACCAGAGACATATATTGTGTTGCCAATGGAGAATTCGCTACGATTAATGCAATAAGTGTAGCTCCTAATAAAACGGCAGTAGCCGAACCAGGAGAACGTAAAAGTACAAATATCCGTTCCATATGATTCCTTCCTAATATAATAAGTTCATTATTTGTTCTTAATAGATCTTATTTTGTAAGCCACAATTAAAACTATAGCACCTAATAAACCAGAAATAATAGATCCTATAAAGATACCAATTTTAGACATTTCTTGAGTTACACCAGGTGGAAATGCCAATGTGGCCACAAATAAGCTCATAGTAAAACCAATACCACAAACAATGGCTGTACCATAAACTTCTGGCCATGTTGTATTAGTAGGCATCTTGATAATTTTAGATTTAACCAAAACGAAAACAGCAGAAAAAATACCAAACTGTTTACCTAAAATAAGACCTAATGAAACACCTAGTACAACAGGATGGAATAGGTGATCTGCTGAAACATCAGCAAAGGATACACCAGCATTTAAGAAACTAAATAAAGGAATAATCAAGAAATTAACCCAGTTCTTCAGTTTATCAGCCCATTTAAGCATAGGATATACTGTTTCACCATCAAGTTTACCTGTTGCAGGAATAGTCATAGCTAAGACAACACCTGCAATGGTTGCATGAACACCAGACTTTAATACAAAGTACCAGAGAGCTGCACCTAATACACCATATAATACAGGTCTAACATATCCTTGTTTGTTAGTATACCACAATGCACCTGTAACGATAGCAGCACCAATCAAGTATGGGAAATCAACACCAGCACCATAAAAGATAGCTATAACAATAATAGCAATTAAATCATCTATAACCGCCAATGCAGAAAGAAATGCTTTCATAGCATGTGATACACGCTTACCGAGCATCATAATTACACCTATGGCAAATGCAATATCAGTAGCTGTTGGAATTCCCCAACCATGAGTATACTCAGGCACAGATCCAGCAATTAAGAAATATACTAAAGCTGGTGTCACAACGCCTGCAAGAGCAGCTAATACTGGTAGTAGTCGTTTTGAATTTGTATTCAGCTCACCAGAAATCATTTCGGATTTAATTGCTAGCCCTACATATAGGAAGAAAAGAGCCATTAATCCATCATTTACCCACTCCAATATATCCATAGGGCCCCAAAACACATGCATTAAGGAGAAATACTGTTCTGCTAGCGGAGAATTTGCTGTAATAACACCAAGAATAGCGGCTAATAAGAGCATAATACCGCCAGATGATTCAGACTGAATAAATGCTTTTATATAATTCATAGTAACTACCACTTTCTCAATCATAAAATAAATACAAATTTTACTACATAAAATTATAACTAATATATATTATTTTATCATTTTAGTTCGAAATAAATCAATAAACTTATGATGAACCTCATTGATTAAGTGTATAAAATATACAATGAATTAATGATTAAATCCTCTAATTAAAGAAATAAAAAATACTACTAGAGGAATAGTTAAACAAATACCTGCTATAGTATTTGTAACTGGATTGGACCAAAGTGGCATAATAAATCCAAGTAATACTAAGGTAGCACAACAGATTGGTGTACGCCAAACATGTTTTATCTCAGCCGATACTTTAGATTCTGTAGCACTAGCTCTGCCAAATTTCTTTTTAATAGTCATAATAATACCAGTCACAATGCCTACAATAAGAACAATATCCCAGATGGCCCATAATATTTTAAGAGCCATCGTATTATGATTATGAATATGGAGATTAATCATTGTAGTCATGCCTGTAAAATACCAGGGGATATTTTTTGTAGAATACATATCCTTAGTAGAATCAGTATATAAATTAGCATAGACTGGTTGGCCCAAGAACATAGCTGGATCATCATCATTTTCAGCACCTAAATAAAATGCATAATGATGATTATTAAATTTAGATGGATAATCTATAGATATAAGCTGACGATCTGGGTATGCTTTCATAATTCGAGAGATAGCTTCAGATGGTTGTAAAATGTCAGATTGACCAATTGAAAGTTCTTGCTTTGCAGTGTATAGTACATCTGCATTATAGCTGTCATTAGCAATAAAAAATCCACCTATCCATACACCTGTAATGCATAATATGAATCCCCATACAGTGGCAACCATAGCAAATTCTCGATGTAATGTACTTAGTTTCATATAGTTAGACAATACAGTAGATTTTGCAAAGCTTTTACGAAATGGACCATATAAAAAAACACCAGAAATAATAGATAACCCACATACTAAAGATAAAATCGTTACAATATAAATTCCTGTTTTACCAAGATCTAATCGAGTATGTAGTTGATGAAGTGTATGTAATACACTTCGAACCCAAGGATGCGCAGGCGTTTCATGATGCGTAGTTATGAGGGACTTTGTTTTAGGGTTATATAATACATAATCCCCTCCCATCCCCATACGCGCTGGAGGCGCTACAGTTGCGGAAGAATCAATAATACGATACCGTAAAATATCTGTAGCCCCCATAGCTGGAGAAATATTTAAAATATCCTTAGACGGATATTTTTCTTTCACTAATAGGGCACCTTCATCAGCATAATTAAAAATAGACATTTCTTGTTGGCTCATCTCCATTGATAACGAGGAGTGATGTGATCCTCCTTGAGCCCATGCATTTAATTCAGTTCTGAACATAAGGATAAGTCCTGTAATACAGAACATTAAGAAAAATAGCACAGAAACTATAGATAACCATTTATGAATTTTATAAATTTTTG
>NZ_AP022321.1:1360000-1497500 GCF_013393365.1 Veillonella nakazawae
TTGCTTCCGTCTATTAACTCCCATTGTAGTACGTGTGTAGCCCAGGTCATAAGGGGCATGATGATTTGACGTCATCCCCGCCTTCCTCCGCATTGTCTGCGGCAGTCTCTCATGAGTTCCCACCCGAAGTGCTGGCAACATAAGATAGGGGTTGCGCTCGTTGCGGGACTTAACCCAACATCTCACGACACGAGCTGACGACAACCGTGCACCACCTGTTTTCTGGCTTCCGAAGAAGAGGAACTATCTCTAGTTCTGTCCATCAATGTCAAGACCTGGTAAGGTTCTTCGCGTTGCGTCGAATTAAACCACATACTCCACCGCTTGTGCGGGCCCCCGTCAATTCCTTTGAGTTTCAACCTTGCGGTCGTACTCCCCAGGCGGGGTACTTATTGCGTTAACTCCGGCACAGAAGGGGTCGATACCTCCTACACCTAGTACCCATCGTTTACGGCCAGGACTACCGGGGTATCTAATCCCGTTCGCTCCCCTGGCTTTCGCGCCTCAGCGTCAGTTTTCGTCCAGAAAGTCGCCTTCGCCACTGGTGTTCTTCCTAATATCTACGCATTTCACCGCTACACTAGGAATTCCACTTTCCTCTCCGATACTCTAGATTGGCAGTTTCCATCCCATCACGGGGTTAAGCCCCGAACTTTTAAGACAGACTGACCAATCCGCCTGCGCGCGCTTTACGCCCAATAATTCCGGACAACGCTTGCCACCTACGTATTACCGCGGCTGCTGGCACGTAGTTAGCCGTGGCTTTCTATTCCGGTACCGTCAATCCTTCTAACTATTCGCAAGAAGGCCTTTCGTCCCGATTAACAGAGCTTTACAACCCGAAGGCCGTCATCACTCACGCGGCGTTGCTCCGTCAGACTTTCGTCCATTGCGGAAGATTCCCCACTGCTGCCTCCCGTAGGAGTCTGGGCCGTGTCTCAGTCCCAATGTGGCCGTTCATCCTCTCAGACCGGCTACTGATCATCGCCTTGGTGGGCCGTTACCCCTCCAACTAGCTAATCAGACGCAATCCCCTCCTTCAGTGATAGCTTATAAATAGAGGCCACCTTTCATCCATCCTCGATGTCGAGGTCAGATCGTATGCGGTATTAGCAGTCGTTTCCAACTGTTGTCCCCCTCTGAAGGGCAGGTTGATTACGCGTTACTCACCCGTTCGCCACTAAGATTGATAGAAGCAAGCTTCCATCGCTCTTCGTTCGACTTGCATGTGTTAAGCACGCCGCCAGCGTTCGTCCTGAGCCAGGATCAAACTCTCCAAGATATCTTGAAGCTATTTGAATAGCTCATTATTTGTTGTCGTTACATGTAAGTAACTTTGAATTATGGTTGGTTTTGACTTTGTCAAAACCCGCACTCTGGCATATGTTCAATCATATTGATTGATTACCTATCATTGTTCAGTTTTCAAAGATCTGTACCAGTTTCCACTACCTTCTTTCGAAGTGTTTCATCAACTGGCGACTTGATTATTCTATCAAGTTCAGCTCATTACGTCAAGCACTTTTTAAAACTTTTTTCAGAAGTTTTTTTGTGCTCATCGTTTGTGCTGTGTCCTAACGACTTGTATAAGTATAGCACAAATAAAATAATCGTCAACATATAAAAACCTTGTTTTTACAACTTCATTTTAAATTCACCACGCCTCATCATAAGCCCGCCTTAATTCCTTATTAATTCAGGTTTTAAATTGTATAACACCTTTTTTTCAATCACTTTAGTTCATTTTATTTTTAACTAACTTTCACTAATTACTACTAAAGCTAAAAAATCCTTATAGAATACTTTCAAAAGTATCCTATAAGGATTTATGGTTTTATCTAAATCTACGATGGGAAACTCTCACAAATAAAATCTCTATATAACTATATTTCTAATGGAGTATATTTTTTAATCCATACATGATATAGACTGAGCGCTATGACCATAACTAAAGCAGCAATAATATATAGGTATTGATATCCTAATGCATTTGCAAGTAATGCAAGTATAATTGAACCAGCGCCTACACTTATATCAAGAGCTAAGAAATATGTCGCCGTTGATACACCTGCTCGTTCAATAGGTGCTGATTGTATGGCTAACGCTTGAAATGCCGGCTGGGCCGCCCCATAGCCTAACCCCAATAATGGAGCTGTAAGAATAATAGCCATTGGTGTTGTGGCAAGGCCTAAGCCAAATAGGCCTAATATAAATAAGCCTAACCCAGGATAAATAATGAACTTAGATCCATAACGAGCATACACTTTCCCCACCAAAGGTCGACTGATTATAATCATCAAAGCAAAGATAGCAAAAAAAGCACTACCCCTAATACCTGCGCCCATACTATTCAGCTCGATAGGAATAAATACTAAAACGCCTGAATAAGTAAAACCTATGAATAAACCCATTAATGCCCAAGGCAAACTTTTGCTTTCTATAAACTGAGAAATATGCCAGCCTTTGTGCTTAGACGTTTTTGGTAAGGCTAACTCTTTTGAAAGAGGAATAACATTACTTAACAGCAATACGTCATCGCCAGACCTACATCTAAATCACTACCACTTAGTTCGGAAGTAATCACTATAGGTAATGCAGCTACCAATACATAATGAGTCATATATAATATGCCACAGACTAAAAAGAACCTCTCTAGACTGTATGCTAGAGAGGTTCAGTACTTTTACCATTATTATAGTAAAAGCAGTTATATATTATTGTTGATTGCGGATATCGTTTTTGTTGCGACTTTTCCACATAACCCATAAGGATGTAGCTACACAGATAGAGGAGTACGCACCACTAGCAAAACCGATAATCATACAAAGAGCAAAGTTTTTTGTAGTGTCCCCACCGAACAGATAAAGAGATACACAGGCGAACATAACTGTAGCCAATGTATAGAAACTACGGTGAATACTTTGTGTAATAGATGCATTCGCAAGATCTGCAAATGTATCAGAACGTTTATGTGTATGTGTATTTTCACGAACACGGTCAAAGATAACTACAGATTCATTCATGGAGTAACCTACAACCGTAAGAATAGCAGCAAGGAAAGACGCATCAATTTCCAATTGGAAATAAGAGAATACGCCAAGCACCATGATTAAATCGTGGAAAATAGCAACAAGAGCAGAAATAGCAACTTTATATTCAAAACGATAAGAAATATACAATGCTAATGCTGCGAATGCTATAACAAGATTTAACAACGCATGTTCTGTAACCTCAGAACCAATTACAGCACCTACAGTTTCAATACGTTTAACTGTATTGTTTCCAATAGATTTAGTCAAAGACTCTACAACAGCGGCACTTTCACTAGCCTCGAGATTACGTGTACGAATCATTACGTCTTCGCCCGCTGTTTCACCAGTAGTATCACCAGAAAGCTGAATTTGTGCATTTTCAAGATTATATTCTTTCAAAACGTCACGAACTTGACTAACCTCTACAGGTTGATCAAATACAACTTCAACAATTGTACCACCAGTATAATCAATACCAAAGTTAAAGCCTTTAGTAAAGATAGAAATCAAACTGATAATAACAAGTGTGGAGGAAATAGCAAACCACCAACGATGATGTTTAATTACGTCTAATGTCATTTGCGTTTACCTCCTTTCAAAGATTTTGGTGCAAATGCGTCAGCACTTTTGCTTGGAGAGATATTCGCACCAAACCAGAATGGATGGTTCGTAAAGTTACAGTCTATAAGTAAGCGCAACAAGAAATGACTCACCGTAATCGCTGTAAACATACTTACAACAACACCTACGCCTAAGCTGATAGCAAAGCCTTTTACCGGACCAGAACCTAAGATTGTCAAGATACCAGCCGTAATAATAACGGATACGTTCGCATCTGTAATTGTTGCTAAAGCACGACTAAAACCAGCTTCCATTGCTACACGCATGGATTTACCAGAAAATACCTCTTCCTTAAATCGTTCAAAGATAAGGATATTAGCATCTACAGCAACACCCATGGATAAGATAATACCAGCAATACCTGGCAATGTCATAGTCGCATTAAAGCCTTTACCTAATACAAGTAATAAGAGCATTACATATACAAGTAATGCGATATTAGCTACGATACCGGAAAAGCGATATAAAATAACCAAGAAAATCATGATCATTGCAATACCAGCACTGAAGGCTACAACAGATTTATCCTTGGAATCTTGACCTAAAGAAGGACCTACTGTACGAACTTCCAATACATTAATTTTAACAGGTAATGCACCGGAACGTAATAAAATAGCTAAGTCTTTAGCTTCTTCTAAGCTTTGACTACCAGAAATTGTTGCTTTACCACCTGTAATTGCTTGTTGCACTACAGGATTAGTCAATTCTTTACCATCCAAAGTAATGGCAATGCGACGGCCAATATTTTTAGATGTTAAGTCCGCAAATTTCTTAGCCCCTTCATCGCTTAATTCAATAGCAACGAGTGGTTGTTTATTTTGACCTAACTCTTCTTTCGCATCTTTTAAATCATCACCAGTCATAACAGTTTGACCTTGGTCATTCTTAAATTCTAAGACCGCAGTTTTACCGATACGTTTTATCGCTTCGTCAGGATCTTTTACGCCTGGCAATTCGATGATAATACGGCGAGCGCCTTCACGTTGTACCAATGGTTCAGACAAACCCATTTCATTAATACGACGCTCTAAGATTTGCTTCGCCCGTTCCACTGCATCATTGTCAGCTTGACCAGTTGCAGAATCCTCTGCTTCCAATACGATATGCGTACCACCTTGTAAGTCTAGGCCTTGTTTCAAAGAACCTGCTAAAGGTTGAATGAAATACGCAAATAATCCAATGATGGCAGCAATGACTACTAAAAACTTGATAATAGCTTTACCGTTCAAAATAGTTGCTCCCTTCTACTACTATACGCAATGTATAACGCCTTGCTCCGTTACAATCTTGTTCATCCGTTGGTCCAATTCATCCATAGGGATTGGTTCATCCCAAATTTGGATAGCCCAACATACGCCCATATATGTACTTGATGAAAGTTCCTTGAGAAATCGATCATAATACCCATTCCCCATCCCCATGCGACCACCTTGACGGTCAAAGCCAGCACCAGGCACTAAAATCAAATCCAAGTCATGTGGATTAATAACCTCGTATGGCTCAGAGGGAATGCGAATATTTAACACACCCCGAGTGATAGATTCTAGAGACTTGAGACGAACTGCAATCATTGTCGTCTTATCTGTACAAACTGGAACATATACGGATTTACCATGTTCTAAAGCATGACGAATCACATCGTCTAAATTGGCCTCCTTGGGCATCGCCAAATAGGCCATAATGCTATTGGCTGATTTATATTCAGGAGTATTGACGATTTGCTCCGTCAACATTGATGTCCATGTATTACAATCAGCAACGGATAAAGCAGCGCGCTGGGACTTGCACGCCCGGCGCACTGCTTCCTTTGTATTCATTATTTTTCTTCCTTGTTTTTCTTGGAAAGTACGTTAGCAATTGCAGAACGCGCAAATGTTAACTCCACTTTTTCAGATACTTGAACCTTTACTTTTTCATCATCAAGTTCAACGATTTCACCATAAATACCGCCAATTGTAACGATTTTTTGGCCTTTTTTCAAACTACCTAACAAATTAGCGCGCTCTTTTTGTTGTTTCTTTTGTGGACGCCATAATAAAAAATAAAAGATTACGACCATCAACAAAATAGGCCAGCTAGTTTGCAACACTTGTAAAATATCTTCCATTTTATCCTCCTAGTATAATAAATATATTTTTCTTTTCTAGTATAGCCACCTAATATAGATTTGACTAGACTTAATTACTATTTTTTAAAGCTATCCCAAAACTGCATTCTAAATCGGGGGAATCGATCTTCCAAAATAGCTTGTCGCATTTGACGCATAAACTCAAGCAAGAAGTAGAGATTATGGTATGTTACGAGACGCAATGCCAAAATTTCTTCCGCCTTATACAAGTGACGAATATAAGCGCGGGAATAATTTTTACATGTATAGCACTGACAACCTTCTTCTAAAGGGCCCCAATCATGAGCAAACTGCGCATTTCGAATGTTAAGGCGCCCCTTCCAAGTCATAGCCATCCCATTTCGAGCAACACGTGTTGGATATACGCAGTCAAACATATCAATACCACGTGCCACGCCTTCAACAAGACAATCCGCTGTACCAACGCCCATCAAGTAACGAGCCTTGTTAGTTGGCAACAATGGTGTGGTATATTCCAAAATCTCGTTCATTAAATCATGAGGTTCCCCAACGGATAAGCCGCCAATACTATAGCCTTCAAAGTCCATGGCTACTAGCTCTTCCGCACTTTGTTTACGCAAGTCTTTATACATGCCGCCTTGAACAATACCAAACATACCTTGACGGTCATGAGCCTTACGAGCCTCTTGGCAGCGATGAGCCCAACGTGTGGTACGCGCTGTAGAACGCTTCGCATAATCATGATCTGCTGGATATGGAATGCATTCATCAAAGGCCATCGCAATATCAGAACCTAATTGCTCTTGTACCTTTGTGGCCACCTCTGGAGATAAAAACTGTTTAGAACCATCAATATGTGATCTAAAAGTTACACCTTCTTCAGTAATCTTACGCATGTCGCCTAAGCTAAATACTTGGAATCCACCGCTATCTGTTAAAATAGCTTGATCCCAATTCATAAACTTATGCAACCCACCTGCTTCTTCCACAAGTTCAGGCCCAGGACGAAGGAATAAATGGTACGTATTACTCAAGATAACTTGAGAACCCATAGCCTTTAATTCTTCAGGTGTCATTGTTTTAACAGTTGCCTGTGTACCTACAGGCATAAACATAGGTGTTTGGAAGGTACCATGTGGTGTATGCAATAAACCTGCACGTGCCCCTGTATGAGGACATGTCTTTTGTAATTCATAGGTAATACTTGGCATAGTCCCTCCTAACGAATAAACATAGCGTCGCCAAAGCTAAAGAAGCGATAACGTTCTCGAACAGCTTCTTCGTAGGCCGCTAAACAATGTTCACGACCGGCTAATGCACTAATTAACATTAACAATGTAGATTGAGGTAAATGGAAATTCGTTACCAATGCATCAATCATCTTAAATTTATAACCAGGATAGATAAATATTTGAGTCCATCCACTAATACCTTGTAGTATACCCTCATCATTCGTAGCAGACTCGAGTGTACGTACAGATGTAGTACCTACCGCAATAATACGGCGTCCGTTTCTCTTAGCTGCATTAATACGGTCAGCGGTTTCTTGAGATACAACGAAGAACTCACTATGCATCTCATGATCTTCAATCGTCTCTGCCGATACAGGTCTAAAAGTACCAAGACCAACATGCAAGGTTACAAACTCAAGCTCTACGCCTTTAGCTTTTATTTTTTCTAAAAGCTCTGGTGTAAAGTGAAGCCCTGCCGTTGGAGCCGCAGCAGAACCTTTCTCCTTAGCATATACCGTTTGATAACGATCTTTATCTTCTAACTTTTCATGAATATATGGAGGTAATGGCATTTCACCAATTTCTTGTATCACATCGTCAAATACACCATTGCAAGTGAACTCAATGATACGGCCTCCAAATTCAGTCTTATCTAGTACAGTCCCACTTAAGCGGTCGTCAAACTCTATGACTTGACCAATAGGACATTTTTTGCCAGGTTTAACAAGGCATTCCCACCGGTTTTCACCGCATGGAGTGAGGAGCAATACCTCTACCTTGCCACCAGAACCTTGCCGTTGACCATATAATCTTGCAGGAATAACCTTTGTATTATTAAATACAAGTACATCCCCTTCATGAAGTTCATCAAGCAAATCGTAAAAATGCTCTTTATGCGCAACCTCACCGGTAACCTTATCCAAGGTTAAAAGTCTTGCTGTATCGCGAGGTTCTACAGGATGTTGAGCAATTAGTTCCTCTGGCAATTCATAATCAAAATCTGTAACTTTCATCGTAATCCTTATTAGTACATTTTCTTTAATGTAATGCCACTATAGTAGTGACGCAAAATAGTTTGGTAATAATTAGCATCCCCTGGAGTAGCACGCTTAGCCATTTCCGCAGCGCCCCATTGAGACATACCAAGACCATGTCCCCAACCGTGGCCTTTAATATAGACAGTATCATTACTACCAGTAAAGTTATGATATGCCTTACCCGTGCCTTTAGCAGGGTTGTGATTTACATAGAAATCAAATAGTGTAGATTTTAAACCTAAAATACTACGCAAGGAATCGCCATCTACTGTCGTCTTTCCAGAGGTGCCTATGAAAGTAGCACTCTTAATACGTCCAGACACGCCTCTGTCAGATGTTTGTTGACCTGGCTTGCCAAGTGGTGTCAATTGAATACTCTTCAATTTCCCCACCCCTTTACTTGCTGCATTGAGCTTACTTTCAAGGGCCTGACGAGAGGTAGTAACCGTCCAATTCGATGTAGATGTGCCAGTACTAAAATCCTTTACACCTTTCAAATATGGTACATCACTGCCCCACACATTAACACTATCCTCAGTATAGCCACCGCCATCAGAATGGAATAAGGCATTAATAGGGCGTTGATTATATAGCATAACCATACCCTTTGTCTTATTTACTGCATTAGTAGTAGCCTGAGTTTCACCACTAACCCCATTATAGACTTGATGATCTGTGGACGTACTCACATCATACAATTTTCCTTTATTTTCTTCCATTGTATGAAGCGCATAAGTGCGAGCTGCTACAGCTTGTGCTTCTAATGCTGCTGCAGGCCAAGACGGAACGACTTCCTGTGGAACTACGCCATAAAGATAATCTTCAAGAGGTACAGAGTTAATGACCATCATTTTACCATTATTAGCACGTAATGTAAGTCCACCGCGATAACCTTTACCTTCAAACAAGAATGGCGCATCACTATTAGCTGGTTTTAAGGTAACTACACTATCAATGGCCTTGCCATTAACAACAATTTTACCACCTTGAACACCAACAGATGTACCACGATTCGCACTAATTGTACTAACTTGACCATTATTACTATTTAACACAACCATATTGGCAGTAGATGTCACCTTAGCATCGGTGCTACGGCTTCCTAATAGAACACGTACATTTGGTACATGCTCAATACGCTCCGTAGCAGGCGTTACTACAGAACCTACTTTATTGCGCGTAATAGCAGCTGTATTAGCTTGAATGCTATTTGCATTAGATGTTTTTACAACCTTAGATGCAGTAGACTTAACACCAGTAGATGTAGTTTTTGCTACAGGTTTTGGAGCTACTGTTTTTTGAACTTTCGTTGTAGCACTAGATGCTGCAGGTTTAGCAGCTGGCTTCGACGACACTTTTGACACAGGCTTTGGGGCCGGTTTAGTTACAAGTGGTCGAAAAGTTGACTTCTTAGTCGAATTTACTTTCGATACATTTATTGTAGATACTGTTGATTTCGGCATTGGCTTTTTAGTTACTACTGTACTTTTATGTTGCAATGTTGCCCCTTGAGCAACAGAAGCACCGCCAATATTTACACCTAAAAACAAAGTTGCCATTATCATCAATTGTAATCGTTTCGTTTTCATTGTTATTTCCCTGTCTGTGAAATACCTAAATGCTCATAGGCAAGTTTAGTAGCCACCCTCCCACGCGGTGTACGTCCTAAAAAACCTAGTTGCATCAAATATGGTTCATACACATCTTCGATGGTATCTCTCTCTTCGCTGATAGCTGCCGCAATAGTATCAATACCTACTGGACCACCATCATACTTTTCAATAATACACTCCAACACACGTCGATCGATTCGATCGAGTCCTTCTTTATCTATATATAAACGTTGTAACGCATCATCTGCAATGTCTTGAGTGATAACCCCATCACCAATAACTTGTGCAAAATCACGTACCCGTTTAAGTAGACGATTTGCGATACGCGGCGTTCCCCTTGAACGACGCGCAATTTCGCTAGCCCCAGTCGGCTCAATACCAATATTGAGTATTTCTGCGGCCCGCGTCACAATAAACTCTAATTCCGGTTGTTTATAATATTCCAACCGGTTAATAATACCAAAGCGGTCCCGCAAAGGCGCCGCCAAAGCCCCGGCCCGTGTAGTGGCACCTACCAAAGTAAACTTTGGCAAATCAATGCGCACCGTTCGAGCACTTGGGCCCTTACCGATGATAATATCGATAGCATAGTCCTCCATAGCAGAGTACAATACTTCCTCTACACTGCGAGACAAGCGATGAATTTCATCGATAAATAGTACATCGTGGTCATCTAAATTTGTTAAGATGGCAGCCAAGTCACCAGACTTTTCAATGGCAGGCCCAGAGGTTATGCGAAAATTAACACCCAATTCATTCGCAATAATCCCTGCCAAAGTAGTCTTCCCAAGACCTGGTGGACCATAGAGCAATACGTGATCTAAGGCTTCACCACGTTGCTTAGCCGCCTGAATATACACATTTAGATTACCTTTAGCCTCTTCTTGACCTACATACTCATTAAAGAACTTTGGTCGTAGGCTATATTGCCACATATCTTCTTCGTGCTCGCCATTTCCGACAAGGCGTACTTCTTCGTTCATCCTTATCGTCCTTTCCCAAGCTCAATCAAGCTGACTTTAATCAACTCAGATACATCGCGTTTACCATCATCTAAAGACTCCACAATATCGGCCACATCTCGCTCGGAATATCCTAATGATACAAGAGCTTCAATAGCCTCTCCCGCAGCTCCACTTGCAGTAACGCCAATTGGCTGAATCACCGCCGGTGACTCCGTAGAGATATGTGTCATTTTAGCTAACTTATCCTTTAATTCAAGAACAAGTCGCTCTGCAGACTTCTTGCCAATGCCAGGCAATTTGGTTAATTGCTGTACTTGGCCATTAATAACAGCTAATTTGAAAGCCTCCGGTGTCATGCCAGACAAAATACCTAACCCCACCTTAGGCCCTATACCGGAAACAGAAATGAGTAGAATAAATAGCTCATATTCCTCTTCCGTCCAAAAGCCATAGAGTTGCATTGCATCTTCCCGCACATTCAAATACGTAAATAGCGTTGCCTCATGACCTTCGATCAATTGTTGACGCGTAGTGGTCGGCACATAAACGCGATACCCTACACCATGTACATCTACGTAACAAGACTCTTTAAAGAGATGTGTTACGATGCCCCGTACATACCCTATCATTATACCAACCTCTTCAATCTATCATTGTGAGAACTATGGGCCGTACAGATGGCAACAGCTAATGCATCTGCCGTATCATCGGGCTTAATTTTCTCACGAATCCCCAAAATATTCATGGTCATATAAATAACCTGATTCTTATCAGCCTTACCGTATCCTGTAACAGCTTGCTTGATTTGTAGCGGTGTATATTCATAAATAGGAATACGCTGTTGTTCAGCTGCTAACAAGATAACTCCACGTGCTTGCCCAACCTTAATCGCCGTCGTTACATTGCGATTGAAGAACAATTCCTCTACGCCGAACTTATCCGGTTTAAATTCCTCTAGAATATCACTTAGATCATTAAATAAAATTTCTAACCGTTGTGAATCAGTTAATTCCTTAGGAGTTGTAATAGCCCCATAGGCTACTGGCGTTAATTTGCTGCCCTTCACGTCAATAATGCCATATCCACATATAGCCGTGCCTGGGTCAATACCTATTATTCGCATCTCAACCCCCTAGTTTAAAAATGAGATAAGCTGTCGCCTACCTCCATTACATAATCTATTTTATTATAGCACAATACCACATCGAAGTTCATGAATTTCAATATAAAATTTATAAGAAATCTATTAGTATTCTTAACATTTACAAAAACTCTAAATTTCATGAATCAATAAAAAAGGAGCACCCCTCAGAGTACTCCTTAATATTATTCTTCTTCGTCGTCTGGCAAAATACCGTTATGATATACATTTTGTACATCATCAAGATCATCCAATACGTCTAACATTTTTTGCATTTTTACAGCATCATCACCAGTCAATTCAATTGTAGTATCTGGAATCATTGTGATTTTCGCTACTTCTGTTTCAATGCCCGCATCAGCAAGAGCTGATTCTACCGCATCATAATCTTCAGGAGTAGTATAAATTTCAAATACATCATCTTCGGACTTAAGATCTTCTGCGCCCGCTTCAAGAGCTAACATAGTCAATTCATCTTCGTCATGACCTTCTTTATCGATAACGAATACGCCTTTAGATTTAAACATCCAACCTACACAACCGCTTTCACCAAGGTTACCACCTTGTTTAGAGAATGCATGGCGTACATCGGCAGCCGCACGGTTACGATTATCCGTCATAACCTCTACAGTAACAGCCACACCAGCTGGACCATAACCTTCATATACGATTTCTTCGTATGCGTTCATATCCGTAGCACCAACGCCTTTATCGATGGCACGTTGAATATTATCCTTAGGAATATTATTTTCACGAGCTTTTTGTAAAGCCAATTTCAAACGCATATTACCTGTTGGATCGGCACCACCCATACGTGCTGCTACAGTAATTTCACGACCGATTTTCGTAGCCAATTTAGCCTTCAATGCATCGGTTTTACCTTTTTTATGTTTAATATTTGCCCATTTTGAATGTCCTGACATAGACGCCTCCTATTTATTCCACCATGCTTCGCCCCGTAATCGATCCAAGATGATTGAAACGGCACTACGCACAGATAAATGATTGTATTCACCATGGCCATATATAGGTTCTAAAATATAGTCAAAGCTTTCCATCGTTTCTTTTGTCATACCATAACCGGTACCAAATAATACTAACACAGGGCGCCCCTCATTTTCAAGATGTTCACGCATCCGTGCATAGGAAATTGTATTATCATAGGTACGCGCATCTGTTGTCGCCACAATAGGTTTCATACCTTCTAGGTCTTCAATCATTCGCACTGCTACTGCAATAGAGTTAACCAACTCCACGCCGGTGAAAGCATCCTTGCGATCTGGATTGTAAGTAGAACCAAATCCAGATTTCCAATGTTCCATGATGGTGCGCACCAACTCACGCTGAGCAGGTATATTGTGAATCACAAAATATTTAGATACATCATAGGTAATAGATGCTCGTGCAATATCGTGAATATCATAATTTGTAATGGCCGTCGTAATGACCTCTTTATGCTTGTTCATAATTGGATAATGAACAAGCCCAATATATAAATTAGCCAACGCCTTAAATCTCCAACAATAATAACGATATCAATCTGATCCAGTAAATGTTAAATAAAACTATCCAAATTGAGATACTAAAACAAAACATAAAATTAAAATACTAATTAATCTACTAAAAGCGGTACAAAATATGCTTCAGTGCCGGCAATTTCTTCAGGAGAAAAACGACAACCGACTGCAGAGGCTTGATCGCCAAGCATAAAACAAGATAATGTCAAACAGCCTTCTTTCATACCACTATCTACGGTATGAATAAAGTGTTTCTGCTTAATGAATTCCTGATACATAACCTTTTTGCTGTCCCGACAAACTATATCATCATAGTTATCTACAAATTTCTCCATGTATAATTCAGCTTGATTTCCACGTTTTTGAACAACCTGAATATTTCGCCCTTCACGTCCCCAAATTTCCTTTTGAATATAAAGTCCATCATCAAGGTTCAGGAAATCACTTTCAAAATAGGACGGCGTCAAATAGCGCTCGATAATATCTCGCTCAGGGGCCGTAAAAAATTGGTTTGTTAAGTATAGAGCATACACTAAGGACATAAACGATTTATTCTGTAAAATAATCGCCTCTGGTGGATTAAATAGATTAAAGCGGTATTCATTATACAAATCTAAAAACATTTCACCTAGTGGTTCACCATCTGCTGTAGTTTCATCAATCAATAGTTCCATAGGATGTAAACGATACAGATTGGCTGCATGACTACCATCAGATAACAGAATACCATCATCATCAATGACCATATCGTAAAAGGATAAAAATCGTACATCTGCATCTGGACATGCTGATTTCATGGCACGTAAGAGAAACTGTGTAGTACCATAGTCCTCTAAATAATCATGAAAGCACCCAAAAACAAAAGGCTCCGTTTCATTATCAATCATCACATTCTGATGTTTATTAGTCACACTATATTTTTTACGAGACGTTCCTTCATATACGCGTTTCAAAAAACGTTTAAGTTCATTATTAGCGTCTGCATTAGGATCTATTTTATCGAAATATCGTGCAGCTACACCATTAGCATAATAGCTTTCAATTAAAAAGCACGGTGTATCCGCATTAATCTCTACCATGCGCAATTGCCCTCTATCATCAAGGACAAAGTCAAATCGAGATAACCATGTAGGTAAGCCCAATGGATTCCCACGATGTAAATAGGGAATCAAATTTTCTGGCATATCCATATTGAGTGCAAACTCATCAGGTGCCTGTTGAAATACCTTAGCTGCTTTACAAAATATTTGAAATAACATGCGTGACGCATGTCGAATTTCATCATAAAATTCGGCTGGAAAGGATTGTGCAGTAAGAGCAGGATACCGATCATCATAGCCCTCATAATCTACAAAGGGCAAAATATTTGTATCAAGTTCATCTATATACGATTCCATAGTATCGCCCTCCATTATGAACTGCTAGAACGTACACCTGCACTACCAAAGCCAGATTTTTGACCTATAGAAGATGCTTTTTGACTTCTACGCTTCTCATAGTCTAGATAAGTACGTCGCCCCAAAGAAGTACGCACATTTGAACCTGATGCTGTATATACATTAGGCTCCTCATAGGGTTTTAATGGAGCTGCCACACGATAGGTCATGGTCCGTCCATCCATACGGGCTGTAGGTGGATTAAATCCATGGAAAATATAGTAGCCAGCCGCAATACTAGGTAAAAGTCCAGCTAAACCGGCATCCCATACTAAATTTCCAGTATTATCACGGTGAAATGTAACAGACCGATTGTCATCATATAAAGCCGTTTCCTTACCATCTCCATGATTTAATAAAGAATAGCGATTACCTTGATTATCCTTCAATCGTACTTCCCCTTCATTTGCTTCGGGATAGATTTTATCACATACAGCATAAGCGATGTCATTCCAGTATGAAGACACACCAACGATACCCGCCACAGCGGCAAAGGCACCCGTTATGTATATAGTTTTCTTACTTGGCTTATACATAGGACACTCCCTTAGTGCACAGCACCACTAACAACGAGAGCAAGACCTACAAAGATGCCAAAGACGAGGATACCCGCTGCCGTATTACCACGCATAATCTCTTCAGATAAATTATATTTTCGATGCCATAAATTAATAAACATATAGCCTGTTACAAATAATACAATTCCTAAAATAGCATATACGATACTGGCCACAACACCGTGCAATAAAGATGTATCAGCTGTAGCCACTACAGGAGACATGATGACAGCGCGCAAGATTTCACCAATGCCGATAAATGAACCTGCTGAGAGCCATGCGACAGCACAGTTACCACGCTTAATTTCTTCACTAAATTTTCCAGGCACGAAGAAATCAATAACAGTATTAGCTGTTAACATTAGAAAAATTCCAAAACAAGCATAAAAAATCGTCAATAATATATCTGGTATATAAATCATAATAAGCCTCCTAATAATATAATTTTGTATTGGATGTGTTATTAGAGTTGCTGGTAGGATACAACCGTTCGCGTCCCGTATTATCCCCTAGTCGAACCATAGTCGCATAGTTATCGAGTATATGAGAGCTGATTAATGTACGATCAATAATTTTCCAATCCTCTTGTGTCAATTTTGATTGTTCACATACCTTAACCTTAGTTTGTCCATCCGTATTGGTAATGATATACACCAAGTCCCCAGAATAAAATACAATAACTTCATGTCCCTCTTCTAAGTTGTCCCGCTCATTTTTAATATCACCATTCACAGAATCAATCAAATCTAATGCGGTGCTAACAGGGTCCAACGAAGACGTGTATACATAATCGCCATCCGAATCTGTTTTTGTATAATATGCAGATGTGTCATGCATATGTTCTTTTGCCGTATAAGGCACTCCAAACATAGCGCGTATACTATGCCAAGACAAATCATTGTCCGACCAAAACAGAAATAGTAAAAATAATACACCGATCCCTATAGAAGTAGCAACTCCTTCAAAGCGTTTTTTCAGCCGTTGATTCCGTTTCTTTTTACTAATAGCATTAGCTTCTGCATCATTACAGAGACGAATATTCCTCAAAGGAACACGTGCCCCTTCGGCGAACATCTTCTCCCCTTTAAACCAGTTTTCTTCAAAGAATACACTAGCACCGCCTTCACAAGGCAATTGGTATTCCTTGTAGCCAGCCCGGTCACCTACGGACGCACCACTATCACCATCTACAGCTACAACCTTCTCTAAACCGATTTGATGTAACGTAAAACCCTTCGGCGCTCGTTTGCGATAAGATGTTCTAGATACAGTGCACCATTCATTATCATTGTATTCAATGGTAACCCATATTTTATCGGACCCCTCAACATCCTCGAGACCATATTCGTGCCAATAATCTCCAGGTGATTTTTGCATTGACGGCTTAGCTTTATAGGCCTGTTCCTGATCTGCTTTTGGAATAATCTCATTATATTTAATTTTTTCAGTTATTACATAACGACTGCCCTGTACCTCAAGGACATCACAACAATTAAACTCCATACATAACCTCGCTCGAATAGGTAAAATCATATGGATCTCGGCCTATTCCCTCTCCAAAACGGGATTTAATGAAATTAAGCTTTAAAATAGCCTATCCGCTCATGAATCGTTTCATTTTCAATAATGGAAATGCCATACTGCTGCCCTATTGTAGCTTTTACAAGGACATTTGCTAGGTCAACCGTCTTTACGGGTTCTTGGCTCATTAATATATGAGCTTTGTTGATAACACCAAATATAGCACAGCTAATGCGTTCCACCAACTTAGGTTCTTCTCGAATCAATGTAGCTGGACGAGCAATAACAATCGCTTCAAAAGGCAACTCTAAAATAACCTCTTCTAATTGTCCTTTCATGGACATATAGAAGAATGGAGATTTTGGATTTGCCCCCAAAGAGGATACTAAACCATATTTTTTCACACCATTTTGAGCTGCAATGCGAGCCATTTCGTATTGGTAAGTATAATCGACTGTCCATTGTGCTTCTTTAGAGCCTGCTTGTTTGCGGTTTGTGCCCATAGCAGAGAATAAAATATCCCCTGTTACTAAGTGTGCCCATTCACGAGGTTCATAAAAATTGACGATATGAACGATTACCTTTGGAGATGTATACGTAACTTGACGACGTACAAATACATGAATTTCTTGAATTTCATGATTGTCAATCAATGAATCTACAATATGGCGACCAACTGCACCAGTAGCACCTAATACTAAAGCTTTCATACTTCACCTATATCTCTTTCAGACTCTTTAGCAATAATTTCTTTTAACAGTTTAATTTCCTCTTTTGTTAATGGTCGTTCCAATAAATCGGGCCGCAATAATCGTGTCCGTTTTAAAGCTTCCTTTTGTCGCCACGTAGCAATATTTTTATGATGACCGCTACGCAATACATCAGGAACAACCCATCCTCTGAATTCTGGTGGCTTTGTATATTGAGGGCATTCTAACAAAGGTTCATAAAAAGAATCCTCCTGTGCACCACTAGCAGCCCCCAGTACGCCAGGAATCATACGAGCTACTGCATCTGCTACAACCATAGCTGGCAACTCACCACCAGTTAACACATAGTCGCCAATTGAAATCGTTTCATCTACTAAATGTTCCTCTACACGATAGTCTACACCTTCATAATGACCACAAATAAGGACTATTTGATCGTACGTAGCTAATTCACGAGCCTTTTCTTGTGTAAAAGGTTGACCTGTAGGTCCCATAAAAATAACACGACGTCGTATACTTTCACTAGGATTACCAATAAGGCTCATTTCATCACACATCTCATCTGTAGAATAGGCGCTATTAGTTTCGCTATCATATTGAGCAATAACAGATTCTACCGCTTCAAAGATGGGAGGTGCCATCATAAGCATACCCGCACCGCCACCATAGGGCGTATCATCTACTTGACCATGTTTATTATGACTAAAGTCGCGAGGGTTAGTTACACCCACAGACAATCGTTCTGCTTCGATAGCCCGTTTTATGATGGAATGACTAAAAAAAGCATCAAAAAACTCAGGAAATAAAGATACGATATCGATACGCATAGACCGTCCTCTGTACTTATTAACTCACATAAACTCATTAGCATTATCTATATATAGCTATATTATATAACTTTTACCATAATATACCTATATGTAGATAAAATAAAACCGCCTAAAGGATTATATCCATTCAGGCGGATCTACGATCATTAATTTATTTTCCACATCGATGTCTTTAACGACCTCTTCAATGGCTGCAAATAATTGATCTGGTTCCCCATCTTTGGAAACCACATAAACATCATTAGCACCAGGTTGCAATACATCAGTCACTGTGCCAAGCACATTCCCCTTTGTATCTTGTACTTCGAGACCAATGATATCAAAGATGTAGTAGCGACCTTCTGGTAATTCTACCAAATCTTCACGACGTACTTGAATCTCTTTCTTAGCGAATAATTCAGCCGCGTTGCGATCAGGGATTTCCTTAAAGGATGCTAATACGAATTGTTTATGAAATCGTGCGGATGCAACGTGGTATTCTTTACCATCGATGTAACAGGCATCCATATGCATGAACCGTTCTGGAAAATCGGTTCTAGGCATAATACGAAGATCACCCCGCACGCCGTGCGGGGCGATGATAACACCTATTGTGATGAAATCGTTATGCTTCATTATTGACGAAACGCAACGATTTTACCGTCTTCTAATAGGATTTCAGCGCCCATCATGGCATCCAAATCATCCCCGATTTTAACGGTAACTGTTTGCTCTAATGTGCCTTGAGGAATTTCAGTTCCCAAAGACAATTCTTGAGCATCTTTCAATTTAGCTGTTACTTCTTCTTTGAAAGCCAAGCGTTTATTTTTCTCTTCGTCGATTTGTTGACGAATCGCAGTAAGACTTGTTGCATCAACTTTAGCCGCATCAGCCAAAATACGTTGAGCTTGGAACTCAATTGCTTCCAAATCTTTATTCACCATATCAAGGCGAGTTTCAAGATCGGATACAATCTTCGCTTTCAAGTCTTCTGTTACTTTTGCTTTTACTGCTACAGGGACACGTAATGTCATTTCTTCCATTGGAATACTCCCTTTTAGACAATATCAACAGATATCTTTTTGTTCTCTTTAATAGCCGCCGCTTTCACCACAGCGCGAATCGCTTTCGCAATTCGTCCTTGCTTTCCGATGACTTTGCCCATATCCTCTGGGGCTACGTGAAGTTCGTAAACCTCCATATTCCCCTTTTGGACCATGGTAACAGATACGGCATCAGGCTGCTTCACTAATGATTTCGCAATTAATGAAATTAATTCTATCATCACAGTATGCCTCTCTATTAATTACTTTTTAGCGTCAGCAAATTTTTGCATAACGCCTTGTTTTTTGAACAAGGAGCGAACAGTGTCAGTAGGCTGAGCACCTTTAGCTAACCAAGCCAAAGCTTTTTCTTCGTCTACATTAACGATAGCTGGTTGTTTAGTAGCATCATATTGACCAATAGTGTCAACAGGACGCCCTTCACGTGGAGCACGTGCGTCAGCAACAACGATACGGTAGAAAGGAGCTTTTTTAGCACCTAAACGAGTCAAACGAATTTTTAACATGTGAAATTCACCTCCTTATACTGATGTGGGTGGACAGGTTCAGCGCCCCTGCCCATGTATTACATAAACGGTAATTTAGGCATTCCTGGGAAGCCACCCTTACCGCCACGTAAACCTTGCATGCGCTTCATCATCTTCCGCGCTTCTTCAAATTGTTTCAACAAGCGATTAACGTCTTGTACTTGCGTACCAGACCCCATTGCAATACGCTTGCGGCGAGAACCATTAAGAATACTTGGGTTTTCTCGCTCTGCTGCCGTCATGGATGTAATGATGGCCTCAATACGGCGCACCTCTTTACTATTCAAATCAAGGTCTTTTAATTGATCCTTAATTTGACCCATACCTGGCAACATACCAATAATATTTTGTAATGGCCCTAACTTTCTCACCTGATTCATCTGTTTCAAGAAGTCATCCAAGGTGAAATTGTTTTTCGCCATTTTCTTAGCCATTTCACGAGCTTCTTCTTCGTCGATAGCGCCTTGAACATTTTCAATCAATGTTTTGAAATCGCCCAAGTCGAGAATACGAGAAGCCATACGATCTGGATAGAATACATCAAAACCATCCATTTTCTCGCTCACACCAGTGAACTTGATTGGCAAACCTGTTACAGCTTTGATGGATAACGCAGCACCACCGCGCGCATCACCATCGAGTTTAGTAAGGATAACACCATCAACGCCTAATTTTTCATTAAATGTTTGTGCTGTTGTTACTGCATCTTGACCGATCATGGAGTCTACAACGAGTAGAATTTCATGAGGTCGAACAGCTGCTTTGATGTTGGACAACTCGTCCATGAGAACTTCGTCTATCGCCAAGCGACCAGCTGTATCGATGATAACAACATCTTTCAACATATGCGTGCTTTGCTCTACGGCACGACGCGCAATGTCTACTGGATTAGCACCAGGTGTTTCATCAGCAAATACGGGAATATCGATTTGCTTACCTACAACTTGCAATTGAGTAATCGCAGCGGGACGATATACGTCGGCAGCTACGAGCATTGGATGCTTACCTTGTTTGCGAAGGTATACTGCCAATTTACCAGCTGTTGTAGTCTTACCAGCACCTTGCAAACCAACAAGCATGATAATCGTTGGAGGCTTGCTAGAAATCATGATACGGCTTTGTGTACCGCCTAAGAGAGCTGTTAATTCGTCATTTACGATCTTAATAACCGTTTGTGCTGGATTCAAAGAACCGAATACCTCTTCACCGAGGGCCTTTTCCTTAATGGACTTCACAAAGTCCTTCGCAACCATAAAGTTAACGTCCGCTTCTAATAGTGCTGTACGTACTTGACGCAACGCAAGATTGACATCATCTTCAGTAATTTTGCCCTTCCCTTTCAAGGATTGAAAGGCTTCTTGCAGTTTTTCTGACAAGCTATCAAATGCCATAATATCCCTCCATTTGCGCCAATACTTTTTGTACCTTGGTTTCAGCTAACACCTCTTCAGGCAAGGTTTCTTTCAACTGTGAAAGCAAACCTTCACGCTGTTCATATTGTTCTACCAAGTGCAACTTTGATTCGTAATCATTTAAAATGTGTCGAGCACGCTGCAAGTTATCGTGTACAGCCTGCCGTGATACGCCTAGTTCCTCAGCGATTTCTCCAAGGGACATGTCGTCTTCGTGGTGAAGTTGTAAGGACATGCGTTGCTTGTCCGTCAATAATGGCCCATAGAAATCCAAGAGCAAACTTATAAGCACTCGTTCTTCCATTTCGCCACCTCCATCACTGTCAAGTCATATTACTTTACATATGGTACAGTATAAAAAAAGATGTGTCAAGTAGAAATACTTAACACACAATTATAGTCTTGTACTCAACTACTTTTATGTTCTAAGATAATTACTTTAATGATAATAAATTTTATTTTTTACTTTTATATCTATAATAAAGTGCTATAATATAGATATCTAATATTTTCAATATAAAGACAGGAGGTATTTTATGAATACCAAACAATATGACCTTATCGTTCTAGGTTTCGGCAAAGCCGGTAAAACATTAGCCGCTAAATTTGGCTCTATGGGCAAATCTGTAGCTATGATTGAAGAAAACCCACTAATGTATGGTGGCACATGTATTAATATTGCATGTATCCCAACTAAAACGATGATTATAGCCGCATCAAAAGGCTTATCTTACGATCAAGTATTAAACCAACGCGAGGTAGTTACATCTCGTTTACGCAATAAAAACTTCGCTATGTTAGACACTAATGAACATGTCGATGTATATACTGGACATGGTGAATTCATTAGTAATAAAGAAATCGCCATTACAGCTGGGGAAGATAAAATCATCTTATCTGGTGAAACAATTATTATTAACACTGGTGCTGTAGCGATTAAGCCTAACATTGATGGCATCGACACAGCAACAGGCTTCTATAATAGCACAGAAATCCAACAATTATCCCCTCAACCCAGTACTCTAGGTGTCATCGGCGCGGGCCCTATCGGCCTTGAATTTGCCAGCCTATATGCTAAACTAGGTGCAAAGGTAACAGTATTTAATATTGAATCTGGTATCTTAAAACGCGAGGAACCTATCGTACAAGAATTAGCTAATGAGTACTTGACTGAGCAAGGTATTACTATTCTTAACGATGTAACATTAAACTCTGTATCTAATGATGGCAACAAACCTGTTATTACTGCAAATGGTCAAAACTATACATTTGATGCCGTTTTATATGCTACAGGTCGCAAACCAAATACAGCTAACATCGGTTTAGAAAATACGGATATTACTACTAACGAACGCGGCGCTATCATAGTGAATGATACATGTGAAAGCTCCGTTCCTGGCGTATATGCAGTAGGAGATGTAAACGGTGGTCCTCAATTTACGTATATTTCTCTCGATGACTTCCGCATTGTATTTGGTGCTCTTACAGGTAATGGCCAATACACATTAAAAGATCGCAAAAATATTCCTTATACAACATTCTTAACACCTCCACTGGCTCGTGTAGGTCTCACAGAAGAAGATGCTATCAACAAAGGATATACAGTTAAAACTAAAGAAATGCTCGTAGCTACCATGCCAAGAGCTCATGTAAACGACTATTTAAAAGGTGCTTTTAAAATTGTAGTAAATGCAGAAAACAATTTAATCCTTGGTGCTACACTTTATTCTCAAGGTGCTGAAGAGTTGATTAACCTCATTAAAATGGCTATGGACAACAACATTCCATATACATATTTCAAAAACCAAATCTTCACACATCCTACAATGGCAGAAAATTTAAATGATCTCTGTAATTTCTAGGTAAGAATAGTAACTACATAATCTAATATAATAAACAAAAGAGTCTCCCATAACTGGAATAGATAAGTTACGGGAGACTCTTTTATTTATGCCTAATGATCAATTTTGGATTATTAGTTAATATATTTAGTTCTTTGTAAATAATCTACGAACTACTGATTGCAATTTAGGTGTCAATACGATAGCCACCACAATACCTGCAGCACTTGTAATCAAGGAGTATTGAATTTTGCTAGCTGCTACGGCTGCACTTTCAAGAACAAACCACCATGCTAAGAAATAGCCAAATGCAGTCCAAATTGTACCAATAATAAGAGCAATCAAAATACGTGTAAAGGTTGCTGTCGGTTTTGTAATGGATGGTGGCAAGTAACCTGCTGTCATACCACCTACAATAAGACCTGCAATACCTTTAATAAAGAAAGAGAATACAATGTATTGCGTATGTCCACCAAAAAGATCAAATAATGCGGAACCAATAGCCGCACCTAAACCACCATATAAACCGCCAAAAAGAATGGATGATGTAAATAATGCAGCAGATCCTAAGTGAACCATGGCCCCACCCGGTATTTCGATGCGAATCGTTGTTGCTACTGCACATAAGGCAGCAATAAATCCGATATATACAATATCACGCGTCTTTAATTTCATAATCTAGCTCCTCTCTTTTAGCTGAATAACTATATTTAGTATAACAAATCTCAACCAGTCTAAAAACACTAATTTCATAGGAATTAAATATATAGCCAGATTTAAAATAAAGCACCTATACCATGGTATAGGTGCTTTATAAACTTAAATCAACGCTATCACATATTATATGTTATAAGATATAATCTAAAAATTAAATCTTAGCTCGTTTTAAACGTAAAGAGTTACTTACAACGGTTACAGAGCTAAATGCCATTGCTGTACCTGCAATCATAGGATTTAATGCGCCGACAGCAGCCAATGGAATACCAATGCAGTTAAAGATCAATGCCCAGAATAGATTTTGTTTAATATTAGTCATAGTCTTACGGCTGAGGCGTACTGCTTGTACTAGTGTGTGTAAATCATTTCTTACAAGAACGATATCTGCTGCTTCTACAGCAATATCTGTACCACTACCGATAGCAAAACCAATATCTGCAGTTACAAGAGCTGGTGCATCATTGATACCATCACCAACCATGCCCACTACGAGACCTTTATCTTGTAACTCTTTTACTTTGCTAGCTTTATCTTGAGGCAACACTTCTGCAATAACGTGAGTAATACCTGCTTGTTTAGCAATATATTGAGCTGTACGGCGATTATCACCGGTAAGCATCCACACATCGATACCTTGAGACTGTAATTCTTTTACCACCTCAATAGTTTCTGGACGCAATTCATCCTCTACAGCCCATAATGCACTGATGACACCATCTACAGCGAGAACAGACACGGAAGCACCTTGTTCTTCATAGTGTAGAATATCATCTTGGACGGCACTTAGATCATAACCTAATTCAGACATCCAACGGCTATGACCAAGTTGTACAGACACGCCTTGATAAGCGCCTTGCAAACCTTTACCAGGCACATCACCGAAGCTTTCTAGTTCTACAGCTTTACCTTTATAACCATGATCTTCGCCATAATAAACCATGGCCTTTGCAATTGGATGCGATGTACCACTTTCAAGGGCCATCATAAGGGACATATTTATACTTTCATCACCATTATAATTTTTGAAAGCCGTTACATCGAGAACACCTTGCGTAAGAGTGCCAGTTTTATCCATAACGATGGCATCAAGTTTACCAGCTTTTTCAAGATATTCCGCACTCTTGATGAGAACACCATGCTCCGCACCTAAGCCAGAGCCTACCATAATAGATGTTGGTGTAGCGAGACCAAGCGCACAAGGACAAGCGATAACAAGCACTGCTGTAGCATTAATGAGAGCTACATTAACAGAATCGCCTACAATAAAATACCATACAAGGCCAGTCAATACAGCGAGGCCAATAACGATAGGCACGAAGTATTGAGCTACGATATCTGCAATACGTTGAATACTTGCTTTAGAGGTTTGAGCTTCCTCTACGACTTTAATGATTTGAGAGAGCATTGTATCGGAGCCGATACGTTTTGCTTCCATTGTGAAAGCACCGCTCAAGTTAATAGTCGCCCCAATTACCTCGGAGCCTACTTGTTTTTCTACAGGCAAGCTTTCACCGGTAAGCATAGCTTCATCTACAGTAGAATAGCCTTCAGTAATAGTACCATCGACTGGAATTTTTTCACCTGCACGAACTTGTAAGATATCACCTGCTACAACCTTAGATGTAGGAATATCTACGAACTCACCATCACGCAATACATGAGCTGTTGCTGGTTGCAAGGCAATCAATTTTTGAAGTGCTTCAGAGGTACGCCCCTTAGCAATTTCTTCTAAAAGTTTGCCAAGAAGAATGAATGTAATGAGCCAAGCTGAGGTTTCAAAGTAAATGCCATGAGGCCCAAGTTCTGGATGGAACTGCCAATTATAAATACTGAATAGATAGGCAACAGTCGTACCCATTACAACGAGAACATCCATGGTAAGGGCGCCATTCTTTACCGCACTCCACGCACTCTTATAGAACATAAGGCCAGGGCCGAACTGAGCAATGGTAGCAAGAATGAACTCTACCCATACTGGCAAGGCTTGAATGCCAAAACGATGTAATGTCATGTTAATCATCATCGGTACGGCCATACAAGCAGCAATGATAAGACGCGTAATATGAGGTTTTAAATTAACCTTTTCTATTTCTTGCTTCGTTTCATCTGCTTCCGTAGCACCGAAACCAATATTCGTAATGGCATCGATAATTTGTTGTGGCTCTACAGTAGAGCTATCTTTGTATTCTACACTCCCCTTTCGAGTGAGTAGATTAACCTTTACAGATTCTACGCCATCGATCTTAGAAACGACGTTTTCAACGCGCTTTACACAAGCAGCACAGTGCATACCTGTAATATCAAACTCTTGTTTCTTCTTGCTCATAGTATCACTTCTTTCTAACATAATCTTCAAAGATATATGTTCCTATATATCTATATAAGTCAGAAACTTATAGTAGATATATCATACATCGCTAACAGAATACTTTATAAACACGTATCATTTAATATATGAACACTTTTACATGAGTATTCATTCATAGGTCTATAATCAATAATAACATAAATTATCATTACGTCAATATCCTACCAAATCTAGAGGACTATTCCTTTTTTATAGGGGATTTAACATCTCCCCACCTATACACAACATTCATAAATAGATTATAATAAAGTGATGATGAATAAACATAAACTTTGATTCCAAAGGAGGTGAAACTATGTGTGAATCAATAAGCCCTATAGTAGAATTCACTTCGGTAGCGAAGGAGTTTCGCCACGAATATGTTGTGGAGAAATCGCGTTTTATCACAACAATATATCCTTGTTCTACAGAAGAGGAGGCGCAGGCTTTTATTAACCGCATCAACAAAGAATTTTGGGATGCCCGCCACAACTGTACGGCCTTTGCATTAGGACCAAAGCAAGAGCAACAACGCTCTTCTGACAATGGTGAGCCTTCTGGTACCGCTGGTAAACCTATGTTAGAAGTACTCAAAAAAACAGGTATTACCAATGTAGCCGTCGTAGTAACGCGCTATTTTGGAGGTATTAAGCTAGGCGCAGGTGGTTTGATTCGTGCATATTCACACTCCGTTGCAGAAACTTTACGTCTTGCCCCTAAAGAACTACACACAACACGAACTCAGTTGCAGGCTACCATCGACTATTCCTTGTATGGGGCTATAGAAAGATATGTGCAAGATCAAAAACTACATTATGAAGCAAGTTTTGGCGAACATGTAGATATTACTATCTTAGTACCTCCTACTGATGTAGAGCGCATACAAAAAGAGCTCCAAGACATGAGTCATGGAGCTGCTACTTGTACTATATTAGATTCTATTGAAGTGGTGCTACCGCTAGAACAATAATCTTACTGATGAGCACATTAATTAGTTATCACTATGGACTAATCCACTTATGCCTTGACTTAGTTCGTGACGTTTTTCATTAGTCAATGGATGAGGCCATACGCGTTCTAGTTGTTTTTTACGACTAAGACCTGTATTATGTGCAGTCATTAATCTACGTGCTTCCCAATTACGAATTGCTTTACCTAATGTTCTTTTTACTACGCCCATGATAGTACCTACTTTCTTAATCACTATATTATATAAAAATTTGTGATAAGGATAGAAAGTTTATTTCAAACACATTATTCTTTCTCTTTCCTTGATAACTATAGTATATATACCATTTTATTAAATGTGAAATTACTATTACTCAGTTCGTTATAAATTTTATTTATCTTATTTTGTGTATAATAGGGAGATTCTATGGATACATCTTACTACCACAATTTTATTACCCTCGTTCAAACGGGCAATATGACACAGGCCGCAGAGATTCTTCATATTACACAACCAGCTTTAAGTAAACAATTAAAATATTTAGAAGCTGAATTTGGGGCTCAACTCATCAATATCAAGCGCGGTCAACGAGGATCGAACTTACAACTTACTGATGCAGGTAAAATCTTCTACGAAAAAGCCCAACAACTATGTTCTATTGAAGAATCTACGTATAATGCGGTACAGCAGTTAAATTCACGCATTGAAGGTACGTTGAGAATCGCAACCTCTGCATCTCGTTCCACACCAATTGTACAACAATATTTACCAGCCTTTTCCATGAAATATCCATCAGTTCACTTTGAAATCTATGAAGGACTGATGACGAATGTAGTTAATCAACTGATTAATGGTAATGCTGAGTTAGGAATTGCTAATATCCAAATGGTAGACACTGACAAATTTGATATTCTTCTCACACAAGAAGAACACCTATATGCTATCTTCCGTCGTGATGTATTCTGGATAGACCGCGAACATGATACAATCACTTGGGATGATATCAAAAAATGCCCATTATCCCTCTCCGGCGGCTCTGTGCGAATGATTATGCAATCTAGCTTGACAGATATGGACCAACTCAATGCCGTTGCTATCACTACAACTAAGAGTTCTGCCATCGAATGGGCATCTTCTGGTAGAACTGTCTCTTTAGTTCCTATGGATGGTAAAGAGCTTGTTAACCATCGTAAAATGGCCCGCATTAAATTACCAGAATTCTCTGGAGATTTCAAAAAAGCATTTATTACCCTCAAAGGACATGCTTTATCTCCGGTAGCACAGCAATTTATTGATTTCTATAAAGCTTATGTATAATTAAAGTTCTACATATGATTACTATTATGATATCAACAGTTTCCACGATTGGTACCTACCCTATGTTAGATACCAATACAATACATAAGAAAAGACCTAGTACACTATGTACTAGGTCTTTTCTTTGTCATCTTAATATGTATGGTAAGCCATCTTAAGCTGCACAAGTAAACTTTTAGTCGTTACATTTACTAGATACAAACTATTACTACCCTTGATGCACAGCACCTACTATATCAGTAATACTGTTTAGATTATATTGTTCCACATAATCGCCCATTTCACGAGCAATACGAGAAATCGCCGTGGGATCTACCATTGTAGCAACCCCAACTTGGACTGCTTGTGCACCAGCCATCATAAATTCAACAGCATCAGTGCCTGTCATAATCCCACCAAGGCCCATAATAGGAATATTAACCCCTTTATATACTTGGTGCACCATGCGAAGTGCAACCGGTTTAACAGCTGGCCCAGATAAACCACCATAAATATTACCCAATACAGGTTTACGACGATGGATATCGATAGCCATACCAAGAATGGTATTAATGAGACTGACACCATCGCCGCCACCAGCTTCTACAGCCTTTGCGATTTCCACAATATCCGTAACATTTGGTGAAAGTTTTACAATAACAGGCTTATCTGTTACTTTACGAACCGCTTTTGTTACCTGTTCTACTACCTTTGGATCTATACCAAAAGCCATGCCTTCACAGGCAACATTTGGGCAAGATACATTAACTTCAAGGCCTGCAATACCATCTACAGATAGTGTTTCTGCCATCCACGCAAATTCCTCTACCGTACCAGCAGACATATTTGCTAGCAATGGTACATCATATTTCTTGAGGTCTGGCAAAATATCTGTAACAAAATGTTCTGCCCCTGGATTTTCAAGTCCAATACAGTTTAATACACCAGATGGTGTTTCTGCAATACGAGTTCCTGGATTACCATGACGACCTTTAGGCGTTAATCCTTTTATAGAAATAGCACCTACTTCATTACTAAGGTCTAAATAACCAGCATACTCAGGGCCATTACCAAAGGTACCAGATGCAGCGATAATAGGATTTTTCATCTTAATCCCACAATAATCTACAGCAAGCTTTGGATTAGGTGTAACGGTGTTATTTAAATCGCGTTCACTCATTAAAAGAACACCTCCTCAGCTGGGAATACAGGACCATCTTTACAAACTTTATAACGTTTGCCACCGGCACCATCACAAGCGCAACCTAAGCAACCGCCTGTACCACATCCCATGCGTTCTTCAAGAGATACTTGGCATGGTACATTGAGCTCTTTAGCAACTTTTGCCACACCCTTCATCATCGGTGTAGGACCACAAGTCATAACAGATGTGAACGTATTAGCGTTAATAAGTTCTGGCATGATCGCTGTAGGGAAACCTTTTGTACCTACGCTACCATCATCAGTAGTGATATGTACCTCTACAGGCGTATCTTTGAATAAGTCTGCCCAGAAGGTTTCACTTTCATTTCTAAAGCCCAAAATAACTTGTGCTTCTTCACCGTTTTGCAAGTGAGACGCGATGCATAGCATCGGTGCAATACCAACACCACCACCAACAAGTAGCATATTATTAGATGTTACAAATGGTTCACCCAAAGGTCCTAAACAATCTAATGTATCACCAGGCACGAGACGTGTCATAATTTCAGTCCCCTTGCCTACGACGCGATACAAAAGGGTAATAGTCCCCTTTTGTACATCGAATCCAGCATAGCTAATAGGGCGACGCAATAATGGCGCCGTAGAGTTCGCTACGCGAACATTACAAAACTGTCCTACCTTTGCTTCTGCTGCCTGTTTTGGTGCGTGAATATCCATAATCCACACATCAGAGCCTATTTGCTCATTGCGAACGACTTCGCCCTGTTCTACATAACCACTCATGGTTTTACTCCAATTCAAAATCTTGTAATGCTTCTACATTGTAGTTAGCATCATCTTTACGGTTTGCTACAACGCGCAATACTTCACGAGCTGTATCAAGACTTGTTAAGCATGGTGTACCCATTTCTACAGCAAGACGACGCAATTGGAAGCCTTCACGTTCAGGACGTTTACCTGCCGTCAATGTATTAAGTACAAGATCGACTTTATCTTGACGAATGTGGTCAGCACAGTTGTCATCACCTTCAGAGATTTTGTTAACTACCTTGCAGTCAATGCCATGTTCTTTGAAGTATTTACCAGTACCACCCGTTGCTTCAATGTGATAGCCCAATTCAATAAAGCCTTTTGCTAATTGACTCGCTTCCTCTTTATCGCGATCTGCAACAGTCATAAGGATTGTACCATCTTCTGGGATACGCATGTTAGCGCCATTGATTGCTTTAAACAAAGCTTCAGAATATGTGCGACCAATACCCATAACTTCACCAGTAGATTTCATTTCAGGTCCGAGAGCAATTTCTACAAGGCCCATTTTGGAGAAGGAGAATACAGGTGCTTTTACAGCTACATATGGTTTATTAGGTACAAGACCGAGTGGCAAGCCCAAATCTTTTAAGCTTTCACCAAGAGCAATGCGTGTTGCATATTCTACCATATTAATGCCTGTAACCTTAGAAATGAATGGTACAGTACGACTAGAACGAGGGTTAACTTCAATTACGTTAAGTTCACCATCAGCCACGATATATTGAATGTTAAGTACACCTTTAACATTAAGCCCTACTGCAATACGACGTGTATAGTCTACAATTTGATTAATCAATTCTTGGCTCAAATGTTGAGCAGGATAAACGGCCATGGAGTCACCAGAGTGAACACCAGCGCGTTCGATTTGTTCCATAATACCAGGAATACATACGTCAGTACCATCGGAAATAGCGTCAACCTCTACTTCCATACCAACCATGTAACGGTCGATAAGAACAGGATGTTCCTTGGATGCAACTACAGCTTCCTTCATGTATACATCAAGCTCTTTATCGTTGTATACGATTTCCATGGCACGACCGCCCAATACATAGGAAGGACGAACAATCAATGGATATTTCAGGTTTTTAGCTGCTGCTTGTGCTTCTTCATCAGAAGTTACAAGAGCACCTACTGGACGAGGAATACCAAGTTTTGCCAACAATTCATCAAAACGTTCACGGTCTTCCGCCATATCGATGCTATCTACGGATGTACCGAGAATTTTGACACCGCGCTTAGCCAATGGGCCCGCCAAGTTGATAGCTGTTTGACCACCAAATTGAGCGATAACGCCAGCTGGTTTTTCTTTATCAATGATTTCCATTACATCGTCCACTGTTAATGGTTCGAAGTACAAGGAATCAGAAATATCAAAGTCAGTAGATACTGTTTCTGGGTTATTATTGATCATAATAGATTGGTAACCCGCTTTACGAAGTGCCCAAGAGGAATGTACGGAGCAGTAGTCAAATTCTACGCCTTGACCGATACGAATTGGACCGGAACCAAGTACTACAACGGATTTTTCACCTAGTGGTTTAACTTCGTCTTCTTGTGCATAAGCACTGTAGTAGTACGGTGTTTTAGATTCGAATTCGGCAGCACATGTATCTACATATTTATAGGTTGGAAGAATATTCCATTCTTTACGTTTTGCACGAACATCTTCTACAGTTGTATTAGCATAACGAGCGATAACAGAATCAGTGAAGGAATAACGTTTTGCTTTGCGCAATACTTCTTCTGTTAAACCATGTTCAACTAAAGCTTTTTCTACATTAACAATGTTTTTGATTTTCTCAATAAAGAATGTATCAATTTTTGTAATATAATGAATTTTCTCTACACTAATGCCCTTGCGAAGTGCTTCTGCTACAACATAGATACGTTCATCATCTACTAAATGTAAACGTTCAATCAATTGTTCCATGGACTCATGAGAGATTTTCTTAAGCTCAATATGGTCTAAACCAATTTCCAAGGAACGAATTGCTTTAAGTAAGGATCCTTCCAAGGAGCGGTCGATAGCCATAACTTCGCCAGTAGCCTTCATTTGAGTGCCCAATGTACGGTCTGCCAAATTGAATTTTTCAAATGGCCAACGTGGAAACTTAGTTACTACATAGTCCAGTGTAGGTTCGAAGCATGCTTTTGTTTCGCCAGTTACAGCATTTGTAATTTGATCCAATGTCATGCCTACTGCAATTTTTGCAGCTACCTTCGCAATTGGATAACCAGTTGCTTTAGATGCTAATGCAGAGGAACGAGATACACGAGGGTTTACTTCGATAACGATATATTCATTGCTATTAGGATTCAAGGCGTATTGTACATTACAACCACCTTCGATTTTCAAATAACGAATGATTTCTACAGATGCAGTACGGAGCATTTGGTATTGAATATCGTTCAATGTTTGGCTTGGTGCCACAACGATGGAGTCACCAGTATGTACGCCTACAGGATCGATATTTTCCATGTTACATACGATGATACAGTTATCTGCACTATCGCGCATTACTTCGTATTCGATTTCTTTCCAACCTGCTACAGAACGTTCTGCTAGGATTTGGTGAATTGGTGAAAGTTTCAAACCACGGCGTGTGATTTCATACATTTCATCTTCGTTATGTGCAATACCGCCACCAGTACCGCCCAATGTATATGCAGGACGGATGATAATAGGATAACCAATGCGATTAGCAAAGGCTACAGCTTCTTCAAGATCGTTAAAGATATCGGATTCAGGTACTGGTTGATTGATTTCCTTCATCGCTTCTTTGAAGAGCTCACGGTCTTCGGCTTGTTTGATTGCTTCAAGAGTTGTACCAAGAAGTTTTACACCGTATTCTTCTAATACGCCAGCTTCAGACAATTGTACGGCCATATTAAGACCTACTTGGCCACCTAATGTAGCCAATAAGCCCCAAGGGCGTTCTTTTTTGATTACTTCTGTTACGAATTCAAGACTAATTGGTTCTACATATACGCGGTCTGCAATATCTGTATCAGTCATAATTGTAGCAGGATTGGAGTTAACCAATACTACTTTATAACCTTCTTCACGAAGGGAACGGCATGCTTGTGTACCAGCATAGTCAAACTCTGCAGCTTGGCCGATAATAATTGGACCAGAACCAATTACAAGCACTTTTTTTGCTTCTGTGGTCATATTATTTTCCCTTTCTCATTAAGTCTTCAAATTCGTCAAATAAATATAGATTATCAGTAGGTCCTGGGGACGCTTCTGGGTGATATTGTACAGAGAAAATAGGCAATTCTTTATGGCGCATACCTTCTACAGTGCCATCATTTACACTGCGATGTGTAATTTCTACAAAATCTGGCAAGGAAGTATCATCTACTGCATAGCCATGGTTTTGAGATGTAATATATACACGGCCTGTACGTAAATCTTGTACTGGATGGTTAGAGCCACGGTGACCAAACTTCAATTTAAATGTTGTACCACCATAGGCTTGTGCCAATACTTGATGGCCCATGCAAATGCCGAAGATAGGTTTTTTACCGAACAATTTCTTTACCTCTTCTACAGCATAGCCAAGATCTTGAGGGTCTCCAGGGCCGTTGGATAAGAATACACCATCTGGATTTGCTGCTAACACATCTTCAGCCTTAGCATCTGCAGGGAACACTGTTAATCGGCAACCAGCTGCTTCTAAAGAACGAAGGATATTTTCCTTTACACCATAGTCCATTACAGCTACATGGAACTCTGCATTTTTATCGCCACGCATACCTTGCCATTTTGTAGTTACACGCATAACTTGATCTGTTGGCAAGTCTTGTTTAAATAATTTTTGGATATCTTCCATAGGGTAATCAGAACGTACAAGTACGCCTTTCATTACACCATGATTACGAAGAACACGTGTAATAGCACGTGTATCTACATCATAAAGGCAAGGGATTCCGTGTAAACGAAGATACTCACTAAATAGGCCTTCATTTTGCCAGTTAGATGGGAAATCACACAGTTCGCCTACGATAAAGCCTTTACAATATGGTTTAGGACCTTGAGTAATAGCATTCAATGTACCATAATTACCAATCAAAGGATATGTTAATGTAATAATTTGATCTGCATAGGACGGGTCAGTCAAGATTTCTTGATACCCTGTCATACCTGTGTTAAATACAACTTCCCCTAATGTAGGAGCGCCACCTAATAAGGAACCTTCAAACACGGAACCATCTTCAAGAACTAACTTGCCTTTCATTATAAGACTACGCCCTCCTTCATAACTACTTTGCCATCAACTACTGTGAGTTTGGCCTTACCGGTAACAGTCATACCATCAAATGGGCTGACTTTGCCTTTTGTATAGAATTTATTGCGATCTACTGTCCACTCTTCAGTTGTTGAGAATACAGTAATGTCTGCTGATTTACCAACTTCAAGAACACCTGCATCAAGGCGCATTAATTCAGCTGGACGTGTACTCATATAGTATACAACTTGGTCGATGCTAAGTTTATCTGGACCATATGCATTAGTAATAACCGCTGCCAAAGATGTTTCGAGACCACTGAAACCATTTGGTGCACAGCAGAACTCATGGTCTTTTTCTTCATACGCATGTGGTGCATGGTCTGTAATAATTGCATCAATTGTGCCATCTTTCAAGCCTTCTAATAATGCTTGGCGATGATCTTCGGATCGAATTGGAGGAGCCATTTTGAACGCTGGGTTATATTCGCGTAAATATTCATCTGTGAAAGATAAATGTTGGCTTGTAACTTCACATGTTACATTAAGACCTTTTGCTTTTGCACGACGAACCATATCCACAGTATTTTTACTACTTACGTGAGCAATATGAATGTGACCACCTGTCATTTCAGACAACAAGATGTCACGAGCAACAGCCAAATCTTCAGCTACTGCAGGACGACCAATAACACCTAATTCATAGGAAACGATACCTTCATGCATATGACCATTTTTAGTCAATGTAATGTCTTCTGCATGGTCGATAACCATTTTATTGAACATGGAGGAGTATTCTAAGGCACGACGCATAAACGCGGCATTTTCTACATAGTGACCATCATCAGAGAAGGCTACTACACCGGCTTCTGCCATATCTCCCATTTCAGCAAGTTCTTTACCTTCAAGGCCTTTGGATACAGCACCAATAAATTCTACTTTCACAACGCCAGTGAGTTCAGCCTGTTTTTGTAAACCTCTTACGAGTGCAGCATTATCTACAACTGGGTTTGTATTAGCCATAGTGACTACACGTGTAAAACCACCAGCGGCAGCCGCTTGTGTACCAGAGTGGAAATCTTCTTTAGCTTCTTGGCCTGGTTCACGCAAATGTGTGTGAATATCGATAAGACCAGGTGCTACGATAAGACCTGTTGCATCATATACTTCAGCGCCTTCAGCACTTAAGTTTTGACCGATGGCTGCAATTTTACCATCTTTTACGAGAACGTCTGCTACTTCGTTTTGTTTTTTTGCCGGATTAACTACCGTACCATTTTTAATAAGCAAGCTCACTACCGTCACCTCCGATAATAGTTAAGTACAATACAGCCATACGTACAGCTACGCCATTACGTACCTGTTCTTGAATTACGGATTGATCAGAATATGCTACATCTGGTGCAATTTCTAGGCCACGGTTCATAGGACCTGGATGCATTACCATCACATCATCTTTAGCCAATTTCAATACATCATTGTTAATACCAAAGATACGTGCATATTCTCTATTTGTAGGATACAACGCAGAATGAATACGTTCTAATTGAATGCGAAGTACGTTAATCACATCTGCATCAGCCACTGCTTCACGAATATCGTGGTGTACGGTAACACCTAATTTTTCGAGCTCTGGATATACCATAGTACGAGGACCAGCCAAATGTACTTTAGCACCCATTTTTGTAAGGCCATAAATATTAGATCTTGCTACACGGCTATGCATAATATCGCCTAGAATAACAACTTTTAGACCTTCAATGGATTCTTTTTTCTCTAAAATGGAGTACATATCTAATAATGCTTGTGTTGGATGTTCATGAGCGCCGTCACCAGCATTGATGATGATAGGATCTACTGCTTTTGTGGCATATAGAGGAGCCCCTTCTGCACTATGACGCATTACGATAGCATCTGTGCCCATATAGGATAATGTTAGCAAAGTATCACGGAAGCTTTCACCTTTACCCATGGAAGAACCACTAGGAGAAAGATTAATAACGTCAGCCCCTAAATATTTGCCGGCCAATTCAAAGGAACTACGGGTACGAGTACTTGGCTCCATAAAGAGGTTAACAATAGATTTCCCCTTTAAAAGTGGAACCTTCTTGTCATCAGAAAGAACGATTTTTTTCATTTTTTTTGCCACATTTAAAATCAATTTGATTTCTTCAGGTGACACATTTTGCAAACCTAATAAATGTTTGCCTTTTAGGCTAACTTGTCCCATGATTTCCTCCTAACTCACGTAACAAAAAAGACCTTTTGCCCAGGGCAAAAGGTCAAATAGTTTGCACAAAGAAGCCCTTATGGGGCGCTTCAACTATATTCCTTTCTCAGCCTCTCTGGACTAAATTAAAAGGTTTTGTAATATGCAATGGTCTCTCGTACCATGGATGCATTTTCTTTATTTATTGTACTGAATCTGCCCTTGAAAGTCAATGTGAAAGCAAAAGTTCATAAGTATTTTAAAAAGAGGACAAAACCTCAAAAGTGGCTTGTCCTCTCTATACTTCACCAATTGTTTCCTTATAATCAATCTATAATTAGAGACAAATAATTTTCATTATTATAAGCTAATATTACTGACCCATAGGATATAATTTTGGTGGATTTTGATCATCATTTTGTTGACCTTGCTGTGAACTATAAGGAGCTTGACTTTGTTGACCATCAGTCATTGGATTTTGCTGTGCATATTGTTGATTTTGTTGTGGTTGCCGTTGGTCACGACGACGTGTATTTTGAGATGCAGTCGGTCTAGGTTTAGTCAACTCATCAATAGATACAGCATTTGGAATAGTTACACTTGGTGTATCCTCATGTACATCATCAAGTTCGCCGAAGGAAGGTCCTGTTTTAGCAGCTTGTGCTGCCTTACGTTCTGCCTCAATTTGTTGACGTGCAAGTTCTGCGCGACGACGAGCATTTTCTTGCTGTTCTTTGACACGTTGAATCGCTTCAGCTCGCTCTTTTGCTTTACGTTCAACTTCGGCTTGCGCAAGAGCTTGCTGACGTGCTTCTTCCGCCTTACGTTCCGCTTCTAAGTGAGCTTGGTAACGTTCTTCAGCAATGCGTTTTGCCTCTGCCGCTTGGCGTTCAGCCTCTGCACGTTCTGCAGCCAATCTAACTTGCTCTGCTTTACGTGCCTCAGCAGCTATACGTACTTCTTCGGCTTTTCGCGCTTCTTCTGCTCGTCTAGCCTCTTCTATACGGCGTGCTTCCTCTGCTCTACGAACCTCTTCTGCACGTTTTGCTTCCGCTGCAATTCGGGCTTCCTCTGCCTTACGAAGTTCTTCTGCTCGTTTTGCTTCTGCTGCAATTCGAGCTTCCTCTGCTTTACGCAATTCTTCCTGACGTTTTGCTTCAGCAGCAACGCGAGCTTCTTCAGCTTTACGAGCCGCTTCAAGTCGTTCTTGCTCGGCCTTGCGTTGTGCCTCAAGTCTAGCTGCTTCTAAACGACGTGCTTCTTCTGCGCGGCGTGCTTCTTCTGCCATACGAGCTTCTTCAGCTTTACGGGCAGCTTCAATTCTTGCCTCTTCAGCCTTACGCGCTTCTTCTGCACGTTTAGCCTCTGCTGCAACACGAGCTTCCTCTGCTTTACGGGCCGCTTCGATTCTTGCCTCCTCAGCCTTTCTTGCTTCTTCTGCACGACGTGCTTCTTCAGCTTTTCTTGCAGCTTCAATACGTTGTGCTTCTAATGCTGCTTTTGCTTCTGCCGCTTTACGAGCATCTTCTTGACGTTTCGCTTCTAACGCAGCCTGTTCAGCTGCACGTTGTGCTTCTAATGCCGCTTTCGCCTCTGCAGCTTTACGTGCTTCTTCTGCGCGGCGTGCCTCTAATGCTTCTTGTTCTGCTTTTCGCTGTGCTTCTAAACGCACTTTCGCTTCAGCTGCTAAGCGTTCTTCTTCAGCTTTTTTTGCCCCTAACGCTGCCTTTTCTGCTGCCCGTTGTGCTTCAAATCGAGCCTTGGCTTCTGCGGCTTGTCTAGCTTCTTCAGCTTTACGAGCGGCTTCAATACGAGCTGCTTCTATTCTACGCTCTTCTTCAAGACGTTTCGATTCTGCCGCTACACGAGCTTCCTCCGCTTTACGGGCCGCTTCTAAACGATCCGCCTCAGCCTTTCTTGCAGCTTCAATACGCGCCATTTCTGCTTTACGTTCTTCTTCGGCCTTACGTGCTTCAGCTACTTTTCGATCAAGCTCAGCTTTTCTTTCAGCTTCTAGTCGTTTAGCTTCTTCTGCTTGGCGCATTTCTTCAGCTTTTTTAGCTTCTAATGCAGCTTTTTCTTTTGCAGCTTGTACTTCTTGAGCCGCCTTCAATTCAGCAGCTTTGCGATCAGCTTCAGCTTTTTCTGCCATTTTACGCTCAATTTCAGCATGTTTAGCTTCTGCAGCCTTGCGTGCCATTTCTGCTTTTTCAGCAGCTAATTTAGCTTCTTCTGCTTTTTTACGAGCTAATGTTTCCTCCGCTTCTTTTGATTTTTTAAGTTGAGCTTCTTTTTTAGCTTCAGCAGCTGCTTTATCACTTAACTTTTTAGTTTCTTCATGAGCGATATTCTCTGCCTGCTTACTAGGTGTCAATGTGGTTTTTGTAGTATCTACAGTACCTTTATTGCTATCTTTACTACCTATAGGGCCTACCGGAATTTGCGTAGTCCCTTGAGTTGGATGACCTAAACTATCTTTTACATCCTTAGGAACATTAACAGCAATAGTTTGATGTTTTTGTGGATTCGCAAGAGATTCAGGAATTAACAAGAACCGTATCGGCAAGTTAGATGCCCCTGCAGGCATAAAGTTTAATGTTAATAAATCACCTGCGTTATAGTTACCCATGATGCGACTATCTAAAATAGTTCCATCCCCAAGTGCAGAGATACCATCAGCACCGCCAATATGATAGGTTCGTGTATCTGTTTGACCGCGACGAGCACCTTGTTGGTGTAATGCTTTCACCGTAAAGGAACCAGAATAGGGACCACCAAGAGGGTTAAAATACAATCTAAATGGTTCATTACCTTTTGTAGGAATTTTTAAAGTATATGAAACACCATAGTTACCACGGTCACGAACAAATGCTTTATTTTGCATTTCGTCTACACCGTTGATAAACATATCTTCACGGTCATTACCGATTTCTACAAAAGCACCACCTAATGTCGTATCAAATGGTGTAGTAACCTCCATATTACGCTTAGACCCAGTATAGGTACCACGCAACTGAATCTCATCAATAGGCAAATTTTTCGCCCAATGAGATGCATCTACAGCATCCATCCCCATAGGCAACATCATAACACGAGCAAAGATTGGTGCCTCTGTTTTAATATCTACGATACCGGTAAATAATGCATCTCGATATACTGGTGTATTTTCCAAATCACTAAAGATTAATTGGCGCCCTTGTGGCGGAATACTTAGCGAATATAAAGGTCTCGCATTGGGACTTTCATCTAAAGGATGCTCTAAGTCCTTCCGGGATAAATCACGACCAGCAGCGAAATAATCTGGTGTGGCCACAGATTTCAACTGTCTCATCACATGAACAGTATTGGGATACGCCGATTGATTCTCCAATACGATAGCAATCTTATGGGGCTGATCCATTTCATTTACATGGTAAAAATAGATACGACCATTTCCATTAATTGTACCTGCACTAAGTGTACCACCTACTGGTCCTACATATTCAGGGCTATCTGATAGTAGCAATGTATCCGTTTGAGACACCAAACTTGGTGGCAACGGAGAAAACTGAAAATATCCAATTGATTGTAAATCTATATCACGAGCCTCTACATGGCCTGTAAGAGCAGCCATGGCGGCCATCGCTGCGGCTACACAATATTTTGATTTATAAGAAAACATATATTAATACCTCTATATTTCTTCAAGCCCCATAGGGTCATACGTAAGTGCTAATGCTTCGATTTTCTTTAAACGATGTCCAATACCCGACTTAGATAATTCGCCATCCATCAATTCTTCAAGTTCTTTCAGACTCGCTTCTGGATTGTCCCATCTCAATCTTGCTACAATCCGCAACTTTTCAGGCAATTCATCAATACCAATTTCTCTATCGATAATTCGAATAGCCTTTACCTGGCGTACTGCAGCATCTACAACCTTTTGCAAATTTGCAGTCTCACAGTTTACTTGTCGATTAATTTGATTTCGCACAGTTTTCATTATGCGCACGTTTTCAAATTCCATCAGTGCTGATTGAGCACCCATAATTTGCAAACAACTCGTTACAGCGTCCCCTTCTTTAAGATATACTACATACTCTTCCTTACGCTCAGTCAAACCTGCATGAATATGAAATAACCGCAATACATGTATAATTTCCTTTGCAAAATTCTCATTCCCCGTCATAAACTCGAGATGATAATCACTTTGTGGCTTATTAACAGAGCCACCGCCTAAAAAGGCACCCCGTAAAAAAGCACGTCGTGCCTCCATAGATTTAAGCCAACTACGAGGAATTTGTTCAGTTACAGGCCATAAAGCAAGATCTTCTAACGCCTGTCGCCCTTCTATAGATGGCTCTACAGATAAAGTATACATATTTTTCTTGCGTAAGTTTAGCCCTTGTCGTACTAATACATTGGTAGGTAATTCATATTGTTTTTTTAATATGCCTAACAAGCGACGAGCTACTGCATTATTTGCAGTAGCCAATCTAATACCAACAGCACCCTTCATCCCCAGAATGATAGATCCACCCATGCGCAATAAGCAAGACGCTTCAATTTTCATGGCCAAATCTGCATCACTAGAGGATTCATATTGGCATAATTCATTTTTTACATCTTCAGCAAATGACATAGGTATCCCTTCTCATTAATGATCATCTCGTTGGAGATAGTACTCTAGGATATGTGGTTCAGTATCTGATTGCATAGCATGCACAATATCCATAATTACTTTACCTAACCGTTCAGGATCATGAACAGCCGGCTTTTTAGGACTTATCAATGTAGCCCGAATCGTACGTATTCCTTTAGCTTGTAGCTTCTTAGTATCTAATACTACAGGCTCTGAACCTACAGCACTATATTGTTCTACCATTTGAATTGGTAAAGGCCCATCGTTAGCAAGTACAGTATCTACAATGCCTTCACCACCATGTGCAATGAGAGCCTCCACATGATCACTTAAGGTATAACCTGTAGTTTCACCAGGTTGAGTCATAACATTAGCAATGTAAATTTTATTTGCCTTACTAGCGCGTACATGAGATGCAATTTTATCAGTTAACAAATTCGGAATAATACTTGTATATAAGCTACCCGGTCCAAAGATGATAACATCTGCTTCATCGATAGCACGTAACGCAGCACCTTCTGGTTTTGGCTGTGCTGGCTCACTATACATATGGCGAATGCGTTTACCAGAATTAGGAATATTACTTTCACCTTCTACGATAGTACCATCGGTCATCTCCGCTACTAATTTAATGAACTCAGTAGACGACGGAATTACACGACCTCGTACACGCAACAATTTACTAGCCGCTTCAAGCGCTTCCTCCACATCGCCATCATATACTTGAGCAAGTGCTGTGATAAAGAGGTTACCAAAACTATGCCCAGATAGCTCATTTTCCCCTTCAAAGCGATAACGGAAAAGATTTTCCATAACCCCTTCTTGTTCAGCTAATGCAATCAAGCAGTTTCTCAAATCGCCAGGAGCAATCATTTTAAAATCTTTACGCAAGCGTCCCGAGGAACCACCATCGTCAGCTACGGTTACAATAGCAGACAAATTAGAGGTGTGTATTTTTAATCCACGTAATAAATTTGATAGCCCTGTACCACCTCCGATAACAACAATCTTAGGACCTTTATCGAGGCGTATATTTTGGAAAATAATATCCGACACCTTACTATCAGGATTAGGTAATACAGCACGAATAATCGTTTTAATAACCTTACTCGTACCGATTAACATTAAAACAGCGCCAATCGATAGTACAACAACGCCTACAGCAATGAGCACATTATAATTGTAAAAGCCCGTCATATTATAAGAAAAAGCTAATACAATATCTTCAAGAACGGCAAGCCATTGATAGTTAAACATCAACGAAATACCAATGATTAAAAGACCTACACCACAACTAAAAAGGGCAAGCCAACGTTTTATATTTAGGCCCGGAATAAGCCACCGAAACCATCTTTTTCGCAACATATGAACCCCTATCTAGTTACCAAATGTTTTAATTTCATGAGGATTATAATCTTCTTCTACATTATTTTTCATCATATCTCGATGTTCTACAGAAACGCGATAGCCGTTTTCTAATAGGTGAGAATATAATGCTTCTGCCATAGCCACAGATCTATGCATACCACCTGTACAGCCTACAGCAACGATAAATTGAGACTTCCCTTCTTGTTCATAATTAGGCACAAGAAAATCAATAGTATCAAAATAACGGTTTTTAAATTCCTCTGTAACTTCAAAGGAATGAATATATTCATTTACAGCTTTCACACGACCTGTTTTATGACGGAATTCTGGAATGTAGAATGGGTTTGGTAAGAATCGAACATCCCAAACCATATCCGCATCCAATGGTAATCCATATTTAAAGCCAAAGCTTACAACTGTAATAGACATGCCATGGCCTTCATCAACTTGAGTAAATCGAGTTTTTAAATACTCTTTGAGGCTCGCAGTTTTCATATTCGTTGTATCAATAATGAAGTCTGCTTTATGTCGTACAGAATTTAATATCTGACGTTCCTCTTTCAAACCTGTAGTGATCATCCCATCTGGAGCCAGTGGATGGCTGCGACGAGTTTCTTTATATCGTCTAATTAACGTCTCATCTGTGGCATCCATAAAGACAATTTCATAATCTACCTTCATTTCTCTTAATGTTTCAAGAGATGATGAAAGGGCTTCAAAGAATTCACCACCGCGAATATCTACAACTAAAGCTACACGGTTTGTACGTTCCCCACCTTGTCGACAAATTTCACTTAGCTTAGGAATCAGTATAGGAGGAATATTATCAATACATAGATAGCCCATATCCTCTAATGCTTGTAGAACCTGAGTTTTGCCGGCACCAGACATGCCTGTAACAATTAATAAACGAAATGCTTCCATAGTTTTACTCCATTATAAAAGATTCTTTTCTATCCAATGAGCTACACCATCTTCATTATGATGTCCACATACTTCATTAGCCACAGATTTTACATGTTCTGTTGCATTTGAAACAGCTACTGAATACCCTGTTTCACTAAGCATAGAAATATCGTTCTCTGCATTTCCAAAGGAAACTATATTTTCAAGACTAAGATTATTATCTAAAGCTAATTGAGCTAATGCACGCCCTTTTGATACATTCGGTGCAGTGATTTCGAGGAAATCTCGTTGACTACGCACCAATGTAACTTGATTACCAACTAATGGGGTCAAGATATCAATAATTCTATCGATTCCTTCCTCTGTATCGATAGCAATGAGCTTATTAGGTTCTGAAGAAAGTGTATAAATTGTATCACCTAAAAACTCAGCTACAGCCCCTGTTTGCTGTTCATAATGATCGGATTGCCAATTTTTATGATGACACAGTAAATGATCATCTACATACGATTGTATATGCCAACTATATTGTTGGCCGAGTTGAAAAACACGATGTACTACATCTATAGGAACAGTTTGTTCAAATAGCTTATATCCCGTTTCTAACTCCTGGATTAAACCACCAGAGAACAATATCATAGGAACATTGCCAAGTTGTAATGCTACTCCAATTGGTTTTGCCGTTTGATACATGCGTCCAGTAGCAATTGTTATACCAATTCCCTTCTGCTGCAAGCGATGCAATACATCAACTGTATATACAGAAACTGTATTATCACTTCGAAGTAACGTCTCATCACAATCGATAGCTACCATTTTTATATGAGAAAAAGAAGGATTCATTCTTACCTCCTTCACAATAAAATCTAATACTCTTTATTATACCATTTATAATACTTATATAAATAGAAATATACAGTAATCCTCTATCAAAAATATTTTACACCTCCCAGTAATAAAGCTAATAAATGATTAAATTAAAGATAAGTATAATTTGTATATAAATCGATCTGTAATTATCAAAATTGCATAATAAAAGGTATTCTATATCAATTTATTATAGGAATCTATATATTATTCATAAAAAAAGAGACTCCCGAAGGAGTCTCTTTTATATGGTTAACTATCAAATTAGAATTTGTAGTTAAGGTCTGCACGGTAGAAGTCGTTAAGATCGTTACCAGCTTGGTCTTTCCAGTCGAAACCGTAGTAAGCGGACAAGCCAACGTTGTTTTGCAATGCATAGTTAACGGAAGCCATCCAACCTTTAGCATCTGTAGTGTAGATGTGGTTGTAAGTAGTATCAACGATAGGAGCGTTAGCTTTAGCGTTGAAGTATTGGCCTTTAACATCCCAAGAACCTTTTTTAGCGATGTTGTAGTCGCCATAGCCAAGACCTGCAGTCCAAGCTTGAGATTTATCAACGTGGGAGTCTTTCAACCATTCGCCACCAACCCAAACTTTGTCGAAGTTAGCATCAGCATTGAAGCCGTAGATGTTTTTGTAACCATTAGTGCTATCTTGGTTTACACGATCGTAGAAACCACCAACCATAGTGTGTTTACCTAATTTACCGCTCAAGCCAAGGTAAGTATTAGTTACGTTTTGGTCTTTAGTTAAGCCAGCTGCTTCACCGGATACCATGTAACCGTAAGCTGCTTGAGCTTGGATTTTGTCGTTGCCAGCGTTCAATTGAGCACCGTCGAAAGTACCATCAAATGCTAAGCCGCCACCGATAGTTTGGCCGAAACGACCAGCTTTCAAGGATACACGTTCACCGAATTTATGGTTTACATAAGCGCGGTCGATTGTAGCGTTTGCATTACCACCGTTTTGGGAATTACCCAATTCGAAGCTACCAGAAGACAAACGAACAACTGCGTCAGTACGATCGTTTACTTTTGCATTGAATTGTACACGTGCACGAGCGTCGAATTTGGATTTAGCATGTTCAGCATCTTGGTAACGAAGACGAGCATCACCAGTAACTTTTACGTTACCTACGCGGTCTTCCAAGCGAGCTACACGAACGCCCAAGTTGTTCAATTCGTTGGAGAATTCATCAGCCAAACGGTTGATCATAGCTTGTTGTTCAGCGTTAGCACGGTCTTGGTTAGCCATAGCTTTAGCTACCATTTGAGCCATTTCGTAACGAGTGATGTTGTTTTGGCCTTTGAAAGTGCCATCTGGGTAACCATTAACGATACCAGCGTTTGCCAATTGGGAAACTGCTTGGTATGCCCAAGAATCTGGAGTTACATCGGAGAATGGGTTAGCTGCGAATGCAGTAGTTACACCCAAAACTGCTGTTGCTGCAAAGATTGCTGCGAATTGTTTTTTCATAGTTGAATTCCTTCTTTCTGAAAAATAGAAATATAAAATGTTACAAGTCATAACATTCACATTCTACTCTGTTCTTCAGAATAAGAATTTCTGGGAGTGTCCACGTTTCCTCGCCACATTCTACATCGAAGTTCTTCGTTTCATGTGTTTGTTACTTCTTGTAGGGTGATATTAGCATAACCAAATTTTCGTGTAAACCCTTTTTTCTCAATTTCATTCTCATTATAAAAATTTTATAATTTAAAATGCCCTAAAATACACTTATTATCTACTTTTATGCGATATATATTTTTTTATTAAAAATATCAAATTTATCTTTTTTTACACTAAATGAGATTTATTATTATATATATTATTAAGTTATGCTAATTAATAATACGTATATTAATTAGCCAATAGCTATTTTATGCATAATTGGTTCATAAATACCTCATACAATATATTGTGGAATAGATCAATATACATACTAAGTAAATAAATTTTTACCTTTTACTATATATAGATTTATTTTACTATATATATACTATTATATACAAAAGAAAATATTATCTCTTTATATACAACAAAAAAGACTTCCGAAGAAGTCTTTTTTGTTTGTGAGGGAATTAGAATTTGTAGTTTAATTCTGCACGGTAGAAATCGGAAAGATCATTACCTTTTTGGTCTTTAGAGTTGAAACCATAACCAGCAGATAAGCCTACGTTATCTTGTACTGCATAGTTTACGCTAGCCATATAACCTTTGTAACCATTAGATGTATTTGTTAAGTCATATGCTTGATCCCAAGTGGAACTTACGATAGGAGCATTAGCTTTTTGGTTGAAGTATTGACCTTTCACATCCCATGTACCTTTTTTAGCGATGTCGTAATTACCATAACCAACACCTGCTGTCCAAGCTTGGGAGTCATTTACGTTGGAAGCTTTTAACCATTCACCACCAACCCAAACTTTATCTTTACGTAAATCTGCATTGAAGCCGTATACGTCTTGGCTATCAGAGTTTACTGTGGAACCATTATGGTTCAAGTTGCCGCTAGACAATTTAGAGTAGAAACCACCAACTGTGGATTCTTGACCAACTTTACCTTTAACACCTACATAAGCTACGGAAGGGTTATCGGATTTGGAATTACCGTCAGCAGCGCCTGCCATCATGTAACCATAAGCACCTTGTACTTGAACTTTATCATTACCTACGTTCAATTGAGCACCATCAAATGTATCATCGTACATTAAACCGCCACCAATTGTTTGTTGGAAACGACCACCTTTAGCAGATACGCTATTACCAAATTTGTGATCTACATAAGCACGATCGATTGTCGCATCAGCACCTTTTGTGGAGTCACCGAATTCGTAATTACCTTTTACACGAACAACAGCTTCAGTTTTATCATTAACTTTACCGTTGAATTGAACACGTGCACGGCCATCTGTTAAGGATTTGCTATTAGCTTTATAAACGCCTTTATCTTCAGAACCTTGGTAACGGATACGAGCATCACCAGTAACTTTTACATTACCTACGCGATCTTCCAAACGAGATACGCGTACGCCCAAGCTGTTCAACTCGTTAGAGAATTCATCTGCTAAGCGGTTAATCATTGCTTGTTGTTCTGCATTAGCACGATCTTGGTTAGCCATTGCTTTAGCTACCATTTGAGCCATTTCATAACGAGTGATATTGTTTTGGCCTTTGAAAGTACCATCTGGGTAACCATTAACGATACCAGATTGTGCTAATTGAGATACTGCTTGATATGCCCAGCTATCTGGAGTTACATCGGAGAATGGATTTGCAGCGAATGCTGTTGTTACACCTAATACTGCTGTTGCTGCAAAAATTGTTGCGAATTGTTTTTTCATAATGAATTCCTTCTTTCTTATAAATAAGAATTTATAGTATCAGAAGACATTCACTGTATAAGTGGTATAACTATGAAAGATATATTAGGAGTGTCCACGTTTCCTCGACTATATTATCTATCACAGCGTCACCTCTTTATTAGTGGTGCCTTACTGTGATTAGAATATATCACCGTCCAAATTTTTTGTAAAGCATTTTATACAACTTAATTTGATGAAATTTCTTTCATGAATAAAAATAAACCTATAAACATAGATTTTTACTGCATTTTTCAAAATTAAATTTTGCGCAATTTCATTTTATTTATCTAAAATTCATGTATTTTAGATAATAAACCTACAACTTTTAATTATTAAAAATAATGAATATCATATTATTTAATATTTAACACTAATATATAGACCTAAAATATAATTATATTCCTCTTTTCTATTATTAATATCTTTATTTTGTCTTTCTAATTTCTATTAGTAATAACCTTATCAATGCCATTCATCATATATTTTCTCTTAAAATATGTCATTAATAATATTAAGCTATAAATACCCCATTATTTAAATACAAAAAGCCTCTCTATAGTAATTACTACTATAGAGAGGCTTTTAGAAGCATTAAATTGCATAGGATACAAAACCTAGGACGTGATCAACTGGAACAGGACCAATGAAACGACTATCACTAGAATGATTTCGGTTATCCCCCATCACAAATACATATCCTTCAGGAATTGTAACAGGTGTGGAGCGTGTATAATTCATTTTTGTATCTTTGGTATATGGTTCTTGTAATTGTTCACCATTACGCCATACATGACCATCTTTAAACTCTAATACATCACCAGGACGACCGATAACGCGCTTAACCCATACATCATTTGTTTGAGCCGCTTTATTAAAGACTGATGCATAGTTCATCAATGGTTCTTCTACATCATCTACCCAAGTACGTGCGCGATTAACACGACTATCAATGATTACAATTTGACCATAATTTGGCATTTCATTCATAATATGATGCCATTTCGTTACAATTAAATATTGTCCATTGTGTAATGTATCCTCCATTGATTCACCAGATACACGTGTTGGTTGAATCAAGAAAATATGAATTACCATGGCAATAATTAATGCCAATACAATGGCATAAATCCAATCTAATATTTCTTTTACTATTTTATTACTCATATTAACCCCTTAATGACCGTTCTTTGTAAATCTACCACCAAATACATCATGTACATCTTGAATCGTAATAAATGCCGATGGATCTACTTCATAAACAGTATTTTTTAACCTCATAATTTCAAGTCTTGTTACTACAGAATATAAAACATGCTTAGGTTGCTTTAAATAGCCCCCTTCACCATACATAATTGTAACACCACGATTAAGGTTCGCATTTAATGCATCTGCAAGATTCTTAGAGTTCTCTGCATCTGTAATAATCATTACCCCTTTAGATTCATCAAGGCCTGTAATTGTAATATCGATCATCTTATAAGCAATGAAATAAGCGATTAAGGAATACATAGCACTATTCCAACTATATACAAAACCTGCGGCACCAAGAATAATGAGATTCATGGCCATTACGATTTCACCAACGGAGAAAGTGGAACGTCTATCAAAGATGATCGCCACAATTTCAGAGCCATCTAAAGAACCACCATTACGTATTATGAGGCCTACCCCAATACCTAAAATGATACCACCAAAGATAGAACCTAAGAATGGATCTGTTGTGATAGGTGTAAAATCATGAGCAAAGGTAGAGAAAATTGCCATCCATACGATAGAAAATAGTGTAGAGAAAGTAAAGTTTTTGCCATTAGCTCTATAGCCAATATATAAGAAAGGCAAGTTAAAGAGTACGACGAAAATACTAAAAGAAATTCCGGAAAGCTCTGCAGCCATCAAGGAAATACCAACTACACCACCATCGATGATATTATTCGGTACTAAAAATAAATCTAAGCCTATAGTATAAATTAGAGCCCCTAAGATCATCATTAAGCAACGCATAATAAAATTTGACCACTTATGCGTTGAAGCTTCATTTTTCATGCACTTCTCCTTTACCGTACAACTGCTCCATAGCATGTAGTCTCTTTTCTTCTAACTCACCAGAGTCCATCATATTACTTTGTATATCATTAGCAGTTTGGTTTAACTGTTTTGTATAACGTAAACCAATAATAAAAGCAGTTAAATCATCTACAGGCTCTGGTGGAAATTGCATAGACGTAGGGATAATCTTACGCCACCCTGTAGGTGAATTATATTGCCAATATAATTTTCGAGCCTCCTCAGTACTATGCGATTCATCAATTAAACTAGTAGTAATTCTGTGATTTCGTCCAATTTGTTGGAGAGATGGATATAAATATTTATGATTTGTACCATTTCCACATACCATATGAACAATACCATAATATTCAGTTAATATACGTTCAATTTCACCATTGAACTGTTTTGTCATAATAATTTTACGACATACCATAGTACCAGAAGGTGTCACAATTGCTACACCTGTTTTTTCATTGCCTGGATCTACAGCCAAAATGTACGTAGTATCAGTCATATTACTATCCTCATTTCTAATACAGCATTTATATTTTAACACAAAACGAAGGTCTTATGTAAAAATTTACATAAGACCTTCGTTTAAAGTATATAAACCAAAATACTATTCAATTTAATAAGCTGGCATTTTAGCCTTATCATTAAAAACAGGCATTTGAGTAATACGTAACTTAAGATGCACAGGGCCAGATGAATATGTATCACCATCAACATACGCTTCCACATGAACCTTGCCATGCATTGTAGCAATACGACGAATAGCAGTAAACAAATCATCCCCTGGTATCGTTCCGATATCACCAGATAAGGAATCCGGAATAATCCCTTTCTCTCTTGCCTTTTCATTTACTTGCTTTAAGAATTGAAGCATAGCAGATTGAGCGTTAGGGCCACCATCCATTATAGCAGAATGGATTACTTCTCCATTTTTATAAATAAATTGTTGTGGGTAAACTTGGATAACTGCTACCGCTGGTTCACCAGCAATAATATTTCCAGCAGCAACCACTTGAACCACCATTGGAGTCTTTGCTCTATTAAGCTTTTGTGTAGCTACCTCAATATTCTGACGATCTACATACACAACAGCCTGACCTTGATCTTCTATACCAAGACGACGTAATACCAATTTATTTGTATCATCAATAATATTTTTGATGGCTGCATGGCTATCTTCTTCACTTAAACCAGGTCGAACAACAGCTTGAGCCAATAATTGATCAACTTGGAAAAGAATTGTACCTTCACGCAAATGAATAATGCCATTTTGCAACTGTTCTTGCGTTGTCTGTAAATCCTTAATATGAGCTTCCATCTTGGCTCTTGTAGCCTCTAAATCAGCTAATTTTTTAGATACTTCATCATATGAAGCTTGAAGTGTAGCTAACTCAGCTTCAGTCGCATCTTTAGCCGCTTGTGCACTAGCCAACTCAGCCTTAGTTGCATCAACCTCTTTACGAATTTGCTCTATTTCAGCCATTCGTTCTGCTAATTCTTGCTTATTTTGCTCAAGCAACGCTTGTCCTCGAATAAGCTCTTGCGTCTTAGCAGCTACCTCATCATTAAGTTGCTTCATATCTGCTCGCAACTGATCCATCCCAAAGAGCGCTGTTCGTACGCTTTGAGATGTAATAGTTAATACACCTACTGTAGCAGCTGCAACTAACAATCCCGTTACGATAGTAACAATAATCGATGTATGCTTAGGCCTTAATCCAAAGAGGGACATGCGACGCTTACCAACTTTGGTGCCTAACTTATCCCCCATGTAGGCAATAAGTCCACCCATAAGGGCGATAATAACTAATATTTTAACACCTACTAACATCGAGTCCCTCCTTTCATAAGATTACACAATTATTGGATTCGAAAATATGCTATTTCGTAAATCAAATTTATTTCTTTATATACTAGGTTACTTAGATACACGCCAATTCAAATATAGGCCAGCAATGATGCCTAATGTATCTGGAATTAATGCAGCAAATACGGTTGGCAATGCACCACCTTTACCTAATGCACCAGCAAATGTCATCACCCCATAATAAATAAAGATGATTAAAATACTGATACCAAAACCAATAGATGAGCTAGAACGTTGCTTTTGAAGACCTAATGGAGCACCTACAAGAGCAAATACAAAGCTAGCTAATGGAATTGTAAAACGTTGGTACATTTCCATTTCTAGTTTATTGGCATTCGTATAAGCCGCCTTATACGCTTTAATTTGATGACGTAATTCTTTGATTGTTAATTCTTCTGGTTTACGTTGATCTTGTTGAATATCCTTTGGCGCAGACTTAATTGGCAAGGATTGCTCCTTGAACTTCATTGTACGTTCTACACCATCACCAGCGGAAATATCATAAATAATGCCGTTTTGCATCACCCAATATTGGCCATTCCAAACAGCAGTATCCGCATTTTCAACTTGTTGTAACTTGCCACCTTCACCAAACTGTTGCACCGTAATCATGCTTAATTTTTTAGTCTCCGCATTGTAGCTTTTAGCATACATTAATGTGCCTAAATCATTACCATTCATTGTTTTTAAAACGATATGATTTTGTGTTTGAGGTGATGCATTTTTCATAATCTGTTCACGCACAATTGTTTGATACATATTATTTGTACGTGGTACAACAAATTCATTAAATGCGACAGCCCCAATTGAGATGATAAGGGCAATAATGTATACAGGCATCGCTAAGCGTAAAAAGCTAAGACCACCGGCACGCATAACAACAATCTCACTAGTACTGCTCAAGCGACTAAAGGTCATAAGTGAAGCCAATAGTACTGACATTGGGAATGTTAAGATAACAATGCTTGGTAATGCCAACACAAAAGCTTTCATAACGAGAACTAGCGGTGCCCCATATTCAGTAATATATTGAGCAATTCTAAACAATGTGCCTGTGCCAATAAAAATACTGGTAAAAGCAAATACCCCAAATAGGAACGGACCTACAAAGGCTTTTAATATATATTTATCTAATAATCTCATAGTCCCCTCCTATAATCTAAAGTTATCCCCTAAGTAATGCTCACGAGCGATTGGGTCGTTTGCAATTTCTTCAGGGGTGCCTTCTAGGAGGATCTTACCACTACTTAAAATATACGCCTTATCTACAATCCCCAATGTTTCACGCACATTGTGATCTGTAATCAAGATACCAATACCGCGATTTTTTACATGCAAAATGATTTGTTGAATGTCAGCAACCGCTATAGGGTCGACACCAGCAAAAGGTTCATCGAGAAGAATAAAATTCGGTTCTAACGCAAGACAACGAGCGATTTCTACACGACGGCGTTCACCACCAGATAGCTGCATCCCCATACGATCCCGAACATGACCAATATGAAATTCTTCGATGAGAGATTCCACTATAGCTTCAATTTCATCAGATTTCTTTGATGTTGTTTGTAACATAGCACGAATATTATCCTCAACAGTCATGGATCGAAAAATTGATGCTTCTTGTGGAAGATACCCAATACCTTCAGCAGCTCGTTTATACATTGGAATATTCGTAATATCCTTGCCATCAACGGTAATGATACCAGAACTAGGTCGTTCAATGCCAACAATCATATAGAATGATGTAGTTTTCCCTGCACCATTAGGACCTAGGAGCCCAACGACTTGCCCCTTATCAACGCGTAAACTAACCCCGTCTACAACATTGCGACCGCTAAAGGTTTTGACTAAGTTTTTGGTTTCTATATACATATTTAATCCTTATTGATTTGGAACAATGATGAGTGTACTACGACCACCCAATGTTTCAGCAGAATCATCAGCTAAACGAATTTTAAGCTCTGGCGCATTGAGCACATTACCATTTTGAACAGCATGAGCAGATCCAGATAAAAGTACAACTCCATCATTTTGATTAGGTGTTTGCGTATAGGTAGCACGCTCTGCAGAGCCAGATACATTTCGTTCTGGATTAGAGAATGTCACATCCCCTTGTGCTACTGCACGAATTTCTTTTAGCCAACCTTCAACTTGATTACCTGTCAAAGTAGTACCTTCTGCAATCAAACGAGCATTGCCAGATACAAGACCATACTCTGTATCTGTATTATATTCAACTTTATCACCGAAAATTTGACGATCGCTACGTTGTAAATGAACTCCGCCATTAGCAGTGAATTTATTATTATTGTAACTGTGCACTGATTCTGCAGACATAGCCATATCAGAACCAATCATAGATACGCCGCCATCTAGATTTGCTTCCTGAGTTTTTGTATTATACCATCCATTGGCACCAGTCATCGTTTTATCAGCTTGAGTAATTACCACATTACCGTTTGCATTAGCAATTCCCGTATTGCCATCATAAGATAATGTATCTGCGCTAATAGTCAAAGGATCATTTGCAGCCCAAGCTGTAACAGATGCTGTCATAAGCATAGCCAAAATAGCCATACCAATCTGTTTTTTCTTATTCATTATATTTCCTCGCATTACTTCTTCGTTAACTTTGCATTACCAATAGCTTTGATTTTCTTCAAGGACATATTGCCTTCAAGTTTATCACCAGTTAATGTTATATCTTTACCGTTATAGGTAAAGGCAGATTTAGATGTCAACGTTTTCGTCTTATTATCAAAGTGAAGTGCATCAGTTTTAAACTCAGCTCCATCAGTATTTGTGGCTGTAACACCTTGATCAATATCAAGGGAGTTGCGATCACCGGTCAATACAGCATGAGGTGCTGTGATTGTTGTAGTTACATCATCTTGATAGAAAAGACCTTTTAAATTAGTCAGCACAATAGCTTTTGTACGTGGATCATATTCAATCTTTTCAGCTGATAATGCCCATACTAGCTTGCCATCTTTTTCCTCTTGTAAATCGGCTCCTTGGAAGTTAACCAGTTGTCCATTCTGATTTTGAGTGGTACCAACATCACCAGAGTCTTTCATAATATATACGATAAGACCAATCAGAGCCAACACTATGGCGGCCACTATGGCAATTAATTTTTTATTGTTTTTCATGTGCCCTCTCCCGTGCAGCTATCTTCTTATCATAATCAATAATTTGATCCATCTTAGTCATCCAGCGATGTTGGAACCATAGCCACTCATCTGGATGCTCACGAATAAAGTCTTCTGTAACACGTACACATTCCTCAGTTAGACGATACATATCTGCATCTTCATCACCTGTATCTATATAATGTAAGGCTGGTAGAATGTGAACAATATGACCACCTTCTGGTTTTCGAGATGCAAAAATTGGAACTACTGGAGATCCAAATTTTCTTGCAAACGTAGCCGGACCAATAACTGCGGAGGAATCTTGGCCTAAAAATGGAACAGGTAAACCATGTATATAGCCATCTTGGTCAGCTAAAAAACCAAGTAATTTCTTCTTTTTTAATGCTTTAGCAGCAGAAACGATTTCATTGCCACCACTAGCAAACACATCAAGGCCCACCATCTCACGATATTCATTCATGAGACGTGTAAATTGAGCATTAGGTTGTTTCTTAACAATAGTAGTTGATGGATAACCATGAGCCGCCATAGCAGCCCCCATCCATTCCCAGTTGCCAACATGTCCAGTAAGAACAATTACACCTTTATCTTCAGCGATAGCTTTTTCTAAATGTTCTACGCCTCTCATTTCAATATGTTTATTGATAAAATACTTTGTCAGGTTTGGCATATACAAGACTTCCATAACACTACGGCCAAGATTTTTGAACAACTTTTCAATTAATTGTTCTGCCTCTTGATCATTCATGTTCATGCCAATCTTTATGTTTTTTATACCTCTAAGTTTTTGCTTCTTCGCTATGAGACCATATACTGGTCCTAAACTAGCGCCTATGAGCAAAATGAGCTTATATGGCAGTCGGCAAACGAGCCAGCTAATGCCTTTAACTAAATGGTATTGCCATTCGTTATTCATTCTGCCCACCTCCTTTATTGTCCATGAGCATGGGCCTCTCGTGCATAGTCTGCTACAACAGTTTCCCATAGACCTTGATTTTTCAAGATATATTCTACAGCCTCTCTAACGGCACCATGGCCTCCATTAACAGTAGATATAAATTTAGCTAATTCTTTAACCTCTGGTACCGCATTGTTTGGTGCCATTGGTAAACCTACGATTTGGAGTGCCCCTAAATCATTTAGGTCATCCCCCATGTAAGCAATCTCTTCTAAATTGATTTGATACTCTTTACAAAGGGTTCTTAATGCTTCTGTCTTATTGGCATGCCCCATAAGCAATGCATCAAAATGAAGCTCCTTAGCACGTCGCTCAACCATAGGAGATATCCGTGCTGTGATGATGGCAAGCTTAAGTCCTACTTTTCGAGCTGCCGTTAATCCTAGTCCATCTTTTACAGAGAAAGACTTAAGCTCTTCCCCACTTGATGTATAGATTAGAGTACCATCAGATAGCACGCCATCAACATCAAGAACAATCCATTGAATATTCATTATACAATGCCTCTACGCAATAAATCCGTAATATGAACAATGCCTAGACATTTATTATCTGTATCTACAACTGGTAACACCGTAATAGGGCGTGGTTGATTTTTCTCCATTAAATGAAGAGCTTCAGCCGCTAATTTGTCCTTTGTAATCGTACGAGGCATAGAGGTCATCATATCCTCTACAGGCCATTCTAGGAAATTACTGCCAGAATCTAATCCGCGGCGCACATCACCATCGGTAACAAGGCCTAATAAGTGACCTTCTTCATCAATAACATTAGTAGCACCTAAACCTTTTTCGGTCATTACAAAGAGTGCATCTCGCACTGTTGCACCTTTAAATACCGTAGGATTATCTTCACCACCATGCATAATATTTTCTACGGTCAACAATAATTTGCGACCAAGAGAACCACCTGGATGGAATACAGCAAAGTTTTCAGGTGTAAAGTGATGTCGTTCTAATAAGCATACTGCTAAGGCATCACCTAATGCTAAAGCAACCGTAGTACTTGTAGTTGGCGCTAAGCCCAATGGACAAGCTTCACGTTCTACTTCAGCGAGCAATACAATATCAGAATTCTTAGCTAATGTAGATTCTGGTTTACCTACAACACAAATTAATTTTGCACCTATGCGACGTAAGGATGGTAAGATACTGATGATTTCGCCTGTTTCACCACTATTGGAAAAAGCTAATACTACATCATCTTCTGTAATCATACCAAGATCGCCATGCACACCTTCACCAGGATGCATGAAAAGTGCTGGTGTACCAGTACTAGCCAAGGTAGCCGCAATTTTGCGACCAATATGACCAGATTTTCCCATACCAGTACAAACTACACGGCCCTTACAAGCCAAAATCATATTTACAGCATTTACAAAATTGTGATCCAAACGAGAACTTAATTCCTCAATAGCACGTGCTTCCTCATGAAGTACCTGTGCTGCTTGTTCTAAAATAGTCACAAATACCGCCCCTAACCTTTTACGATTTTATCAATAGCTACTAAATCTCGTAGCAAAGCTTCAAAATTATCTAAGTATAACATGTTTGGACCATCGGATAAGGCTTCCTCTGGATTATCATGTACTTCAAAGAATAGACCATCTACACCACTTGCAACAGCGGCACGAGCCAAATTTGGTACAAATTCGCGATTACCACTAGATTTAGTACCTGCGCCACCAGGTAATTGAACGCTATGTGTAGCATCGAATACTACTGGATAATCGAAAGAACGCATAATTGGGAAAGATCTCATATCTACAACGAGATTATTATAGCCAAAGCTAAATCCACGCTCTGTAAGCATAAGATTTTCATTGCCTGTTTCTTTCATTTTATTTAAGACATTTTCCATATCTTTAGGTGCCATAAATTGACCTTTTTTCACATTTACGCATTTGCCAGTTTTAGCTGCACCATATACAAGGTCTGTTTGACGACATAAGAAAGCTGGAATTTGTAAAACATCCAATACTTCTGCAGCCGGTTCGATTTGTTCAATGGAGTGAATATCACTTACAACTGGTACATTGAGTTCTTTTTTTATAGAAGCAAGGATTTTTAGACCTTCCTCAAGACCTGGTCCACGGAAAGAACCGTAGCTAGAACGGTTAGCCTTATCGAAAGAAGCTTTAAAGATATATGGAACTCCTAAGCGTTCACAAATTTCTTTTGCTCGTTTGCCAATAGCCAATGTACGGTCATAATCTTCAATAACACAAGGTCCAGCAAGGACAAAAAGACCTTTACCGCCACCGACTGTAATATCTTTAATTTGAACTGTTTTCATTTATTTCTCCTCTTGCTCGTAAATTGCATTTACACGAGCTAAGTCTTCCGGTGTATCAACACCGATAAATCGTTTATCTGTAAGAATAACACGAATAGTATAGCCATTTTCAAGAGCGCGCAATTGCTCTAACGATTCGGTTTGCTCCGCTGGTGTTGGTTCCATCTTTGCATAGTTTAATAAGAAATATCTACGATATGCATAGATGCCAATATGTTTTAACGGCGCACGTACAAAATCACGACGTGGATACGGAATTAAGGATCTAGAAAAATACATCGCATCATTGCGATTATTTAAAATAACCTTTACAGCTGATGGTTCAGCGTATTCATCCTCCAATAAAGGAGTGGCTACAGTTGCCATTTGTAAGTTTGGATCTTCTTCAAAAAGTTGGGCCAATTCATCAATAAGTTTTGGCTCAATCATAGGCTCATCACCTTGAACATTAATAATGACATCTAAGTCTGTATAATGATTAGCAACCTCGGCTAATCGATCAGTTCCTGTAGGGTGATTAGGGTCTGTCATCATAACAGAACCTCCAAAGTTTTGAACTGCAGAATATACACGTTCATCATCTGTAGCAACAATAGTACACTCAGTTTTTGTCGCTTGTGACACTCTTGCATAAACACGTTCAATCATTGGTTTACCTGCTATATCCGCTAATGGTTTTCCTGGTAATCTTGTAGAACCATAACGAGCAGGAATAACGCATCCAAACTTCACAATAATCCCCCATTTCTGTTATTCGTGTATCTAATTATTATACACTAAATCTCTAAATTTTCTATGAATTCTTGTTTTTCAGAGATGAATTCAATCCCAATAGATAGCACTAGAATCGGCATTTTCAAGTCTTCAATTGCATGCAATTGACTCAACTTCACCGCATCCTTCTCCGTGATACAAATAGCATCTGCTTGATGAGCAAATGCCTCTTTCCAAATATCTACAACATCATCATTTTCGAAATTATGATGATCACCAAATGGCATTGTATGGACCACATTATATCCGATATCGGTCAATGTTTGTGTAAAGGATTGAGGGTTCCCAATACCACTAACCGCCATGATTCGATGCTTTTGATATGTATCGACTGGAGAACCATTTTCTCCGTTGGCCCACTCATCTAATGTATACATACATTGAGGCTTGTGGATTGTTTCATATACAGGTGTATTGGGAAGCATATGAGCTAAACGCTTACGGATACCTGAAACAACACCTGGTGCCACTTGATCCACCTTGGTAAGAACAATAATACTAGCTCTCTGTAACCCACTAAGCGGTTCTCGTAATAAACCACGGGGTAATACATGGTCATAACCAAATGGGTTAGAAGCATCAATAAGAACGATATCAATATCTCGAGCTAATGCGCGATGTTGAAAGCCATCATCCATAACTAAACAATCTGCACCGAGCTCATTTATAGCAATTTCTGCAGATTTAGCCCGTTCACGACCGATGATCACATTAGACTTTTGTAATACTTTGGCTAACAACCAAGCTTCATCACCACTAATAAATGGCTCTACCAACATAGCACCATCTTTAGAAATAATTATATTTTTCTTATTGTCCTCAGCCCGATAGCCACGACTTAGCACAGTAGGATGGAGTCCTTTTTGTGTGAGTACATCACATATAAATCTCACCATTGGGGTTTTACCTGTACCACCAGCAGTAATATTCCCAACACTGATAACCGGAACGGTAACTTTAGTAACCCCGTTTCCCGCATCAAATCGAGCGTTTCGTATTGATACAGCCTTTTCGTAACCTTTACTTAGAAAGCCCAAGCTGGAACGAGCTATATCACCTAATATGGATTGATTCTCACCACTAACGATGGATTTAAATAATGCTTCCCCACTCATAGGTGACTCCTCCTATTATGTAACATCATAGATGAATCTAATAAATTATATCTAGCTTATGGAATAATATGGTGTTTTTCAAATAACTGACGTAACTCTTGTGTATTGCGTTGTGTAGCACCGCGATTTTCACGAATAATATCAAGACAGTTTTGCCCCATTTCCGTTGATAAATCCTTATCCTTACATAATCGCAATACCATATCAGTTAATTCTTTACCATTCTTCACCTGCTCACAAGCATGACGAGAATGTAATAAAGCGAAAATCTCTTTGAAATTAAACATATATGGTCCTACAAGAATTGGTTTACCATGTGCTGCCGGTTCGAGAATATTATGGCCCCCAGTTTTCACAAGAGAACCACCAACAAAAATAATATCCCCTAAGCTATATAAACGACCGAGTTCGCCAATAGTATCCAAAACAACTACAGGTATTCCTTCATGAACTGGCTCTGTCATATCACTACGACAAATAGCATTTAATTCATAACGCTTCGCTAGATTTTGAACATCATGACCGCGATATATCTCACGAGGCGCAATTAGTAAACGAGCTTGAGGGTATTCTTGTAATACTTGTTTAAAGGTCTCAAATATTGTTTCTTCCTCACCCTTATGTGTACTACCAGCAATAATTATAGGATGATTATTACCAAAGCCAAACTCTTCAAGAAGAGATTGTTTTTCTTCGTTTGATACAGTAGCGTACGTTTGGTCGTACTTCATATTCCCTGTTACAGTAATATCTGGTGTATGAGCTCCTAACACTTCAATATGTGCTGCATCAAACTTAGATTGCATACAAAAACGTTCAATAGAACGCAACATTTCTTTTGTGAACGCACTAATATATTTATAGCGTTTCATACTACGATCAGAAATCCGCCCATTAACCATCATAACAGGAATATCTTCTGATTGCGCAATGCGCAAGAAATTTGGCCAAATTTCTGTTTCTACAAGTAAGATAGTAATAGGTTTAATAATATGCAAAATCTTACGTGTCAAATAAGGCAAATCAAGAGGGAAGAAAATAATACCTTCTGCCTCCGGAATAATGCGATGTGCCATTGCATGACCTGTAGCAGTTACGACAGATACGACCACAACGGCTTCAGGAAATTCCTTTTTTACCTCTTTTACTAACGGACTAGTAGCTACAATTTCCCCTACAGAAGCAGCATGAATCCAAATAGCACGACGTCCTTCAATTTTCTTTAGTAATGAGGCTGGCATATAGCCTGCACTCTGTTTGATACGCTCATAAAATCCATCTTCAAAGGCGAGACGGTATAAAATAACCGGAATCAAGCCAATCCAATAAAATATGAGCAATACATTATATATCCAGTACATGGTTATCCTTTGTTGGAGAATTGAACGGAATAGAGATGATTGTACAATCCGCCATTAACAGCTAATAGCTCTTGGTGAGTCCCCTGCTCTACCAAGTGGCCTTGATTAAGTACAACAATTTGATGAGCATTTTGAACTGTGCTCAATCGATGGGCAATAACAAATGCAGTACGCCCTTTCATGAGGCGATCTAGTGCCTCTTGTACAAGTTTTTCACTCTCTGTATCTAATGCAGATGTGGCTTCATCCAAGATTAGAATACGAGGATCTTTTAAAATAGCACGTGCAATGGCTACCCGTTGACGTTGACCGCCAGATAAGGAGCTGCCTCGCTCACCTACAACTGTATCGAGACCATCAGGCATCTTTTCTACGAACTCAAGAACATTAGCAGCCTTAGCAGCTTCATATACCTCTTCATCAGTAGCATCTAATCGACCATACAAGATATTCTCTTTAATTGTGGCATTAAATAATACTGTTTCTTGTGGTACAAGTCCGATTTGCTCACGTAATGATTTAAATGTAACATCTTTTACATTATAACCATCAATGGTAAGAGCGCCACCCGTTACATCGTAGAAGCGAGGTAACAAGTTAGCAAGAGTCGTTTTACCTGCTCCAGATGGACCAACAAGGGCTACACTTTCACCAGCCTTAACAGACAACGTGAAGTTTTCAAGCGCCGTTTTTTCACCATCATAAGAGAAGGAAACATCTTTAAACTCTACATCGCCTTTAATAGATGGCAACGTAATAGCATCAGCTTTTTCTACAACATCAGTTTTAGTATCTAAGATTTCAAATACACGATCAGCTGCTGCTAAGGCTTTTTGAATGTTACCATACACTTGGCTCAAGCGTTTTACCGGGTTGGACAAATTAATGGCATAAATCAAGAAAGCAATCAAAGAGCCTGCTGTAATAGTTCCTGTTACTACAGAATAGCCACCATACCAAAGAATGACTGCCACTGCAATAGCCGCAGAAAACTCAACCATTGGACTTAGTAAACTAGTCAACTTAGTAGCTTTAATAACAGCTTTAAAGTTGCGATCATTTTCATCTTCAAAACGCTTGCGTTCAAAATCTTCACGGGCGAAGGATTTCACAACACGAATTGCACTAATAACCTCTTGTAAAAGGGCTGTAATGTCAGCCACACGACCTTGTACATCATGACCTGCGACGCGAAGCTTTTTACCAAATACATTGATAATGACCAACACTACAGGAACCGTAATAAAGGTAACGAGTGTCAATTTCCAATCAATGAGAAGCATAGACACGAGAGAACCTATCAGTGTTACAGATTCTGTAATAAAGGAAATTAAGTTATCCACTACAGCAGACTGAAGCGCAGCAACGTCATTTGTAAGATTACTCATGATAACGCCTGTTTTACGGCGGTCAAAATAAGATAAACTTAATTTTTGCAAGTGATTAAAAATAGCCTCACGGACATCGATGATGACACGTTGTCCAATGTAGGACATATTATAGGTTTGACCATAGGTAGCAAAGCCACGAATTAAGAATATAAGAATGATAGCCCCTACAATGAGGTTCAACATAAACATATTCTTTTCATCTAATACTTGGTCTACTACATTTTTAATTAACCAAGGAACTACCAAGTAGGCTGCAGCTGCAACAATCATGCAAAATACTGCAAAGATCATGCGCTTATAATAAGGCTTTACAAAATATAAGAGCCTAGAGTAACTATTCATTACATTTCTCCTTACCGAGATTATATACTAATTCCGCTACACGCTTTACGGCGCCTGGTTCACCTAATTTATGATGTACTTCACGCAATTCACTGCGCATAGCTTTATTTTTCTCAACATCAGTTAGAAGAGGTTCCACTAAAGATACAATAGCCTGTGGTGTAACAGAATCTTGTAATAATTCAGGAATTACCTCTTTACCAGCCACAATATTAGGCAATCCTACATGTGATACATTTACTACCATTTTTCCAATACCATAAGTAATTGGGGAGACACGGTACAGTAACACTGTCGGTAATTCCATCATTGCTGTTTCCAACGTAGCAGTTCCTGATGCGGCAAGGCACACATCACAAATCTGCATCAAGTCATACGTATGGTCTTCTGTAATCGTAACAGGCACCTTATGGGCATCGATAAAGGTTTCCAGCTCACTGCGATCGATGGTATGTGCTCGAGGTAAGAAGAATTGAATATCTTCATGGTTTGCCATCAATTGCTCACCACTTTTTAACATCGTATCAAGCAATGATAAAACCTCTTGCTTGCGACTGCCAGGCATGAGTAAAACCTTTTTAGCCTCTTTACGGGCTCCAAAATATTCCTCAGCCTCATCTTTAGTCATTGTAGGATGTACGATATCCAATAAAGGATGCCCTACAAATTCTACATCGCATTTATATTTGCGATACGCTTCTGCTTCAAAAGGAAATATAGATGCTACCTTAGTGACATACTTGCGAATCGTATTGCCACGGCTACTATGCCATGCCCAAATTGTAGGCGCAATGTAATATAGAACAGGAATCCCTAATTCATGAGCTACGGCTGCCAGCTTCATATTAAATCCAGGATAGTCTACACATACGAGAATATCCGGTTTTTCCTTCATCATGACACGTTTTAAATAGGTGCGAAGTTTAAAGAATTTTGGTAAGGATTTGACAATCTCTACAATCCCTATAACACCTAAATTTTTAATATCGTATACGATGCGAACACCAGCGCGTTCCATCAAGGTGCCACCCATACCAAACATATCGACCGAAGGATCTATTTCTTTTAGTGCATTTGCAACGCTGGCCGCATGAGTATCACCGGATGCTTCTCCGGCGGAAAACATGACTTTCATTATGCATCCTTTCTGGAATTCACAAATTCTTGGTCTACAGCACAGATGACAATACCATGGCGATTAGCCATATCAAGTACGTCTTCTTGCTGAACAAAAATAGTCTTTTCTGCTTCAACAGCTAACACTTTACAGCCACTGTCAATCATAGACATTAATGTTTTAATCCCCACAGCAGGTACATCAAAACGCACGTCTTGATTTGGCTTTTCTGTTTTAACTACAACTGCATCGCCACGACCTAACTCACCGCCACGCAAAATGCACTTATCAGTACCTTCAATAGCCTCGATAGCCATTGCCGCTTTGTGCTTAACAACAACAGTTTGTCCAATATCAAGACCACCCATTTGTTTTGCTAATTCAAAGCCAAAGCAAATATCCGCCCATTGCTCATCAGTTGGTTGTGCTTTTGAAAGCACCCCCACCTTTGGCATAAATGGTTTTAGATATACGGTTTGATCTAAAACTTTAAATCCTTCTCTTTCGATTTCATCAACGATGGCAAGCATAATCGTGTCATCCTTGCGATTTTTCAAACGTTTAAGCACGCCTAATGTTTTCAAGTCTGGGAAAGCAAGACCCTTAAAAAGAATTTCTTTAGTAACTTTGCCTAACATGGTTAACTCCACAACACCTTCATTTTTCAAGGTTTTGAAGATTTTACCTAGTTTAGCAACACTAATATCATAGAAAGCATCGGCCTCAGCCTTCAAAGCCGGGTCTACATCTGGAACCACGCCGATAACAACTACCTCGTGACCTAATACATGAGCGGCTCGCATGAATTCTACAGGTAAAACTCCAATGCCTGCAATCAATCCTACCTTTGCCAAGACTATACCTCCTAGATGACCTACGGCCTATATATCAATTAGTAATTACAAATTTACAATAAATAATGCCTCAAAAAAGACATAATCATATACAATATATTGTACTATAAATGGATACTTTTTACCATTAAAACACTATGTTTTATGCCTATTTCTTCATCATTTTAACAGAATTATTTTAATCCCAATTTTACAACTTAGGAACGTAAAATATATTCAGATGTTTTTATCAAAATATTTAATATTAATGAACTACTATTATAAAATTCTTATCCCATTAAAAGCCTAAATTTTATAAATCATATAAAAATATTAATATTTATAGATTACACAAAAAGACCTCGTACATTGTACGAGGTCTTTTGAATTAGTCGCGACGTGTACGCATAATACCACGATCGGCATTGCGTAAGAAGCGTAATAAATTTTCAATTTCTACAGAAGAATCAAGCTGCATTTCCATTTCTTCAATAGCCTTAGATAAACTAAAACCAGAACGATAGATAATACGGAATGCTTGTTTCAAATCTCGGCGTACTTCTTCTGAAATACCTGCACGAGATAAGCCAACAGAGTTAAGGCCGATAACACGCGCTGGTTGACCATCAGCAATAACGTATGGTGGAATATCTTGGACTACCTTAGCCATGCCACCAACCATAGCATTTCGACCAATCTTAACAAATTGATGAATACCTGCAAGGCCACCAATAACTACGCGATCTTCAACGATAGCGTGACCAGCTAAGCCTGCACAGTTACTCATAATTACATTATTGCCAACAATACAGTTATGAGCCACATGTGTACATGCTTGAAGCAAGCAGTTATTGCCTACACGTGTTTCTTCACCTTCGCCAGTAGCGCGGCTAATAGTGACAAATTCACGGATAACCGTTTCATCGCCAATATTACAATAGCTTTTTTCGCCTTTGAATTTTAAATCTTGCGGTTCCAACCCAATAGATGCGCTAGGATAAATCTCACAACGCTTACCAATGGTTGTCCAACCACCAATTACAACATGTGCACCGATTTGTGTACCATCGCCGATTTCGACATGTTCGCCGATTACAGCGCCAGGACCTACGATTACATCTTTGCCCAATTTAGCATTTGGATGGACTATGGCTGTACTATGGATGTTGGATTCTGCATTTTCCATGCCTACAACTATCACTACAATCACTCCTCAATCATTATACAAGGGCAAACATGTATTCACCGCTAGCGCACAATTTGTCGCCAACATAGGCACGGCCTTCAACCTTACCCATTTTACCTTTGATCTTTACAATATCAACTTCCATACGTACTTGATCACCAGGTTTTACAGGATGACGGAAACGAACTTTATCAATACCTGTAAACATAGGTGTAAGACCGCGGTTTTCTTCAGGATATAACAAAGCAATACCACCAACTTGTGCAATAGCCTCAGTCAATAACACGCCTGGCATTACTGGATTACCTGGGAAGTGACCTTGGAAGAACAATTCGTTGAATGTAGCATTTTTAATACCCACAGCGCGTTTCATAGGTTCTAACTCAACGATGCGATCTACCAAAAGCATAGGATAACGATGAGGTAAAATTTCTAAAATGTCTTCGTGATTAAGAATCATGGCTGTGTCTCCCTTATTTCTTCCATTATACTACGAGCCAATTTTGAGTTTAATTCATGACTCGATTTCATAGCAATTACATGACCTTCGATTCGTCCTAATAAGAATAAGTCGCCTACTACGTCTAATGCCTTATGACGAACTAATTCGTCATCAAAGCGAGGTATAGACAAACACTTCTCATCATCATAAACTAACGCATTATCTAAGGTACCACCTTTTGCAAGGCCCATAGCCTGTAATTGTTCTAATTCTTTCATAAATCCGATAGTTCTAGCAGCACTAATATGCTCTTTAAAGTATTCTGGTGAAACCTCAAAATCGCAATTTTGCGTACCAAGTAACGGATGACTGTTAACCGATGTAAATGTAATGCGATAGCCATCGTATGGCAAAATAACTACAAAACGATCACCATCATAAATAGCATGGGAGCGAGTTATTTTATATACATGACGTGGTGCTGTTTGTTCTTGAATGCCAGCCTCTTCTATAAGGCCTACAAAAATAGCACTACTACCATCACCTACAGCAGGTTCAGGAGAATCCATCTCGATATAACAGTTATCAATATTCATAGCACTGAACGCAGCCATAACATGTTCTACAGTGAAAACCTTTGCTTCACCATTTTCCAATGTAGTAGCGCGCATAGTGTTCGTCACATTATCAATGTGTGCTCGCACAGAAGGATGACCTTCAATGTCCGTGCGGATAAACACAATTCCTGTATTTTCAGGTGCAGGTTTAAAAACCATATTCACTGGTTCACCGCTATGAAGGCCAATCCCTTGATATGAAATAGCCTGTTTAATTGTTTGTTGTGGCTTACTCATAAGAAAGTCCTTTCATAATCTGAATTCACGTTTACTATACACCAATATGTATTATACCCTATTTGCATAGGTGATACAAGAAATTTACCATATATTCAATGATTTTGAAAGCATTTTTCACATAATTAACTTTATATAAATTTAATTATAGTTAGTACTTTATACACTGCAAAATAAAAAGAGACTTTACTATGCTTTATTCATGCGGCATCTAAATCGACACTGTACAAATATACATGTAAAATCTCTTTATATTTAATAATTAGTGATATACATCTGGCGGAGTTTCAATCTGCTCGCCATAGAAACGACGTGTCCACTTCCAACGGTTATGAAGCCAGAACCAATCTTCAGGATATCTTCTAATATAATCTTCAATAAACTCATTTAAAAGCGTTGTTGTTACCGCTATATCACGTTTTTTATCATCTGTACGCTCCACATAAATTGGTGGATGCACTTCAATCTCATGCTTCTCAGAAAATGGACTATAATGTATTGTCACAAAAATGATAGGTACATCTTGCATACGAGCCAGTACAGCTGGACCAGCAGCCGTCAATGTTTCATAACCAAAGAATGGTACAAGAACACCATCATCACCAGGATCCTGATCCATAATAAGGCCTAAAAAAGCACCTTTTTTTAGCTCATTGATCATTTCCCGCACACCAGTTTTATAAGTCACATGTTGGTGCATAATCCGACGATATTCATTGATGAACTTATCAGCATCACCATTCTGTTTCATGGCCACAGAAATCAACGGATACCCTTCCGAAGCAAGAACCCCCCCAAGGAGTTCCCAGTTGCCACTGTGAACAGCCGCCAAGATTGCGCCTCGACCATTTTCTAAAGCATCATCTAAGTACTCTTTGTTAATAAACTCTACCATATCTTTGTATGCACCATCCTTAATTTCAGGATAGCGTAATACATCAATAATCATACGACCAAAGCGTGTAGTACTAGCTTTCGCAATACGTCGAGCTTCCTTGGGGTCATCGGTAATATTACAGAATAGAATTTGGCCTATCGCTAGGCGCTTGCGTTTAGGCGGCACTGCTAGCCACGCAACTTCACCAAGCAATGTACCAATAGCATATTGCAAACCTTTAGGTAATAAGCAAATAAAGGCACTAAAGATTTTCATAAACCTATACATGGATTATTAGCTCTCCTTCAGCTGTGCTTTCAAAGCGTCAATTTCTTTTTGTAGTTGTTTTACTGTTTTAACCATATCCGGCAAACGGTTTTCATAAGCTGCCAATTTTAACCATTCTTTATGTGGTCTCATAGGATAGCCCGCCATAATAGAATTAGATGGTACATTACCTGTAATACCAGTCTTTCCAGCAAATTGTACATTATCTCCAATTGTGATATGTCCAGTACAACCAGTTTGGCCTGCAAAGATTACATGATTACCACATTTAGTACTACCTGCAATACCAACTTGAGCAATCAAGAAGCAATCTTCACCAATTTCCACATTGTGACCAAGGTGTACAAGGTTATCGATTTTTGTACCACGACGAACTAATGTAGATCCCATTGTAGCATTATCAATTGTTGTACAAGAGCCAACCTCAACATCATCTTCAAGAATAACATTTCCAACTTGTGGAATATGTGTATGTACGCCATTCTCTGTAGCAAAACCGAAGCCTTCGCCACCAATTACTGCTTTAGCACGCAATACAACGCGTTTACCTAAAATACAGTTTTCATGAACAATAGCGCCTGCATAAATATCAGAATCTTCGCCAATACGTACATTATGTCCAATATAAACATATGGGCGAATTGTTACATTATCTTCAATAACTGCATTATCATTAATAACACAATAAGCACCAATAGCAACATTTTTTCCAATTGTTACATTTTCGCCAATAATAGCAGTGCTATGCACTTCTCTAGGAACAACAACAGGTGGATGGAAGAGTTCTAACACTTGTGCAAATGCTGCTTTTGCATTATCAACTACAATTTGAGCCATCGGTGCATCTGTTACTTCAGATTCAACGATCACAGCACCCGCTTGGCATAATGCAATATGTTCAACATATTCACCTACTGCAAAAGTTATGGATTGTTTTACGGCTTGTTCAAAGCTACGTGTCTCAGTAATAACAATAGATGCATCGCCTATAACACGACCATCTACTAATGTTGCGAGTTCCTGTAAAGTTTTTTCCAAGGTAAACTCCTCCCCCTGTAATAATCCTTAATTATTGTGCACTTTCCTCAGTATTAACTGCTGTAGTTTGACCTGCTTGTTGAGCATTTTGTTGTGCATCTTGTTGTTCTTGTGCTTTAGCCGCATTTTCAGCTTCTTTAATTTGGTCATCAGAAGCTTTGCCCATCTTCGCAATTAAATCATCAGTCACATCAGAACCACCACCAACAACAGCACCTTTTTCAATAACAACATCAAGTTTTTTCTCTTTTACAAGTTCACCAACTTTTTGTTCTTGATATTGACGATATTCTTGTGCTTTTGCATTGGCAAAGGCGTTTAACTCTTGATTAGCTTGATTAAATACATTTTGTTTAGATGCTTCATCAGCGGCTGCAATTTTAGCATCCAACTCAGCTTTCTTAGCATTGATTTCTTTAGTGATTTCAATACCTTTTTCAGTGCTGTTTGCTACTTTCACGCTATCAACATAACCAATATTATTAGAACCACAACCACCTAAAACAGCCATAGAAGCCACTAAGGATGCACCTAATACTAAAGATTTAATACGTTTATTCATAATATAACTCCTTATTGAACTCGATAGGACGCTTTTACAGCATCAGTAATATCAAGCCCCTTAATATTACCACCATCATCGATGATGACTAAATCTAAATGTTGTTCCTCTGCAATAATTGCTACACGCATACGAACATCTTCTAAAATGGCCTCATGAAGTGCACTTACTTCAGCTTCTTTATCTGAAAGCTTTTTAGCCCAAGAATCATTCCAGTCCTGTGCAATAGGTAAGTTATTATTAGCAATAATAGATTGTGCTTGTTGTTGTACCATAGTATCCCGTTTTGCAGCCAACTCCTTTTGTAAAGATGCTGCATATTGGTTAAGCTCTTCTTGCCCTTTTTGTTGCATAGGAGCAAGTTCTGCTTGCACTTTAGCCTTAATAGAGTCCACATCTAGATTAGATGGTTTTCTCTTAGCTAATAACTCCTTCAATCGTTCCTCTTTCTTAGCCTTCTCTGCCATAGCTGCTTCTCTTTGTGCATCATCAATGTATACACGAGCATCATAAGCATAAAGATCTAACTGTAGATTAACGATTTCTAAATCATATTCATTAGAGCTAACTTTTAACTCAGCCAAATATTTTTGCGTAAGTTCGTTTCGTTTTGCATTTAATTGCTGATTCAATTCATTTTCTTTTGTTGCAATACGAGTTTGCAATTCCACCGTAAGAGCATCTGACAAGGTTGAATCTAATGCAAGAGATTTCAACTGTTCCTCTTGTGTCTCTGACTTGGCATTTAGAGCTTGTTGTTCAAGTTCATACTGACGTTGTAAAAGGTCCAATTCATTTTTAGCTTGTTTATAATCCTCATAAGAAGGATTAAACTCTAATACATCATCAATACGTACAACACCTATTGATACCCCATCAGGACTCTGCTGACGATTCGTCACAAATCCATAGGCCCAAACCATAGCACATAATGCAACAACGAGAAATATGGCAAATCCGATATATCGTTTTTTCCCGTTCATTGTCGTTCTCCCTTACATAGAACTACAGTTTATTTTTTCGCATCATTAGCTAATTTTTTCAATACTTGATCTGTAATATCTACACCACCATATAATACAGTGTCTTTAGTCATTACAACGCTAAGACCTTTTGCATCACCCACAGCTTTTGCTGCTTCCATCGCCTTATCTTGAACGGATTTAGCAATTTCTTGATCTTTTTTTGCCAAGTTTTGACGTGCTTCTTCAGCTAATTTTTGTTTAGTCGCATCATCTTGTGCTGCATCAATTTTTGCTTGTGTTTCTTGTTGTAATTGGCTTTGATAGCTCATATATTCTTGAGCTGCAGAGATATAAATTGGATTATCTTGAGACATCATACGAGATGTATCGATAACACCAATTGTGCTGTTACCACTACTACCAGTTGGCGTAGCCATTTGAGTATATGCCAATGCACCAATACCGATAATAAAAATAGCAGCAATGACGATGGAGAAAATTTTCACATTCGCCTTGTTGTTCATCATTCGCATCATAATAGAGTGCCCTCATTTCTTTAAATTACTACATCAATGGATGCCATATAGAGATATTGGTGAAAGCCTCTTTAAAAAAGAGGCCTCCACCATATACATTTACTATATTAGAATTGTGTGCCGAAGCTGAAGTGGAATTTATTTTTATGTTTACCCACGCCATAATCAAGTTTAACTGGACCAATAGGTGTAGTAATACGAACACCAGCACCAACGCCATAGTTGAATGTTTTCTTGCTGTTGTACCATGTAACATTTGGTGCATCCCATGCATCACCGATATCAGTGAACAATACGCCACTAACCTTTTTAACGATTGGGAAACGGAATTCCAATGTAGCATTGTACATATACTTACCGCGGAATTGATCATCTTCGTAACCACGTAAGGAATCAGCACCACCCAATGTAAATAATTGGCTATAAGGTGCATCACCTTGGATAAAACCACCACGTGCGCGGAATGCCAATACATTCTTAGCACCTAGTTTTTTATACATACGTGCTTCAGCTGTGAATTTGTAGAAGTCAAAGTCACCGCCTAAGCCATGACCAGCCCATTGTGCTGTATAGGAAATACGACGACCACGTGTTGGATCATAGATATTGTCACGGGAATCATATACTTTTTGCCATGTAATGGAGTTAATGCGGCCGAAGTTGTTACCAATATAGTTCTCAGCCTTAAAGTTATGGCTACCATTTGGATTATGATTATCCGGACCAGTACCCGCACCATTCTTATCATAACGGAAACCATTTTCAGAGTTTTCATCAGGATCGAATTTATAAGTATCCTTCCTGGATTCTAATGTTAAGTAATCACGAGTATATTCCCCAGTTTGACGACCGAAGGAAATGTTGAAACCACGGGATTTCTTGTTATATTCAGCTACTTCATTACCATCTTCGTTATAATCTGTGTATTCATCTTCACGGTTGAAGAAGGAGAATCCAAGGGATGTACCTTTGCTATCGATCCAAGGTTTCAAGTAAGAAATTTGGTAGTTTTTGTATTTTTTCTTACCACCGATTTCCCAGTGAACTTTGAATTTATCACCAGTACCGCGGAAGTTATCTTCACCAAATTCAATGATACCCATCAAACCATCAGATTTGGAGTAACCAGCACCTAATGTAATAGTACCTGTTTTATGTTCCAAAACATCGATTTCAATGATTACATTATTAGGATCTTGGTCACCAGGCAACATACGAACATTTACATCATCAAAGAAGCCTAAGTTGTATACGCGTTCCACAGAACGACGTACCAAGAATTTATTGAAAGGTTTACCTTTCTTTTGAACGAATTCACGGGTAATAACCTTATTGCGTGTTTTCTTGTTACCAGCAGGAATGATATCCTCTACAATGCCTTCTACGATATGTACATGAAGCACACCTTGATCATCTACGCGAATACCGTCAACGTGGGCCAACATGTATCCATCACGAGCATATGCTGCATTAATACCTTGAACTTTCTGGCCTACATATACGGAGTTAAGAACTTGACCTGGTTGTAAATCCATAAATTTAGTCAATACTTCAGAAGTATAAACTGTATTACCTTCGAAAGATACACCAGTAGTAATTGGATTTACTGTAACCGCAAAGTCCAATTTAACACCTTCAGGTACAGATGTGAATACAGGATTTACTTCAGAGAAGTATCCAGTGTTACCAAGGTTAGTTACGTCTTTGAATACACCATCAACAGATACAGCATCGCCGATTTTTTCTGACAAAATAGGCAATAGTTGTGCTTGTTGTTCAGCTGTTACACCCGAAATAGATAAACCAGTAATCAATTTACCTACATATGGGTTAATAGACTCAGCATTAGCAGCTGTAACATATTGAGCCTCTACAGTTGTAACAGCTTGAGTTTGTCCATTTTCAGCAGCCTTGTCAAGGTCAGTACCACCAGTAGTTTTAGATACCATTTTTACTTGTTTGTCATCTGTTTTTAAAGCAGCATTATTAACTGTAATAGTTCCGTCAGAACCTTTAACTACAGTACCATCGCTAGATACAGTTGTATCACCACGAGCCGCTAAGATAGCTGCATCAGTTTCATCTTGTGTTGTTGTAGGTGTAGCTGCATCAGCATTGTAAACTGCTTGTGTAGTAGTAGCATCATTAGTTGTAGCTGCACTAGTTGTTGTTGTGTTATTTAAATCTGGAGTATAGCCAGCTTGTACCTCTGCAGCAAATACACTGCCTGTTCCCATGACAGCAGTCAACACAGATGCTGCAAGCATACTTTTATAGGCTTTTGGTTTAAACATAAATTCCTCCTAGAACTCATCCCCATAAAAAGTTTACATCTTGTTTTATAAAGACTAATAAATCTTTATTATTATAGCATAAAATACTGGGAATGAGTACTATATTAAATAAATTTTATGAAATTAATATGACTAGAATGTGCATATCCATGGGATTTACACACTCTAGCCATAAACTTAGAAGCTTCGTGTCCAACGACCACCGATATAATTGTTTCCTTGCGATGTGCGCCATGCAGTAAACTTGAGGTTTCGTTTAACAGAATACTCTATACCATATTTTTTTTGCTTGTTATTTATACCTTGAGAATAGGTCAACATAACTTTCGGTAATACATACTTACCAATTTCAATATTATAGTTACCCGCGGTTTCCTTATTCGTCGGCTCATCAGGATCAATGGAACCTGTAGTAATATTAATACGATCCAAGCCTAATGTATTTTGCAATGCATCTTGAACATAGCCAAAGGCAAACATTTGTAACCCTGCTGTAGCAACAGCATTTACATCATCATTTGTCAATGTACTGCTATTTGAATCTGCCCCACGGCCAAAGGTCAACATAGAAATAATTTGCTTTCTAGATAGACTAGGATTAGACGACAAGGTTAAATCCATATGGTCTACAGTACCTTTTACACCAAGCATAATATTATAGTTACTTACATTAGTTTCTGCCTCTAATTGTAAGTTTGGCAAATAGGAGCCACCCACGAAGTGTGCATTCCCCTTCGTAATATTAAATACATGACTTAAGTATTTAAAGGTACCAGATTTAACATCAAACTGGCCACTAGCTGTTGGATTTTGTAACGTTCCACCAAAGTGAACATCACCACCAATGAACATATTATACAAAGTACGATCATATAGGCGTACACCCTTGCCAGCATGGACGGTAACGTCTACCCCCATATTGGTACTACTTTCACTAGATTGTAAGGAAAGCGGAATCTTGAATTGGATATTTTCCAAGTCCAAATTACCTATCAATGTAGGTAACCCATCACGTTCAGCAATATAAAGTTCCCCATTCAATGGGCCCCTAATATATTCACTACGAATATCGAGCCCATCAAGTTGAACAGCAGCCTTATAATTTGTAAGCTCATGACCAGACCAATTTACTTTAGCAGTTAAACCGGCTGAACCTTTCCCCATATTAATACGGGATTGGAAATCACCTTGCTGTCCTGAGAAGATTAAGTCTCCATCAATCCCTGTAATTTCACTATCTACATTAGCCAGCTTCATAGTGCCATTACGTACAGAAACCGTACCATATGCTTCTGGTTGATCTATAGTACCAGTAAGTCTGATTACCCCTTTTAACGGACCGGTTGCATCCTTAACACTAGTAGTAACAAGAGGAATAACAGCCATATCAGCTTCGTTAAAATCGATAGTTACGTCCATAGATTTAGCATTACTAGCTTCTATGTAACCAGAGGTATAAAGTGCAGCCAATGGAATCTTGCCATAAATGCTAAGCTTATAGCCCCCTTTTGCACCTTGAATACGCTGAATCTGAATAACATGATCTTGCATAGTAGCCAACACAAATCCTTCATCAATGCCAATTCCATTGAAAGAGCCAGATTCTACCGCACCAGAGAGTTCAACCTTAGGGTTTTTAGTTTTTCCCGTAACATTCACAACACCAGTTACCCAACCTGTAGCTTGAATATCCTTACCCACAAGTGGTAAGAATGGTACTATGTCAACATCTTTTAAAGCGACTTGTAAGTCAGCTTCGCCATCTAGATCCAATGTACCGCCCATGGCAATAAGCCCTTCATCAACAGGTAGTTTTAAGGTAGTAATTTTAAACTTTCGATTAGCTAAGCTAGCATCAATCGTTGCATCACCAACAACCTTGTCATCAATACTAACTTCATTAATTTTACCGTCAACAGTAACACTTGGATTATCCTTTGTGCCACCAATTTCAACAGAACCGTTTAATTTACCATCAAGATGCTCATTTTTACGATCTAACAGTGCTAATAGATTCTTGACACTACCATTAGTAACATCTAAAACACCAAATAGCTGTTTACTATCGTCGAGCTTCATGCCGCCTTTAGCAACATAACGACCACCATTTGATTCAGCAAAAGAAAAGTCTTGTACATTTACAACGGATTTATCTGCATAGACATGACCATGTAGATCTGTCAACAATTGGCCATTGATGGATAAAGCATCAGATAAAACATATCCATTAAACTGAGGATTATCCATAGACCCTGTTATAATACCACGGCCATCTAATAAACCATCTACCTTATAGTCAGTATTGATGAGCAGTCTGCCCATATCAATTTTTTTACCTTCGAAATCAATATTAATAGCATCTTTTGATACTGTGCCGCCACCAGTAATAGTTGCACCATAACCTTCGATATCAAAGCGATATAATTCTAATGTTTCATTTTTATAGTTGTATTTGGCAAAAGCATTAGTAATAAGCTTACCATAGGCAGACCCATCCCATAAATGAGCTCGCCCTTCTACAATTGGACTAGCCGCAGTCCCTGTTATATGGTTGTCAGTTTCAAACCATCCTGTAATAGGAATATCTGTTACAGGGCGAATTAAATTTTCAATACGTACAGCACGAGCTTTAGCATTTAAATCTAGCGCATCAGTATTGATATTATACCAACCTGTAATATCATAACCACCACTACCATCACCAATATGACCATTGGTAATTGTTAGAACATGATTGTCTAAAGTAATATCGCTATGAATATCATTAAAATGGGCACCCTTATAAAGAACCTCTTGTCCCCATACAGTACCAGTTACATTAGGGTTATCTAAAGCCCCTTTTACATTAATAGACGTGCTGACTGTGCCAGCTACATCTTCACCTATGATTGGACTAAGTGATGTCAACGGCATGGCATTACCAGAAACTGTGGCATCCACTTGACCATTTTGAATAGAACCATATCCACTAAAGGAGCCAGTACCCATCTTACCAACCATAGTTATGTTGGTAAGATTATCACTATGGGTCAAATCCGCTTTTACAGAATCAATAACTACACCGCGTACACCAATCTGATGACCTTGTACAGCCCCTACAAAATCAGTAACTTGATTATTCTTACCCAAAACGTGGATTTCTCCATCAATGGTTCCCGTAATAGGCATAGTCATATCTTGTGTGAAAGTATCCAACGATAAGGCATGAACATTAGCAACGGCGTCAAAATCACCTGTATCTACGACGTATTGACCTTTAACTTTAGCATTACCAGCACCAATAGACAATTGGGCATCATCGATACGAACCAATCCATTATCGTATACTACATTTCCTTGCACTCGGTCCACATGGTACCCTTTATAAGAAATACCATTACTACCTATTGTCGCATCTACGCGAGGCGCTACAGTAGTACCACCAATATGTGCACGACCACCAACAATACCAGTAACCCCCAAATCGGTAATGGCTTCAAGATTCACCTTATCCGCTACAACATTAAGATTGAGATATTCTTCATCCTTCCCTAATGTAATGAGACCATTAAGCTTTGCTGCTTGATCATTAATACGCCAAGAACTATGGCTAATGACAATTTGGTCGTGATTTAACATAATACGACCTTCCCCATCAGTAATAGTATAGGTCGTATTTCCGCGTTTATAAGTACCGCTTAATCCTTTGAACCCTACATTGCCACTCATAACATATTGGCCATCTTCACTTTTAATATTGAGATGTAAATCTTGTAACTTCCCCTCCGATACAACTAAATCCTTACGTAACGGAACAAAGCTCATAATGCCAGTCGTATCAATTTCATTGGCTTGTACAAACACATCAAAATTAGACACATCATCCATGTCTATATTGCCATTTACAAGAACAGAGGAACCATCTATATCAGCCGTAAAAGCCCCTTTAGACATACCACTCATATTAAGTGCAACAGTACCATCAAGCTTTTCAACATTTCGTTTTATTCCATCTTTAGTACGTAACGCTACATGACCATTATTTATGGTAATATCACCATCAAAACTGCCAGACTTATTTGGATTAGATGGTTTTACCAACTTTTCTACACTCCAAGATCCATCGACCAATTGCCATATATGGAGATCAGGAGACTCCACGGTAACACTAGATATAGCCGTTGCCCCTGATGTATTACCACCAATTATGCTTGGCAATGCAGATAGTTTAACCCCCACTGCTACATCTTGTGCAGTACCTACTAAGTGTCCATCTCGATCTTTAATCACCACATCGGATAGAACTACATCGCCATTCCAATTGATACGAAGAGAATCATAGTCCACAGATCCGTTTATGGCATTATTTACTTGTTCTTTAACCATAGGAGCCACATAGGTCCGAGCTATAGGATTGATGCTAGCACCAACACCACATAATCCTAAAATTGCAGCCCCTATGAGACACCACTTTTTACGGGTCATAATGATCTCCCATACACATTATGAATAATATAAATATATATACTATATATTACCACAGACAAAGTAATAACTATAGTGTTTTAGGGGTAAATTTTATAAAACTAATATAATTTCACACTAATCAATTTCTGCTATAAGTACACTGCTAATACAATTGCTCTAATATAAGTACATTGAGTTATACGACTACACATATATGGGAAATTAATTGCTTTTTTACGATAACACACTTAATCTAAACCAATATGAAATATACATATAAAATACGAAAGAAAATACTGAAGTAGCAAAAAAGACGACCGAAGTCGTCTTTTTAGGTTACATATTATATTATTGATTGCTACCAAGTTTAGCTAACTGTTCAGCTGCACCACTGTTTGCAATAATTTCTGCACCTTGTCCAACTGGAGTATTCAAAGGAACACCTGTCAATTGTTCAAGAGCAGCAATACTAATATTGTAATTATAAAGTGCTTGTACATAATTATTACGAGCATCTGTTAATTTAGTTTCAGCATCCAGTACATCAAGGTTTGTACCAACACCTGCACGATAACGAAGTGTAGCAATGCGGAAGCTTTCTTGACCTTGAGCGACTGCAGTTTGAGTGCTTTGGATTGTTTGCTCTGCAGAACGCAAGTTCAAGTATGCTTTTTGTACTGCTAGCAACACATTATCTACAGCGGCTAAGTTGGCTTCTTTAGCTTTTTCTAAAGTATCAGTAGCCACTTTTACTTTATTTTGTGTTGTACCGCCATCCCATAGACTCCAAGAAGCCTTTGCTCCAATATGCCAAGATTTGTTATTTGTACCAAAGTAACCATCTGGATCAGCATAACCACGACCGGCTTCTACACCAACTGTAGGTAAGTAGCCAGACTTAGCCTTTTTCAAAGTCTCTTCAGCCTCTTTTACGGCCATAGCAGATTTTACAAGCGCTGAGCGATGAAGCAATGCATATACTTTAGCTTGTTCTAATGTAACATTGTAAGGTTTATATTGTAAGTCATGTTCTGCCGTATTAATAGCTGTTTGTGCAGGATATGCAATGACTTGATTTAAACTTGCTTCTGCTAAATTTGCAGCGTTTTGTGCTTTTACAAGATTCGTTTCAGAGTCTGCGAGATTTGTTTTAGCAGCCAATACATCAGAACTAGCGACCAAGCCAACATTATATTGAGCTTGCACATTTGTTACATGACCTTGGTAATCTTTCACAGATTGCTGAGCCACATCAACAAGATTACGGTTCATAATTAACGTATAGTAGCCACTGATAGCATCGTATTTAGCTTGTTGCAATGATTCTTCATAACTTGCACCAGCCCCTTCTCGTGCATAACGAGATACATCAATAGACGCATCTAATTCAGGACTAAATACAGGTGCGCTAATCGTAAAACTATGACTACCAGTCTTGCTTGTTACGTTTCGTCCAGTCATAGCGCTCACACCATTACTTCTGGCCCCTTGCCACGAATAAGAAATACTAGGATTTTTACCAGCTGCGGTAGCACTTACAGTATCTTTTGCAGCTTGATAGTCCCATTTAGTTTGTTTTGCAGTACGGTTATTGGCCAATGCCAAATCTATAGTACGAGACTCATCGAGGTCCAATTTGTTCTCATATGTTTTGCTATCTTGAACAGATTTTTCAGCTAATTGCTTTTGTGTTAATTGAATAGCTTCTTTTTGATATTTGCTTAATTGGTCTCCATTATTAACGGAAGTTGTAACTACATCAGCAGCCATTGCACCTGTAGTAACCAAGGAGAGCATTACACCCAAGGATAAAACCTTTTTATTCATAACATGTACCTCCATACTCACCTAAAGTGAATGTATTAGTCTTTAAAATACTTGTTTGATACCAAAGTAGGTACCGCCATTCGTGGAACCGAACGGTCTGGTCATTTGAATAACCCCATAAGTATCTTTATGTAAACGTATATCACTACGAATACGATATTTACGATGATTAAGATCATACATAGCAGCAGACAAGGATACAGGACCACGTAAATTATAATCTACGCCCACGCCCAATTCACTTTCAAAAATACCACCACGTACTAACCATTTCGGACTAACAAATTTTCCTGCATTTAAATCGAATTTTGTATCATCCCCAATATTGGATAGGCCAATTTCTGCCATACCTTTATCGTTAAATGCACGAAGTCGACCATTGATGCGGAATTCATTATCTGTTGTGTTATACAACAGATCTACAGCTGGTTCAACCTTAGGGGAAGACTTTTTTTCAGTTGTGCCAACCTCTACAATATTTCCATTTGTATCAGTTTGATACGCCTTACCACCCATCAATTTATTGATACGAGCAGAAATTTGTGCCGTATTATGTAATGTTTCCTTAATATTTTCTTGTGCTTTAGGATCTGTTACCGTAGACTCCATGGAACGAGCCATATTATCTACACGATCCGTAGTTTGTTTTAAGTTAGTCAAAATCGCACGCATATCATTACCTGCATTACCATCTGCATTAAATTGCTGTGCCGCTTGATTTAGCTGTGCAGTTACATCAGCCATATTTTGTGTAATCGCTACTGCATTATCAGCCATTGTCGCTGTAGATTGCAAGGAATGCTTAAGTGCATTTTGCGTTGCAGGATCACCAATAATATTATTGATAGACTGCAACATTTTTTCGGTGCCATCCATTAATTTCTGAGCGCTTTGCATAGCTTTTTCCATAGCATCTGCACCTTCGCCCTTAACGGAATCACCATCTTGTAAATATACTGTAGAATGACCAGGTGAAATTTGGATAAATTTATCGCCTAAGAAACCATCTGACCCTAAAGTAAATATAGAATCACTTGGGATTTGTGTTTTTTCATCAACCTTCATTTTTACTACCACACCATGCGGTGTAATCTCAATATCAGAGACATTACCGATAGCTACACCAGAGTATTTAACTTGATTGCCATTTTTTAGACCATTAACTTGAGCAAAATCACCAGTAATTGTCATTTGCGGCTTAGCCCATATATCAATGCGGCCTACAAACAGTATGCCCGCAATAAATAATGCTATGCCTATTATCGTGAAAGCCCCTACCTTGGCCTCCGTCGTCCACTTCATTATACCTCTCCCATCACAGATACGTTAATTGGTTCTGCTTCACCATGAATAAACTGTTGTACCTTTTTATTTGTAGAATTCTTAAAGTCTATTGTATCAGAAATTTCCACAAATTTCCCCTTATCAAGTAAAGCTATGCGGTCTGCTACATAAAATGCAGATTGCATATCATGCGTTACAACGATAGAAGTACAACCGAGCCGTTGCTGCATTCCCTTAATCAACATACTAATCGTACCTGATGTAATAGGATCTAACCCGGATGAAGGTTCATCATAGAGAATTAAACTCGGATCTAACGCTATGGCACGAGCTAAGCTAACACGCTTCTTCATGCCTCCAGATAATTCGTTAGGCATATAGGATTCATACCCTTTTAAACCGACCCAATCGAGACGTTCTGCTACAATGCGTTTTATTTCATCATCTCCTAAGTCCGTATGCTGACGTAAGCCAAAGGCTACATTTTCACCTACCGACATAGAGTCAAATAATGCAGAGTATTGGAATACCATCCCCATTTTTCTTCGTACTGTATTAAATTCATCTTCAGATAATGTTGTAATATCTGTGCCATCTACTATAATCTGTCCCGATGTAGGACGCTGCAAGCCAATCAATAAGCGAAGTAGTGTACTTTTACCACTACCACTACCACCTAATATGACTAACGTCTCCCCATCATCGATGGTGAGATTAATAGAGTCTAAAATCACACGCGACTCATAGGCAACTACAACATTGCGTAGTTCTATCATAAATCCCTCTAATGCATCTACTAATATAACAAGGTAGATAAAATGTAATTTAATACAAATACTAAAATGATACTAGTTACTACAGAACTAGTTGTGGAGAATCCAACCGCTTCAGCGCCCATTTTAGTTTCCATCCCCTTGTAAGCACCTACCAATGCAATGACAGCACCAAATACGCTAGATTTCAAAAGACCTAGCGTAAAGTCTGAAATGGTAGAAAACATTTGAATAGAATCTAAATAAGTACTTGGCGCCAGACCTTTGATAGCAGTAGCTACAAAGTAACCACCTGCAATACCAATGACTACACCATAAAATGCCAAAATAGGCACCATAATCATACATGCTACTACACGAGGTACCACGAGATAACCAACAGGATCGACAGCCATAACACGTAACGCATCAATTTGTTCAGTTACCTTCATTGTACCAATTTCAGCCGTGATAGCGGCGCCAACACGGCCGGCCAGTACAACCCCTACTAAAATAGGCCCTAACTCACGACCCATAGCAACAGCCATAAGACCACCTACAGTGCTTTGAGCTCCATATGTAATCAATACATCTGTAATCTGTAAGGTCATAACCGCCCCTGCAAATAGTAGCGTTAAGCTAATAATCGGCAATGAATCTACACCTAGGTGAGCCATCTGCTGGAATACATGCCACAGATTAATCATTTTCAGTTGTTTTATTGTTTGCCACACTAATAATGTAGCACTACCCATCTGTGATAGGCCGTGTATTACAACACGACCTATCGATTCAAGCCAATTCAACAGTCTAGCCCTTTCCCCTTACATTTTCAGCTTATTCAGCTGCATTAGTATCATTTACTTTGGATTCATCCTTTTTATCAGGTGTTTTTTTGTCTTGTTTATCAGACTTTTTCACATCTTTTTTACTGGATTTATCCTTTTTTGATTGGTCTTCCAACTCTAATTTATGTTCCATCTTGATTTGATTTTTAACTTCTTTTACGCGTTTAGCTAGTGCTTTATCACGATCAGCTGGCTTCATAACATGAATTGTAAATTGACCATCACCTTGAACGATGTACTCTGTATCAATAGCAGTCTTTTCGATTTGATTGTCATCATCCTTATTGGAACCCAAATCTTCTTGGCCAATTTTTTTCTTTACATCCCCTGGCATAGGTTTTGATTCCACATCTTTAAGTTTCGCTTTTTTAACAGATTTGGAACCATCTTCATCAACAAGGCTAATGCCATCTTCTAAAAACTCTACAACGATTTGATTATTCGTATCAGTCTTTTGAATTTCATCATAAAGCTCATCAAAATCTTTATGAACTTTTAATCGACGTAAGATTTCATCAGTTAAATTGTATTTTTGTTTTTCTAATACATAAGGCAATGGGATTTCACCGCCCCCACGTACCTCTAAGGTATACTGACCAACAGCTTGATCTTCAGGAACTTTAAAGAAGATTTGTTTAACAACCTTCTCCCCGCGGAATGGCTCCAATGTTACATCTACAACGATTGTATCCCCAGGAGAAACAATGGTAGAAGATGCAGACGCATCAATAAGCTTTGCAGTTTTCTTATCTTGTGTTACTTCAGTTTCTACAGAGATATCAGAGATTTCATAATTAATGAATCGGTTATTCATAAGAACATCGATAACATTGTAGAACTCATCAACAGCCTTCTCTGAAATAGAGTCAGAACTATAGAACATATTAGTTCGTGTCAACGGTTTATGTTCTTTACCTCTTGGAGTAATAGTATAAGAAATTGTAGCTGTACCAGCGCCACTACGATCTAATGTTTTATTCAACATATTATATAGAGATGTAGCCGCTAAGGTCGGTGTCATTTCACTATCTTCAATGACCTTAACAGAGCTAGTTTTATCACGTCCCATATCAAGGTCTTTTAAATGGAAGCGCATAGGAATACCTGGAGAGATCACTCCAGATACGCCAGCAATACCAGCACCTCTATCTTCAGTTACTGAGCCTACTTCCTTGCCCATAGAGCCTAATTTGAAAGCAGCATCATAACTTTTAACTACCGTAAAGATACTTGCATTGTGCATAAAGTAGTTTGAAGAGCCATGTTTCAAGAATGGATGACCAAAGGCAACAATCTTTTCACCATCTACATAGGTAACAGTACCAATAGCACCAAGTTTTAAGTCACCATCAACTAATAATGCGGCTACAGAGCCACCAGCCTCCAAAGGCTTTGCAGTTTCATCCCCACTAGCACTAGCTGTATCATATGTTTCATATTTATATTGTGGCAGCTTGGATTTAAAGTAATCCATGGACGCTGCATCAAAGCCATATGCCATAAGTGGTGTGCCAAGAGGAATCAATTGTTTATCATCCCATGGTCTAGATAGGTTCTTCTCATATGGAATATTCCATAATTTCACCATATCTTCAATAGGGGTAATCATCCCGATCGTACCGTCTGCAAACCCCCAACCATAGGCAACAGCACCAACGAGCTTGCCATTTATATATACAGGACTACCACTCATGCCATGAGCAATGCCTCCAGTTTTTTCCATAACAGGACCAGAGAACTTTGCCAAAATAAGATGACCAGATGGCCCCTTATCCTTCATGACACCCAGTACCTTTACATCAAAGGTTGAAATGGTATCTCCTACAATTACAGTTTTTGCAATACCTTCCATACCTGTATTTACATCATTGACAGGCATGAAATCAACAGCCTGTGCAGCTGTAAGTGAAGTACAGAAGAAAAGCGCCAGTATCGCTTTTCTATACCGACGCCAAGAATGAGAAAACTTCATTCCTTCTCTCCTTTATTTACTTTCTACTGTGACAACGATTTGATCACGAGAAACGTCTGAACCCACTGTAACATTAACCGCCGTTACAGTACCAGTTACAGTAGATTTAGCAGCAGCCATAGGGCCAGCCAATGTCTCTACAGTTACCAATGTTTGACCTTCTGTTACAGCAGAGCCAACAGAAACTGTAGAAGCAACTTTACCTGTTAATACACTTTGGTATGATACAGGGGCCGCCATTACAGAGTTAACACTTAAAATGCCTAAAGCAGCTAAGGCCAACACTACTCTTTTCATAACGATCCCTCCTTTTACAAAATTAGTTATGTATTTATAGTATACTAAATTATTACTAATATTTCAAACAAAATTGTATGCAACGAATTCATTTTATAATTACAATATCCTCATAGGTCGTAGGATTTGGAGTAGCTTTATGTACATACGTATCATTAACCACTAAATCAACACTACCTTGATTTGATAATTCAGCACCATCTACGACGCCTAGCTTAGATAACAGTTTGGCCCCTTCTTGTTGTGTGACCCCTACGGATTGAAGGCCTGCTTTATCAACAGTAAGGACCACTAAATTATGATCTTTTGTGGTTCCTATGAAACTACGAGCTTTATTATGGGTCCCATCAGCACCTACATAGTTACCATTCTTCAACACCATAGTACCCGCTTGTAGCGCTGCACCACCAGTAGTGCTAACTTGTGCTAACTCCGGTCTATTTTGAATCGTAATCGGTGTGCCCACTTTTAATTTACGCAGTGCATCTCTTGATTCTCCATGCCCAGATAATACATATTGGTTTTCTCCAATTTTAGAATTTCCTTTTTGACCACTAACGACCTTACCATTGGCTACAGTCACTTCATAGCCGAAGTCATTAGTTTTTGTAGAAGGCCCATAAGCTGATGTATATAGGGTCAAGGCATTTTCTTTACGTCCTGTATTAACAGATGTAATTAGGAAGGTATCTTTTTGTGTTTTAGCTTGTAATAAGGGTCTCTTTTCCTCAATAAAATATCCCCGATTTGGTGTATATCGCAAGGTGCCACGATTAGAAATACGCTCTAAATCAATCGTTCCATCACTAGCTACTGAATAAGGACGATCAAAACTTCCACCCTTTACCTTTGCTCCAATGATGGCAGTATGAGATTGAATCACAGATGATAAGGTTTTTCCTTCTGAAACATGGGCTACTACCATAGGTGAATCATTATCAACGGATAACGCAAAGGCTTGAATCTTACCTTCTGCTACAGTGTTATTAATCTTGCTATACGTAACGGATTTATTTACATCTTTTGTTGTTTGTTGAGCATAGCTAGAAAATAAATCCACTACAATACGCGATGGTTTTTCCAATGTAAACTCATGGTGTTGTACATCCTTATTAGCTGTCAATGTTACTTGTAAAGCACCATTAACAGGTTGCAAGCCAATACCTTTTAAAACACCTGTTTTCGTGTTATTTTGAGCTACAGGTCCAGTCAATCCATTTATCGTACCACCTAGGTTAAGGGTAAGAGCATGTGTAGACTCATTATAAGATTTAGTCCAAGATACAGGCATTTCAGACACATCTAATACGATTCGACTTGTACCTTCGTGATTAGATACACGTACGCCGGTTAAATTTCCAGCTTCAGCATAAGGTATTGTACTGCCTAGAAAGCCTAACACAGCAAAAGTCATATATAAATATCGTTTCATTTACAATTCCTCTATAGCGACAACCTATATTAATAGATTTATATTCATACATCAATTTTATACAATATACTTTTACTATAGTATACATCATAAAGATGAAAATTACAAAAAGGATGCACTAAAAAAGAAGTTACTATCTACCGTCATTCCAATTTTCAATGGCCTATCTATAAATAGTAACTTCCTCAAATTTTACATTATTTCAATGAAATATTTTATTGTAATTCATCCAATGTATCGCGCAATTGTGACATTTCATCAAGAGCTTTTGCAACCCCTTTGATAACAGCATATCGTGGAGACTCAACTAAATAAGATGCAATACCAACAGAACGTGTAATAACACGATCTAAACCATCGATGAGAGCACCGCCACCTGTCAGAATGATACCATGATCATTAATGGCTGCTACAAGTTCTGGAGGTGTTTTTTCTAAAATCGATTTAATGCCTTCTAGAATATTCATCACTTGCGCCTCTAAAGCACGTTGAATTTCTAAGGAATTAACAGCGACCATCTTAGGTAGTCCAGAGCTAGCATCACGCCCTCTAACCTCTATAGTTCGTTCTTTAGCACGTCGATCTACGGTACCAACAGAAATCTTTATCTTTTCTGCTGTTAAAGGTCCAATAACAAGTCGCTTCTTACGACGTATATAGCGAATAATAGATTCATTGAAGGAATCTCCCCCAATGCGAAGGGATTCACTCACAACAACGCCAGTATCACAAAGAACGGCAATATCAGTAGTACCGCCACCTACATCGACAACCATAGCTCCAACTTGGTCAGCATCATTGAGACCTGTACCCATAGCTGCTGCTAATGGTTCCTCTATAAGAACAGTCTTTTTAGCGCCCGTTCTAAGTAAAGCCTCTAAAATAGCACGTTTTTCAACAGGCGTAATTCCAGATGGCACACATACGATAATACGCGTTTTCATCAATCTAGAAGCAGGCACAACGGAACGAATAAAGTATTTTAACATAAATTCGGTCATATCGTAATCTGCGATAACGCCCGCTTGAACAGGACGAATAACAGATATGCCTTTAGGTGTACGCCCAACCATAGAACGTGCAGCTTCACCTAACGCGAGAATATCTCCGGTTTTATCATCACGCGCAATATAGGCAGGCTCATCTAAGACTAGCCCTTTCCCTTTAGCAAAGATAAGAATATTGGCAGTTCCCAAATCTATACCTAAGTCAAAATTCAATGAACGATTCAATCGTCCCATTAAATCGCCTACTTGTTCAGGACGAACTAAACGCTTTAATGTCATAGCAGGTGTAGTTTTCGCTATGGCAACAGTTTCACGATTACGACGCTCAACACGACGCATTTTGGTGACTTTAACCATTGCTTCGCGCATATTGGAAGCCAAATGGCTAGCTTGCTTAGCTACGCCCTCTGAAAGCTTCGTAGACTTGCGTTTCGTCCTTCGTAATGGTTTACGATTAGAACTAGTTTTAGCATTTTCAACCTTTGCAGCACCTAAGTTTTGTTGCTCGTTGTATAAAGCCGGCCCTTTTGAGCGCCGGCTTCGTTTCTTTTTATTCTGTTTTGGCTCTGTACTTTTATTCGTCAACCCGAACAATATCAGCACCTAACCTTTGCAATTTACCTACGAAATCATCATAACCACGATCGATATGATGTAGACGACCAACTTCAGTTCTACCTTCTGCAGTCAACGCAGCACAAACAAGAGCCGCACCTGCACGCAAGTCTGTAGCATTAACTACAGCACCATGTAAGCGTGGCATACCTTCTACAATCGCTTGACGATTGTCGATATCGATATGGGCACCCATTTTGCGAAGTTCCGCAACGTGCATGAAGCGATTTTCAAATACAGTTTCTGTTACAGTACTTGTACCTTCAGCGATTGTAGTAAGCGCCATAAATTGAGCTTGCATATCTGTTGGGAAACCTGGGTATGGTAATGTTTTAATATCAACAGCTTTAATGCCTTTGCCAGTACTGATAACGCGAATACCATCAATTTCTTCCTCTACAGTAACGCCAGCTTCTTTTAACTTAGCTACTACTGGTTTCAAATGTTCTGGCAATGCATTTTCTACAAATACGTCGCCACCAGCCATAGCAGCGGCAATCAAATATGTACCAGCTTCGATACGGTCAGGAATAACAGTATGAATTGCACCATGTAATTGAGGCACACCTTCAATGCGAATTACATTTGTACCAGCACCGCGAATATTAGCGCCCATTGCATTCAAGAATGTTGCTAAATCAACGATTTCAGGTTCTTCCGCAGCATTTTCGATAACAGTTTTACCTTCCGCCATGGAAGCTGCCATAATTACGTTTTCTGTAGCCCCTACACTTGGGAAATCCAAGTAAATTTGAGTGCCTTTAAGACCTTCTGGAGCATGAGCATATACATAATCTTCAGTAATTTCAATTTTAGCACCTAGTGCTTCGAATGCTTTTAGGTGAAGATCGATAGGACGTGCACCAATTGCACAACCACCTGGCATGGAGATTTTAGCCTCCCCTTTGCGCGCCAAAAGTGGCCCCATTACGAGGAAAGATGCACGCATTTTGCGTACAAGCTCATAAGGAGCTTCCGTAGCAGTCAATGTAGACGCATCGAAGATAATTTCATCATCTGCTTTATTACGAGTAATTTTAACCCCCAAAGACTCGATAACTTGGCAAATTGTACCTACATCTTCCAAATTTGGAATTTCAAGTAATTTACTAGGTGTTGATGCTAGCAAAGTACCGGCAATAATAGGGAGTACCGCATTTTTAGCACTACTAACACGTACACGGCCTTCCAACCGGTTGCCACCTTGAATGATTAGCTTTTCCAACAGAATTCCTCCTACACTTTATATCGATCATCTTGTATGAACTACAAGACGTTGTATTTATAACGTCATATACTAAATGTTATTATACTATTTTTCGATATATCTCATCAAGAGACTGTGAGAAAATACTGAGAAAAAAAGCCCCTCATTTGATATGTACCCCCTTTACTGGTTGTCCAGTAAAGGGGGTACATATCAAATGAGGGGCTTAATTATTATTTTGCTTTTAAGGATTTTAGCTTTTCATCCATATGCACTGTATCTAAGAAACGAACAGTACCTGTTTTAGAACGCATTACGATAGTATGTGTACGCGCACCACCTGGGAAGTATTGAATAGCATTCAATAAGTTACCGCGAGTAATAGCAGTAGCCGCAAAGATAACATCATCTGTACGAACTAGATCATCCAATGTAAGTACTTGATTTACATCGGTAATGCCCATTTCATGACAACGACGAATTTCTTCTTCTGTTTCTGGTTTCAAGCGCGCTTGCATATCGCCACCTACGCATTTCAAAGCGGCTGCAGCCAATACGCCTTCTGGTGCACCACCAGTACCAACAACCATGTGTACCCCAGAGCCTTCAATACAACATTCCATAGCTGGGTTAACATCACCATCAGAAATTAACATAATACGTGCACCAAGATCACGAGCTTCTTTCATCAAGCCATGATGACGCTCACGATCAAGCATTACAAGTGTAATTTCATCAACATTGCGATTCATTTTTGCAGCTACATTTTTAATATTTTCTGTTAAAGATTTTGTAATATCGATAGCACCTGCACCACGAGGACCAACACAAAGTTTTTCCATGTACATATCTGGCGCATGTAACAAGCCACCTTTTTCAGCAATAGCCATAACTGCAATCGCACCATTTTGGCCTTTTGCAATTAAGTTTGTGCCTTCAATAGGGTCAACTGCAATATCTACTTCTGGGCCACCTGCACCTACATGTTCACCAATGTAAAGCATAGGAGCTTCATCAATTTCGCCTTCGCCAATAACTACAGTACCAGAAATACGGACGGAGTCAAATGCTTGACGCATTGCGTCTACCGCAAGACCATCCGCTGCATCCTTCTGACCGCGACCAAGTAAACGACCACTGCGCAAAGCAGCCGCTTCAACGACACGAGCAAATTCCAAAGATAATGTACGATCCATAATAGGCCTCCTTATAAGTCCTGTGTGTATTGTAATATGACCCTTACATCGAGTCGAATACTTAACTTATTGATTAGCTTGTTTCCAATCTGCCATAAACTTTTCAAGCCCTGCATCTGTTAGTGGATGTTTCATAGCTTGCATAAGCACTTTAAATGGCACAGTTGCAATATGAGCACCAGCTTTTGCACATTGAATGATATGCAATGGTGTTCTCACACTAGCCGCAATAATTTCAGTTTCAATGCCATGAATAGCAAATATATCTGCAATATCTTGAATCAATGTAAGTCCATCCATGCTGATATCATCAATACGGCCAACAAATGGGCTCACATATGTAGCACCTGCACGAGCTGCTAACAAGGCTTGATTGGCAGAGAAGATTAAGGTTACATTAGTTTTAATACCTTCTTTGCTCAAAACCGCAACAGCTTTAAGCCCTTCTGGAGTCATAGGCACTTTAATAACTACATTAGAGCCTAATTTTACTAGATCATGAGCTTCAGCAATCATACCTTCTGCATCAGAAGCAATAACCTCTGCACTTACAGGCCCCTCTACAAGATTTGCAATTTCGGAAATAACTTGTTTTAAGTCGCGTTTAGCTTTCACGATAAGGGATGGATTTGTAGTAACACCATCAATAAACCCAAAAGCATACGCTTCTTTAATCTCATCAAATTCTGCGGTATCAATAAAGAACTTCATCAAATGCCCCCTCTTATTTCGCTGCCTTGATTACCTCTACGCCACCCATGTAAGGTACAAGCACCTTAGGAATCACAACAGAACCATCAGCTTGTTGATAATTTTCCAAGATAGCTGCTACTGTACGTCCTACAGCAAGACCAGAGCCATTTAATGTATGAACGAATTCTGGTTTACCTTTAGGTCCACGACGGAATTTAATATTTGCACGACGAGCTTGGAAATCAGTCATATTAGAACAAGAAGAGATTTCTCTGTACTTGCCTTGAGCTGGCATCCATACTTCTACATCATATGTTTTAGCAGAACCAAAGCCAATATCACCTGTACAAAGTGTAATTACACGGAATGGTAATTCTAATAAGCGCAATACTTCTTCTGCATTGTCAGTTAACTTTTCTAATTCTGCATAAGAATCTTCAGGTTTAGCTAATTTAACCATTTCAACTTTGTTGAATTGATGTTGACGGATAAGACCGCGTGTGTCACGGCCTGCAGAACCTGCTTCAGCACGGAAACATGCAGTAAATGCAGTATAGTATTTTGGCAAATCTTCTTCGTTCAAGATTTCACCACTGTGATAGTTAGTCAATGTAACTTCAGCTGTAGGAATCAAGAAGTATTCTGTATCCTCTACATGGTACATATCTTCAGCAAATTTAGGTAATTGACCAGTACCTGTCAAGGTTTCACGAGTTACCATATATGGCGTCATCATTTCAGTGTAGCCTTGTTTATCTACATGAAGATCAACCATGAAGTTAATGAGAGCACGTTCTAAACGAGCACCCAAACCTTTATATACAGTGAAACGAGCACCGCTCATTTTACCAGCGCGATTGAAATCAAGAATGTCGAGATTTTCACCTAAATCCCAATGAGCTTGTACATCAAAATCAAACTGACGTGGTTCGCCCCATTTACGTTGCTCTACATTTTCATCTTCATCAGCACCAACAGGAACAGATGCATCACACATGTTTGGCAACATCAATGCCGCATCACGTAATTTTGCTTCTACATCGCGAATACGATTATCAAGCTCAGCAATTTCATCGCCTACTTTTTTCATTTTTGCGATTTTATCATCCGCATTTTCTTTATTGCGTTTTAATTGGCTAATTTCTTCAGTTACGGAGTTACGAAGAGCTTTTAACTCCTCTACTTTACCGATCAACTGACGACGTTCATCATAAGCGGATACAAAGGTTTCTAAATCGCCTTTCGTATGACGATTATCTAAGTTTTGTTGCACTAAATCAATATTTTCACGGACAAATTTCAAGTCTAACATACTATAAACCTCATCTTCCAACTATGCTACGAACAATATATTCAATACGTTTAAGTATACCATATATTGGTGTATTTATCATTAAATTATAAGCTACCTACTAGATTTCTAATTAATTTTTATACTATTCATCATCATCGTCTTCTAGTAAATAATCTTTCGCCATCCATTTTCGGGTTCCTGTGAAAGAAATGGTTACCCATTTCTCCGTTGGGTTCCCTCCGATTTCTTGGTCAATTTCATTGCGAATTGCATCGATTTCAGCAATTGTCTGATATGGGAAGTTCTTAGGAACTAAAATATCAATTTCAATAATTCGAGTGTTGCCATATACTTGTACGCTGGAAACATAATCCTTGAAATTGTACTTTTCCATAAAGCGATCCATAATTTCCTGCACTTCATTATGCAATGAAGTTGGTGCCCACCCCAACACTTGTTTTACAGATGGGATGATAATGCGGAACGCAGACGGTATCATTTGCACCGCTAATACAACGAGAACAATGGGGTCAATATACGCTGCCCAATCAGCATATTCAGTTTCTTCTAACATGATAGCTACGACGAAACTGATTAAGATAGCTGCTTCTAACAAAGCATCAACATACCAACTTACATTATCAAATTTAATTAAGTTAGACTGCAGACTCTTATTAATACGACGCACATATAAGTAATATATAGTGTCCGCCACTGTAAAGAAGATGGCATAGTAAATAGCTGGTCCAAAATCTACATGCCGTCCCCCCGATATAAGGTCCGTAATGCCACTAGATAAGGCATAAATTACGATTAGCAATATAAAAAAGCCTTCTACGGCAAGTACCAAAGGTTCAAACTGCCAATAGCCAAATTGGAAGCGCTTACTCGTTTCACGGGCTATTAACTTGGCCGTCATGAGCATCATGATTTTAATAACAACATCGACAAAGGAAAATACACCATCTAATAAGACCGCGCTAGATCCTGTAACAATACCCATTATAGTGCCACTTACTGCTACAAGGGCCATTAACCCTACGGATTGCATAAGTAACTTCTGTTCTATAGAGCGTCTTGCCCCTAATATATCCATTAAGTCCCCCACTTTCTTAATTTGTATGTCTTTTTATTATACACCAAGGGTATTGATGCGCAATATGAGGTCAAAATAAAACAGGTAGCTTGCATGCTATACAAACTACCTGCTATGGATACTATGTAAATTCTTTTTTTATTGCCCGCTTTAATACAGGTTAACTATTAACCTTGAGGATTCGGTAATACCTGTCCCGCTACATAGCGTTCAACAATATGTCGGTCATCACCAACATATAACCAACGCTCTAATCGTTCTTCTAAAGTGCGTTCATTAGGATCAAATAGTAATGTATCATCAATGATAAGGGCATCTAGTTCACAACCTTTTTCAAAGCTACCAACCTTACCAAAGAACTTACCGCCTCCCTTTGTAGCCATATAGAAAGCTTCACTTAATGTGAGAGGCGCATAATTTAAATCTACTTCCACCCATTTCATTTTAGATAATCCAATTGCTTCTGTAAGAACCTTCGCCATTGATACAATATGACCGCCTGAGATATCAGAACCCAAGCCAATCGGTATATTCCGTTTCATTAGCTTACGAATCGGTGCAATACCACTTGATAGGTTTACATTAGAATATGGACAATGCGATACCATAGTTTGAGTTTCTGCCATACGATCTATTTCTACATCGCTTAAATGAATGCAATGAGCCATCACTGTAGGTACCTGTCCCATTAAGCGATGTTCATAGTACACATCTGTATAATTTGGTGACTCTGGATGTAATGATGCAACCCAATCAATTTCACCGTGATTTTCGGACAAATGAGATTGAATTGGTACATTATATTCTTCTGCTAATTTCCCTAGTCCACTCATTAGTTCACTTGTACAGGATGGTACAAACCGAGGGGTAATTATAGGTTTTACTAAAGGACCAAATGGAACAGATTTTTCTAACCACTCTTTAGTATCCACTAATGATTGATTCGTTTCTTCAATCAAAAAATCAGGACTATTACGGTCCATATTTACCTTACCTACATAGGCTGATAATCCAGCTTTTTGTAAAAGTTCCATCAACACCAATGTACTTTCTTTATGGATAGTACCAAACAGTATACTTCTAGTAGTCCCATTGCGCCATAAATCCTGCACAAAGGCGCCATATACTAACCGTGCATAATCTGGATCACTAAACTTTGCTTCTTCAGGAAATGTATAGGTTTCTAACCATGGTAATAATTCTTTGTCCATACCAAGGCCACGATTACAATACTGCGGAGCGTGAGCATGCGTATCTACAAAGCCTGGAATGATGAGATTATCACCATAATCAGTAACCTCGCACTCTTCATAGGCTGGTGGAATACTTTCCCCACAATATACGACCACGCCATCAACGGCAATGATATATCCATGTGGAATAGATATAAATTCTGAAGGCCGCGGTGTATATAATATATTTCCTTTTAAAATAAGTGTTGAATTCATATAACCTCCTTGCGTGATGAGAGCCCTAAAACACTATGCTCGAATAACACGCTAGATTTTCTTTAATATTCTTTTTTCAATACATAGCCATAGGCTTGTTTATATCCATTTGATTGTTCTGTAATGTATACACCTTGTATTTCCGGCGTAAAACCAGGCAGTTGATTAATACCGTCTTCTAAGGCTAAGAAATAGTCACACGCAGTCTTGGACCAACGCTCCCCTGGCTGCACACATATTACACCTGGCGGATACGGAAGAGCCCCTTCAAGGGCAATACGTCCTTCTGCTTCGCTTAGCGGTACTAATTCTCCTTTATTTCGTTGGAACTCAAAATTTGCCTCTTGTGGGTTCATTACATAGTCAGGGAAGTATTCACGCGAAAATAATCGCTGTTGCAGAAGGCTTACATTTCTAGACTTATAAAAGTCATGCATTTCTTGGCATAACTGACGAATGTGATAGCCTTTATATTTATCTATATGACCATAGTAAATCGATGGCAACACCTCTTCCATCGGTACATCGAGATCTATGAGTTCTTCAAACCGAACAAGCTCCGCCACTAGAGCATCCATCTTATACTTAGATTCTGCTGGTGTCATGAGGAATAAGATCGTATTTAAATCACATTTTTCAGGAATAATTCGATTTTCTCGTAAATAATTAGCAAGAATATTTGCAGGGATGCCAAACTCTTCATATTCTCCAGTTTCCACATTGATTCCTGGCGTAATCAACTGGAATTTACAAGGATCGATAAAGTACTGCCCTTCACCATAGCCTTTAAAGGAGTGCCATTTTGCATTTGGTTCAAAGGCAAAATAACTCACATCATTAGCCATCTCTTGTGTATTGCCTTCTTCCCACTTCTTACCATGTACTATAGGTGGTACTAAAGGTCTCAGATATTTGCAGTGGCTTAATACCGACTTACAGGCATCAATTCCTACTTCAATACATTCACGCCACAATTGTTTCCCCAATTCACCTTCATGTATTTTGGCATTTACATCGAGAGATGCAAAGAGTGGATAAAAAGGTGATGTGGAAGCATGCATCATAAAGGAGTTATTAAAATGCTTATGATCTACATAACGGTCTTGTCCTTTGATATGTTTATCTTTCTTATGGATTTGAGAGGTTTGTGAAAAGCCAGCTTGTTGCTTATGTACTGATTGAGTAACTAAAATGCCAGGGTCATTTGGACCCAATTCTAACAACAACGGACTACAGTCTTTCATCATAGGAATAAACTGTTCATACCCAACCCAAGCAGAATCAAAGAAAATATAGTCGCAAAGATGGCCTATTTTATCTACTACTTGCCGCGCATTATAAATCGTACCATCATAGGTTCCTAGTTGAATAACTGCTAATCGAATGGGCCGTTTTGCATTTGCTTTTTCAGGTGATTTTTCAGCCACTAATTGACGTATATAACTTTCATCAAAGCAATGATCCAAAATACCACCAATGGAGCCAAAAGGATTGCGTGCTGTTTCAAGATATATAGGCGTAGCACCAGACATAACGAGGCCACCATGGCAGATAGATTTATGATTATTACGATCATATAAAATAATATCCCCTGGTGTTAAAAGAGCATTAAGCACCACCTTATTCGCAGAAGATGTACCATTCAATACAAAATAGGTTTTATCCGCATTGTAGACCTTAGCTGCATGTGCTTGAGCATCATACGCATAGCCTTCATGAATTAAGAGATCCCCTAATTTTACATCTGCATTGCAAAGGTCAGCTCTAAATATATTCTCTCCAAAGAAATTGTAAAAGGCACGACCCGTAGGATGTTTATAGAAGAATTGGCCCCCTTGATGACCTGGACAGTCAAACTGTGAATTTTCATCCCCTACATAATCAGATAAAGCCCTGAAAAATGGTGGTAAAATAGATGCTTCATAGTTTGCTACAACTTTCTCTATCTCTGATGTACAGTCGTCGATACTCATAGATAAGAGCTCTATAATGGACGTAATACGATTTCCATAAAGAGATATATCTTTAGATGCATCAAGTCTTAAGACAATAACAGGTATACCAAAGGAGCTAATTTGATTATTATTCACAAGATCTAGCTCTCCATCGTCGATAACAACGGCACCTACATCTGTAAAATCTGTTTCAAAAACGCCAACACATATACGTCCTGCTATGGATTTAATTTTGGATTGCACGGAATCAGATAAAGCAACCTTTAAATGTTTCACAGTCTTCTCCTTTCGTAACTAAATATCATAGTCAACATATACTACAACACCACATATAGAATAAATAGAATATTCATAGAATACAATAATCATAAAACATAATATTCGTATCATATAACGAATAAAAAGGCTCTCTACTCAAAGAATAGAGAGCCTTTTGGTTTTAGATTATTCAGCTGCTTCTTCTTCAGCTTCAATATGCTTAGGAGCTTCTGGTTTCATCAATGGGAACAACAATACATCGCGGATGGATGCAGAGTCTGTTAAGAACATAACAAGACGGTCAATACCAACACCTAAACCTGCTGTTGGAGGTAAACCGTATTCAAGAGCTGTAACGAAGTCTTCATCCATACGGTGAGCTTCATCATCGCCAGCTTCGCGTTCTTTCAATTGATCCAAGAAACGTTGTTTTTGGTCGATTGGGTCATTTAACTCGGAGAAGCCATTTGCCAATTCACGACCATAAATGAACGCTTCAAAACGTTCTGTAGCCAATGGATTTTCACGACTTGCTTTCGCAAGTGGAGAAATTTCTTTTGGATGACCATATACGATAGTTGGTTGAATCAAGTTTTCTTCTACATAATCTTCGAAGCAAAGATTTAAGATTTTACCAATACCATCATTTTCTGTATATTCTACATTTAAACGATCTGCAATGGCACGAGCTTCTTCTACAGTAGTAACTGCATCAAAGTCTTCACCAGTGTATTTTTTTACACCTTCAGCCATTGTGATACGATTCCAAGGTGGAGTCAAATTGATTTCTGTACCTTGGTATGTGATTTCTTGTGTACCTAGAACCTCTTGTGCACAGTAGGACACAAGATTTTCTGTTAAGCGAATAGCATCCTCAACATCGCCATAAGCTTGGTAAGATTCGATAGTAGTGAATTCTGGGTTATGACGGTTGTCGATACCTTCGTTACGGAAGCAACGGTTCATTTCGAATACGCGGTCCATACCACCAACAATCAAGCGTTTGAGGTACAATTCTGGTGCAATACGCATGTAAATATCGATATCAAGCGCATTGTGGTGAGTGATGAATGGACGAGCTGCAGCACCACCAGGGATAGCATGCATCATTGGTGTTTCTACTTCCATGAAACCATCACGCATCATGTATTCGCGAATTTTAGCAACGATTTGGGAACGTTTTACAAATGTATCACGCACTTCAGGATTTACAATCAAATCAACATAACGTTGACGGTAACGAAGTTCTGTATCCTTTAAACCATGCCATTTTTCTGGCAATGGACGTAAAGATTTAGATAACAAAGTTAATTTGTTAACTTTAATTGTAACTTCACCTGTATGAGTTTTAAATACATGACCTTCTACACCGATGATATCACCGATATCAAGCATTTTTACGTATTTATAAGCCTCTTCGCCCAATACATCTTTACGGAAATATACTTGAATATCCCCAGATTTATCACGAACATTAGCAAATGCTGTTTTACCATGGGAACGGATTGTCATCAAGCGCCCTGCAATAACTACAGGTTGACCATCATATTTCAAGAAGAAGTCATCTTTAATTTCTTTTGCATTATCTTTTACAATAAAACGTTGACCAAATGGATAGATGCCATCCGCTTCGTATTCAGCCAATTTGTCGCGGCGAATTTGCATTTGCTCATTCAGCTCTTCTTGTACATTTTTAATTTCTTCACTCATGTTATCGCCTCTTCGTCAGTAAATGTAAATTATTGGATTGCTAACACTTTGAATGTAACAGGACCATCTGGTGTGGAAACTTCTACTTCATCACCTTTACGTTTGCCCAAAATAGCTTTACCTACAGGAGATTCGTTAGAGATACGATTGTTGAATGGATCCGCTTCAGAGGAACCAACGATAACATATTCTAATTCGTCATTGTACATTGTATCTAGTACCGTTACTTTGCTACCTACGGATACAACATCACCTTTTACGGATTCGTCGATGATTTTCGCAGTGTTAATTTTATTTTCAAGCTCTACAATATGACCTTCGATGAAAGCTTGTTCATTTTTTGCATCATCATATTCAGAGTTTTCACTGATATCGCCATATTCAATAGCTGTCTTAATACGTTCAGACACTTCAATACGACGTACAGATTTATAATACATTAATTCTTCTTCTAATTTCTTTAAACCTTCGGCGGTAAGTAATGTTTCTTTTACGTCTGCCATGGGTACCCCACTCTTTCTACATATAAATTAAATAAGAAAAAAGTGCCATAGTAAGATGACACCTTATCTTTTATTTCTAAATTATCTCAACCATTATATAAAAATACTATTCATTTGTCAATCTGTCTACATTTCAGACAATATTTTACGGTATGATTCTAGCTCATTGTGAAAGCTTGTTACAGTATGAATTGTATTCACACGATTGCGCCAATATGCAGATTCAGGGAGGCCCTTCATATACCAGCCTGCATGAGTTCGTATTTCCTTAACGGCCATACTTTCACCCTTATATTGACATAAGAGATCAAAATGCTTTAACAACATGTCGAGACGTTCAATATCGCTCGGCGCCGCCAATACTTCACCAGTCGCCAAATAGTGATGAATACGATTAAAGATCCATGGATTTCCCTGTGCACCACGGCCTACCATTACCGCATCACAACCCGTTTCATCAAGCATTTGCTTTGCATCTTCAGGCTCTACTATATCGCCATTACCAATAACCGGTACAGACACAGCCTCTTTTACAGCCTTAATATAAGACCAATCAGCATGCCCACTGTACATTTGTTCCTTAGTACGGCCATGTACTGCAATAGCCGCCACACCTGTAGATTCGATGCGCTTAGCAAAGTCCACAACATTGATGGAATCACTATCCCAACCGATTCGCATTTTTACGGTTACAGGCACATCGACGGCCTTAACCGCAGCCTCTGCTACACGAGCTGCTAAATCTGGATTTTTCATAAGCGCAGAACCATCACCAGAGGTTACTACCTTTTTCACAGGACAGCCCATATTAATATCTACAATATCGGCACCTGCATCAACTACTACCTTTGCGCCTAATGCAATTGCTTCTGGATTGGAACCAAAGATTTGCATAGATACAGGGCGTTCTACCTCTTCAATACGCAACAATTCATGGGTGCGTTCATTTTTATATTTAATGCCCATGGCGCTGACCATTTCGGTGCAAACCAAAGCGGCCCCATGCTCTTTAGCAAGTAAGCGATAAGCAATATCGCTGACCCCTGCCATTGGCGCTAATATGGCTTGTCCGTCAATTTTGACAGCTCCAATTTGCCATTGTTTATTATTCATATATATCCCCTAATAAAAAGGGTACAGCATAAGCTGTACCCGAATGTACACTACTTTGTTACATATTCGTAACTATATTATAGTAGCATTATTTATTTCTTTCGTAAATAAGGCGTAAACCTTCTAATGTAAGCATAGGTTCTACATGATCAATGCAGTCCGTAGCACTGCTAATGAGTTGTGCTAAACCGCCTGTAGCTACGACAGTTACATGATCACCCATTTCAGCTTTCATACGTGATACAAGGCCTTCCACTTGACCTACATAACCATAGAACATACCCGCCTGCATAGAGGATACGGTATTCCGGCAAATGACTTGACCTGGGTCTCTTACATCAATACGTGGTAATTTAGCAGCCCGTTGGAATAGAGCCTCTGCAGAAATGGTAACACCTGGTGAGATAACACCACCCATATAATCGCCATTACCTTTAACAGCACAATAGGTAGTAGCCGTACCAAAGTCGATAATGATTAAATCCCCTTCATATTGTTCATGCGCCGCCACAGCATTTACAATACGGTCAGCACCTACTTCACGAGGATTATCATACTTAATGGCGATACCAGTCTTAGTGCCAGGCCCAACAATAAGAGGATTTACATTGAAATAACGTAAACAAACGCGCTCTAATGTAGGCATCAATGGTGGCACAACTGAGGAAATGATAATATCTTTAATATCCTTCACATCAACCTTACGGTCATGGAAGAATAGGTTCATCATCAACATGCCATATTCATCGGTGGTCCGCACGCGATCCGTGGAAATACGCCAGTGACCTACAAGCTCCGTCTTGTCGTATACACCGAGAACAATATTGGTGTTCCCCACATCAATTACTAATAACATGAATGCCTCCTATTTGCGCGGACGAATTGATACGTCCCCTGCCACAATACGTTTAACTGTCCCATCTGGGATTCTTACTAATAAGTTACCATCTTCATCAATATCTGTAGCTACTCCTTCATAGGTATTTCCTGGTGCTCTTACTTCAATTTCCTCACCAAGCGTTACTGATAATTGACGCCATTCATTGAGCGTTTCCTCAAAACCACTATCGAGAACTTCATAATATTGATGTTCTAAAGACTCTAATATAATTTTAAATGCCTCTGTCCGTTCAATATCAATGCCTTCCATAGTTAAGGATGTAGCGATCAACTTCAATTCTTCCGGGAGCTCTTCTTGTTTAGTCTTTACATTGACTCCTATGCCCATAACAATATAGGAAATTTCCTCCATAGAGCCAGACATTTCAGTCAAGATGCCAACTAATTTACGACCATTCACAAGGATATCATTGGGCCATTTAATGCCTGCATCGGTGAGTCCCATTTTATGGAACGCTTTTGTTAAGGCTACGGCTGCCATCAAAGTACACTTTGGCGCTTCTACAGGTGCAAAGTCAGGGCGCAAAATGAGACTAAACCATAGACCTTTCCCAAATGGAGAATACCATCCTCGCGATAAACGACCTCGGCCAGCAGCCTGTTCCTCTGTTACAACAACAGTACCTTCTTCTGCACCTTGTTGTGCTAAATAACGAGCTTCTAGGTTTGTAGATTCGGTAGTGTCCATATAGACATACCGTTTACCAAATACATCTGTTTTTAAGATTTGCTTCATTGCTAATGGACTCAACAAATCAGGTTCCTCCAATAGTCGATATCCTCTCTTGGTATAAGATTCTATTTTGTAGCCTTTTTGACGTAATGCTTTGATATGTTTCCAAATAGCTGTGCGCGAAACATGACACGCTTCCGACATATCTTGTCCCGATACGAAACCACCTTGGTTTTGTCTCAAGAATTCTAATACTTCATCACGCATAGTTTAGAGCCCCTTTCTTTGTCAACCTAGGTTTACAATTCGATTGTACAAGTGTACCCTATAAAATGCAAGGGTTATTTAAAATAATTAATGGTATAATATATGTAGTATTAAGTTATACCGTATGCAAAAGATAACAATAGTATGGTCTATCATTATCTAGGGAGATATATGAAACAATTTACATTAGAAGAAAAAAATGAGGTTCTAGAGAATCCCTTTATCCATATTCATAGAAAGCTCGACGTCCTATTAAACGTAGGCAAACTACTCATGGAATGTGGTGCCGATACAAATCGAATCATTGAAGAAATGCTTAAAGCCGCCACATTTATGGGTATTCCTCATGATTATTTAAATATACATATTTCCTATACTACGATTATGGTCAATTTACTGCATAAAGAACGATCTATTACCGTATTTAGAAAAACACCTGTCCATGTACCCAATATGGCTATGATTAATGCAGTATCTAAACTAACTTGGCGAGCCTTTGAACGACATTATTCACTTACAACTTATGAACAGTTAATTTCAAAATTAGATTCCACTATTCCAGTATATCCTGATTGGATAAAGGGTATTGCTTGTGCCCTCGGATCAGCAGGCCTTGCCTTTTTGTATAGTAGCGATATGATAGCTTTTATTGTAACTGTTATTTGTTCTCTAATCGGTTATTTTGGTCGTACCTTATCGGTACGCTTTGGTTGCAATGAATATGTAGGCATTGCAATTGGCGGCTTTGCCGCCATGGTTTCTGCCTATAGTTTCTATTCACATATTGAACAAGATTCGTTAGTTTACGTTCTTGTTTGTTGTACCTTATTTATGATACCTGGTGTACCGCTTATAAACTCCGTTATCGATACCATCAACAACCATATTTTATCGGGAATTACAAGAGCTATTAGAACGATCCTTATCGTTGGTAGCATGACCTTAGGCATGGCCATGGCATTATACTTTAACCCTATGCCGGCCTTTAGCTTTGTAGATATTAAGCCTCATGTATTATCGATTGAGCAAATTATAGGGTCTTTTACAGCTGCTGCTTCCTTTGCGGTACTCTTTAACGCTCCTGTCCGATTACTAGTATCCATTGGCATTGGCGGTGTATTATGCGTATTTATCCGCAATTTATTAGCTGTTGAATTTGGCTTCTCCATTCCAGGTTCTACCTTTGTAGGCGCTGCTGTAATGAGCGTAATTTATGTAAAAGTTTCTACGTGGCTTAAAACATCTAGCACAATCATCATCGTCCCATCTGCTATAGCCTTAATGCCTGGCATTTTATATTACAGATTCCTCTTTGATATACTTCATATCAACGCACTATCAGAGTCTGGTTTACTTCATATGGTTCAAAACGGTGTAACAGGCATCCTCACTATTGTAAGTATTGCGGTTGGTGTAGCAATTCCAAATGTACTGGCTCAAAAATATTTGAAAGTATTAAAAGAGCGTAGAATTCAACAGCACTTGGCAACACGTCATATTAACGATGGCCAATAGATATGCCTCACCAACTACATTACTAGCTTCGCAATATAGATAGCATACTAATTACCTATAGCTAGTAATAGGTAATTATAATCAAAAGAACATATATAAAAAGAGCTGGCCCTCAACGAGGCCAGCTCTTTTATTTAGATAACTCATTATTTGATTTCATTAGAAGGTGTTTCACTAGGAGCATCCACTGTAGCAGTGTTCTCTTTAGCTTCAACCACCTCTGGTACGACAATACCTGCCGCTTCTAGAGCTTCTTTAGGCTCCTCAGTTTCTGGCGCTTTTGTTGTACCATATTTGTAAAGATTATCTACTGCTTTCGCATCGATTGTTTCTTCCTCTAATAAAGCATTTGCCATATCATGTAAGAATTTCTCGTTATCGCTAAGAAGTTTTGTTACGTCTTTATACGCTTCTTCAACAATGCGATGAATTTCAGCATCAATTTTTGCAGCAATTTCTTCACTGTAGTTGCGTTCATGGCCAAGGTTTTTACCCAAGAATACTTGTTCTTGTTGTTCACCAAATACGATAGGACCAAGCTCATCGCTCATGCCCCAACGCGTTACCATAGCGCGTGCTGTATTCGTTACGCTTTGAAGGTCACCAGAAGCACCTGTACTGATTTCATCTAAAATCAAAGCCTCTGCAATTCGACCACCAAGGGCTACGCGAATATCTGCCAATAATTGAGATTTTGTTTTGTAGTTTTGTTCCTCTGTAGGAAGCATCATAGTGTAACCACCTGCTGCGCCACGAGGAATGATTGTTACCTTATGAACAGGATCTGCATGAGGCAACAAATGTGCCACGATGGCATGACCAGATTCATGGTACGCTGTTAACTTACGGTCTTTCTCGCTCACAATATGACTGCGACGTTCAGGACCCATGCTAACCTTTTCACTAGCTTCTTCAACTTCAGCCATAGTGATAACTTTTTTGTTAAGGCGAGCTGCCAATAAAGCCGCTTCATTTAACAAGTTGTTCAAGTCAGCACCAGTAAAGCCTGGAGTTTTCTTAGCAATTGTTTTCAAGTCTACATCGTCAGCTAATGGCTTGTTACGAGCATGTACTTTTAAGATTGCTTCACGACCGCGTAAGTCTGGACGACCTACGATAACTTGACGGTCAAAACGACCTGGACGCAAAAGCGCTGGGTCAAGAATATCTGGGCGGTTTGTGGCAGCGATAGTAATAATACCTTCGTTGGCACCGAAACCATCCATTTCAACGAGCAATTGGTTCAATGTTTGTTCACGTTCGTCGTGACCACCACCAAGACCAGCACCACGTTGGCGACCAACCGCATCAATTTCGTCGATAAAGATGATACATGGAGCATTCTTTTTCGCTTGTGTGAAAAGATCACGCACACGAGAAGCACCAACACCTACGAACATTTCTACAAAGTCAGAACCAGAAATCGTAAAGAATGGTACCCCTGCTTCACCAGCAACGGCTTTAGCAAGCAATGTTTTACCTGTACCTGGAGGACCTGCGAGCAATACACCTTTCGGAATTTTAGCACCGATTGTTGTAAATTTACCTGGATCCTTCAAGAATTCTACTACTTCTTCTAATTCTTGTTTTGCTTCTTCAGCACCTGCTACATCTTTAAAGCTAACCTTTACGTTACCTTCACCCATCAATTTAGCACGGCTTTTACCAAAGTTCATCACTCGGCCACCGCCACCTTGAGTTTGTTGCATGATAAAGAAGAACAATACAACCAAGATGATAATAGGAATAGCAGAACCTAACAGGCTCATCCACCAAGCTGGTTGCTCAGGTGGAGCTGCTGTAATTTCTACGCCATTATCTTGTAATGTTTTAATTAATGTTTCATCACTTGGCGCATAAGAATTGAACTCTGTTCCATTTTTTAGTTTACCTTTAATACCATGATCATTGGTAATCGTTACGGACTCAACCTTTTTCTGTTGTACTTGTTGAATAAATCCTGTGTAACTTAGTTCAGATTTATTCGCACTTTGACCAGAGAAAGCGTCAATGGCGATAACGAAAGCGGCAATGATAAGTAAGTAAAGGACGATATTTTTTGTAAATCGACCCAAAAGATTACCCCTTTCAATAATAATTTAGTTGTATAAACGAATTGAGTACATCTCATCGAGAGATGCACTCATATATTATATCATATTTTTAATTTTGATACATTTCTTCCTTTAAAATACCGATATAAGGCAAGTGACGATATTTTTCCGCGTAGTCTAAACCATAACCGATAACAAAGTAGTCAGGAATGATAAAGCCTACATAGTCTACTTCTACGTCCATTTTACGGCGCTCAGGTTTATTTAATAACGCTGCAAGACGTACGCTTTTAGCGCCACGAGCATGTAAATTTTCTAGCAAGTAATGTAATGTTGTACCAGTATCAACGATATCCTCTACAACAAGCACATGCTTCCCCTCTACAGAGCGATCCAAATCTTTTAGAATTCGTACTACACCTGTACTAGTTGTGCCACTACCATAGCTAGAGCAAGAAATAAAATCAAAACTTACATCTACACTATCATCAATAGCGCGAGCTAAGTCTGTAAAGAAAACGATGGCTCCCTTTAACACCCCTACAAGCACTACAGATTCATTTTTATAGTCTTCGCTAATTGCTTTACCTAACTCGGCTACACGAGCCTGTAATTGTTCCGCTGTATATAAAATCTCTTTTGCGTCTTGATGCATCTATATGACCTCCACGATTCATATTAATGTTTGCAATATACCTTTATTGTATCACATTGAGCAATTACTTTTATACTTTTTATAGTGAAAGTTTTCGCTTCTCCGGTGTTAACAATATCTAGTAATTGCTCTTGATGGGCTGTAGTAAGCGTTATATCAGAGTCAATAGAGCTTACCAAACGCTGCCACAAACGACGTTGTATGGCTAATGGTTCCTTTCGTAAAGCCCTACGAGATAAACGCATTTCACCCTTATCAATAGTCACTAATCGCTTAAAAGCTTGCACTGTCAAATCAGAGATCACAGCTAAATCTTCACTTACAGAACCTCCTAATCTAGCGATAGCATCTACTACATTAGGGTTAATCGATTCTAACTCAGGTATAACGCGATGACGAATTTTATTTCGCTGGTATCGAATATCATCATTTGTAGAATCAATACAATACGTGAGCTTCCTATCGGCTAAATAAGCTAATAATTCCTCTTTTGTAACATCTAATAAGGGTCTAATTACAGGAACATCATAGTCATTGCTGAATACAGCCATACCTGTTAACCCGTTTAATCCAGTACCTCTAATGAGATGCGCTAGAATCGACTCAGCTTGATCGTCCTTATGGTGAGCTACTGAAATATAATCATATCCTTCAGACTGAGCAATTTCATTTAACCATTGATAACGTACTTGGCGGCCTATAGTTTCTTCAGACTTTTTATGTTCCTTACTTAGGCGCGGTACATCAAAGGTAGCGGAATAAAATGGCAGACCTAACTCTTCTACCTGATGTTGGAGCCACAAGACCTCATCTTTACTTTCAGGGCGAATACAGTGATTCACAATGGCTACACCTATTTTGTACGTTGTATGACGATGCGTAGCAATATCATGTAACAAATACAATAGAGCCATTGAATCGGGGCCACCAGAGCAAGCTACTAGAATTCGACTATTTTCAGGAAATAGATTATGTGATTTTAAGGTGTGATTAATGGTTCGAATAAGTTCTTTCACATTCACGAGCCATCGCCTCCATACCATCTTGGTCGCTCACAAATACATGAGGAACCTCATAAGCATCCATAAAGGACGTCAAAATTTCTGCACCAGCTACGATGATATCGGCACGTCCTGCAGGTAAACCTTTTACGTGTAATCGCTCATCGCGACTCATGTAACGTAAGTTTAGAATGATGCCCTCTACTGTTTCACGACTTAATTTATGACCTTGTACCTTCGTACCATCATAGTTTTCAAGGCCTAAATCAATGGCCGCTAGCGTCGTTAGCGTACCACCGATACCAATGAATTCACCAAATTCACCTTGAATCATCATGGGATCCCAAAGGAATCGAGTTTCTTCCCATACTCGTTGAGGACCTTCATCAGACATAGATTGAAGGCGTACAGCCCCTACAGGATAAGATCGACTCCAGTAAACGCCGTCCTTATTGCCTAATGCTAGCTCTGTACTACCGCCACCGATATCGATAGTTGTATAGTGACGACCATCATTCAACTGATCTCCTAAGGCACCATTAAAGCCATAAATAGCCTCTTCATCGCCCGTGAGAATACGCCATTCCATCGGACAATGTTCGCTAATGCGGTCCATAAATTCAAGGCCATTAGATGCTTCACGAACAGCGCTCGTTGCAAAACCAAAGTAGTATTCCGCCCCATATTGGTCTGCTAGTTTTTTTATTTCTGTAAAAGCTTGATAGGACGCTTCCATCGATTCAGTACGCAATGTACCATCTGAATTACGTTGGCCTAAACGAGTAGTCCACAACTGTTTCGGCTCATAGTGCCATATATTATTTTCATAAGTAGCCAATAATAAGCGTACTGAATTTGATCCAATATCAATAATAGCTAACTTCATAATTGCTCCTTACATAATTAGTATGCCTCTAACACTATTATACTGTTAAGGCCTATACATAAGTAAAGAGATGGCTCAATGCCATCTCTCACTATTAATCTCGACGACCGCCTCGGCCTCCGCGTTTACCTTCTGTATTGCGTTTTAAATCGTGTAAGCGTTCATTGCTATCGCGCAAGAATGATTTCATCTTTGCTTCAAAAGCCTCTGTGCTTTGTTTAGATTGAACACGACGAGGACGTCGCTCTTCACTTGGTGTCTCTTTAGGTTGTGTTTGACGAATAGAAAGGCCTATTTTATTGCCTTCAATAGATAAAACCTTAACCTTTACTGGATCTTCAACCTTTAATACGGTATTAATATCTTCGACATACCCATGAGCTACTTCAGAAATATGAACTAGACCGGTTTGCTTCTCTCCTAAATCAACAAATACACCAAATTTTGTAATACCAGATACGGTACCATCAATAATGTTACCAACTTCGATTGCCATGCAACCTCCTAATTAATGCGGAAACCTCAAACTACAAACTAATGCGAATCTAAATTACTACAGTCAAACCTATTTTACATAAGGTACTTCACCAGGTTTTACAAGGCCGAGCTCCTCACGAGCCACCCCCTCAATGGTCTTTGGATCTTGCAACTTAGCCTTTTCCTGTTCTAATTCTTCATTTCGCTGTTTTAATTCTTGCAATTGTTGCTCAATATGTTGTTTTTCTTGATATACAGCCACCAAGCGATAGGCTTGCCCTAATAATAGCAGCACCATAATCCCTATACCAATTCGCTTGATCCACATGAGGATAATACGTTGATCCTGCGCTTTGCGATTAGGTCTAACCCGTTTGCGCGGCTTTTTTGGACGTTGTACTTCCATAGTGTCTTGAGTCATAATATCCCCCAAAAATATTCATCATCTGTATACTGTCATTTTTTAATTATATCACAGAACCTCGTTAGGGACTAAATAAAATTATCTATAGTTTACCTTATATCTATCATATAGTTAAAGAGGTCTTATCAAAGATAGACTTATTAGCAACAGCTATATGGCCTTATAAAATCTCTGCTTTATGAGCATATTCACGAATTACTGCACAAGACTTTTTAAATAAAGCTAATTCATCTTCAGCAAGCTTCAATTCAAATACATCTTCGATACCATCTTTGCCAATAACTGCTGGAGTGGATGCAAAGATTCCTTCTTCACCATATTGGCCATCTAGATAACAAGAACATGGCAAGACTTTCTTTTCGTCATGGAATACAGCACGAATTAATTCTGTTGTTGCACTAGCAATGCCGAACTCTGTGGAGCCTTTACCAGCCAATACGTGGTAACCACCAATTTTTACATCATCTAGCACTTGAGTATGATCAAGTGTAGGGAATCTATAAGGCAATTCTTGTTGTAATTGTACTAACGGCTTTCCTTGTACATAAACATGAGACCATGGCACCATAGCACTACCGCCATGTTCACCTAAACAATAGGCTGTAATTGTACGATTGCTAATATTGAAAATGCGCGCCAATTCCTTTTGTAACCGTGCAGAATCTAAGGCCGTACCGCTAGAAATAATACGTTTTGGATTCCAATTTAAATGTTTACATAAATACGTAGCTACAACGTCAGCTGGATTAGAGATAGAAATAATGAATCCATCAAATCCAGACTTTTTAATTCGAGGAATAACATCCTTTAAAACCTCTACTGTATCACCAAGACTTTCTAAGCGATCTTGATATAAATTTGGTAAAGGACCAGCGCTAAATACGAGAATATCACAATCCCCACAATCTTCAATAGGACCTGCAGTAGCTGTTACTTTATGAGGAATATAGCTAACAGCATCATTTATATCCATTGCTTGTGCTTTAGCTTTTTTCTCGTCAATATCCATCATATATAGTTCATCTACTTCACCTTGTAGAGCAAGAGAAAATGCTACATGAGAACCTACATGTCCAGTGCCAATAATACCTACTTTACGTAACTTCATAAGGGCCTCCTACGATTCGCACTAAAAGATATACATCTTCTAATACAATTCCACTTAAACCAGCGATTGCCATTATATGAATCGACAATGTTAAGTTATATTAAAACATATTGCTTGTAAAATACATAAACTATTATATACCTATTTTCTCATAGGTATATAAGAAAATAGATTTATAGCGATAAAAAAAGACTATTATAGGAAATCCTATAATAGTCCTTCTATTATATAGTTAGTCTCGTCCAGTAAAGAAGCTTACTACAGCAATCACTATAACTGCACCAACGATGGACGGAATTAATGCCATGCCTGCAAGACTTGGGCCCCAAGTACCAAGCAAAGCTTGACCTACAGAAGCCCCTACTAAACCAGCAATAACACGAAGAATAATCCCCATGCTTTGCGCCTTTTTAGTAATACGACCAGCTACAAAACCAATGAATCCGCCTACAATAATTGACCAAAGCATAATATACCTCCTATAAAGTCATCTCATCAAGATTAAGCGGGAATAAATCCTTATTCTCCATCACTTGTGGCGACTTTTCTAAATATTGTTTTCGCATTGACCATAAAATTTCTAAATCCTTTGGATCTAACTTGGACAATGCATATATCATCGTGAAATCTGAACCATAATGGCCACGCAAGCTATCAGGTACTCCTTTGGGTCCTTCTCCACCTAGACGATTATTAAAGAACCCTTGAATACGGCGACTATCTAAATCAATGATAATAAACCCTGACGCATCATATACATACAATGTATGATTTATACGCTTTAAAGCTCGTACCGTATTCGTTATAAAATACTGGTCCTTCATGTCAATGAGGGATGACTCATAACCTGAATGGTAAAAGTCCCCATAATAATGAGCTCCTCTATCTGTAGATTCCAGTAAATCCTTGAGTATGGATTGTTCTGGACCACTAAAATCAGAGAAAGTTTTTACCATAGTAATCTCTCGTAAACCACGTTGGTAATTCTCGGTCTTCGGTGGCTCTATATGTTGACCACGAAAGGTAATAGGCATCAACCGAAGTGTATTATCAGCTAAATTATAAATACCATACCCTTCATAACCTAGAAAGTACACTTGTGAGTCGATGGACTTCATCGCTAATATTCGTTTTGAAATGATGGCATCACTAGAATTTACTAATGTATGCTCTTCTGGGTCTATGCGTACTGTTTTACTGTCGTAATTGCCACCTACTGCAAGCCAATAGGACAGCCCCACTACAATTAATGCTAGTATGCACAAACCGATACGTTTTATATTCATTTATACTCCCTATGAATCCCCAAGCATAAAACGTAATAATATATTGCCATTACAGTAAGTCCCTATTAATATAATCCCAATTCTAGGTATAACTGTAAATTTTATTTTTAATATCTTTGTAGATTTCTATGCCAAACTTAATGTAGCTAATCGCTCGCTAATTGACATACCCTTATAGGTAAAAGTTGGTAACAACTCATGTAAAGGTTCTAAGACAAAGGTTCTATCCCAAAAATAAGGATGCGGTATAGTTAGAGTTTCATCACAAATGGAAATCATAGAACCGGCCTCATCAAAAGCCAAAATAATATCTAAATCTAATGTACGTGGTCCCCAGTGAATGAGTCGTTCACGACCAGCCTCTTGTTCTAAGGACTGAAGTACACTTAACATTTCATGAGGATTCAAAGCACTTTTACAAGACCACATGCCATTAATAAATGACGCCTGATCTGTATATCCCCAAGGTTCCGTTTCTATCAAAGAAGAACTAATAACCTCTGAAACGGTCTCATGCCCTTGTAATAGGTGAAAAGCGGAATTAATATAGCCTCTTTTATCACCTATATTTGAACCTACACTGATGTAATAGGTATACATCAAATTTGACCTCTTGTAGTGACAACCTCAACATAATCTAGGATACCAGCAATAGGTACAGATGGTTTGCGCACCGTTACAGATAAGCCAACAATACCTTGATAATGTTGGTATAAAGAGTCGGCAATAAGTGCACCTAAACGCTCTAATAAATTATGTTTTTCTCCAGTCATAACAGATTCTACAAGCTCATATACTTCTACATAATTGATAGAATCCTCTAACTGGTCACTTTGACCGGCCTTTGTAAGATCCGTAGTAATTTCAACATCTACAAAAAAGCGCTGTCCTTGCTCTTGTTCAGATGTCAAATTGCCATGGTATCCATAAAATGCCATGTTTTTTAAAACGATTTTATCCATTATTCACCTCGTAATAGGCCATCTGCTACGGCCAAGGCGCGTTTGTGCATTTTCACATTATGAACACGCACCATATCAACACCTTGGAATACACCCGTAATACAAGCCGCTACCGTGCCTTCATCGCGTTCTTCTGGAGGCAAACCGCCCAACATAGAACCGATAAAACGCTTACGGCTAGGCGCAAGTAAAATAGGGTATTCATAAGCCGTTAATTCCCCTAAACGTTGCATAACTTCAATATTTTGCTCTTCTGTTTTACCAAATCCAATGCCTGGATCAAGCCAAATTTGTTGAGGTGTAATCCCCACCTTCAAGGCTTTATCCACGGCATAGAAGAAGTATGCTTTCATATCTTCAATGATATCACCATAATTTGTATCATTGCTATTGTGCATAATGATTACCGGCACCTTGTATTTTGCGGCTATTGCTGCCATATCAGGATCATAATGTAAGCCCCAAATATCATTTAAAATATGAGCGCCCTTTGAAAGTGCATAATCAGCAGTTTTAGCATGATAGGTATCGATAGATACAGGCACTGTAGATGCATTTAATACAGGCTCTATCAATAGAGATAAACGTTCAATTTCTTCATCTGCTGTCAATGGTGTACAGCCTGGACGCGTAGATTCTACGCCTAAATCAATAATATCAGCACCATCTTCAATCATTTGCGTTACATGGGCTGCTGCTGCTTCTGGAGTATTGAATTTACCACCATCAGAGAAAGAGTCAGGCGTACCATTTAGTATCCCCATAATAAGGGTACGATCGCACAAAGATAAACTTTTGCCATCATTCCATGTGTAATTTCTACGTTTAAACATTTGCCTGTCCTCCACCTAACATTGCCAACGCTTCATCTCGTAATGTGCCAGTCTCTGCTAGCACACCACGGCTTTCTAATGTAATAACCTTTGAATCTTGCTGCATGGTCCCTTTGATAAGCATACACAACTGAGTTGATGTAATGCGTACGAATACACCATGAGCAGATAAATCATTCATAATTGCATCTGCTAATTCTGATGCTAACCGCTCTTGTAATTGCGGCCTCCGGCTAAGGATATTAACAATATCTTGAAACTTACTAAGCCCTGCCACACACCCATCCTTAGGTTGGTACACAATATCTACGGTTCCAAAGAATGGCAACAAGTGGTGCTCACACATAGAATAAAAAGGAATTCCTGTAACCGCTACAAGACCCTTATAATCAGTACTAAATGTTTCACCCCAGGCTGACTTTGTATCTAATCCTACGCCACTGAATAATTCACTATATAATTCTGTTACACGACTTGGTGTTTTCTCTAGCTCTGGCGCCTCAGTATCAACAGATAAAGCCGCTAAAAATTGCTTTATCCCGTCCTTTGCACGTTGATTCATCGGTCCTCCTAAACGATTTTCGTCGTCCAATCCTCAATATTCCAAATATCCGTAACCCAATCTTTATAAAATTCAGGTTCATGACTTACTAAAACGATAGTTCCTTTGAACTCACGCAAAGCACGACTCAATTCTTCTTTTGCATAAATGTCCAAGTGATTCGTTGGTTCGTCTAATACGAGTACATTGTACTTATTTTGCATCAGTTTACATAATCGAACCTTTGCATTCTCACCACCAGATAACACGCGCATTTGCGATGTAATATGCTCGTTAGTAAGGCCACAACGAGCAAGCGCTGCACGCACCTCTGCATTAGTCATTGCCGGATATTCATTCCAAATATAGTCTAGTGCAGTTTCAGAATTGGATGGTGTATCCTCTTGAGCGAAATAGCCTATTTGTAGGAATTCACCTTTTACCAACTCACCACTTACAGGCTTTAATAAACCTAAAATTGTTTTCAACAATGTTGTTTTACCTAGACCATTAACGCCACGAATAGCGATTTTTTTATTTCTTTCAATTTGAAAATCCACTGGTCGAGTCAACGGTTCATCATAGCCTAATTCCAAACCAAAGGCCTCTACAATAAAACGACTTGGCGTACGGCCTTCTTTAAAACCAAAACTTGGTTTAATGTACACTTTTGGCTTTTCCAAAATTTCCATTTTCTCTAACCGTTTAGCTCGAGAATTTGCCATACCACGCGTTGCTACACGAGCCTTATTGCGTTGGATAAAGTCTTCCATGCGCTCAATTTCTTGTTGTTGACGCTCATACGCCTTAGCTGCTTGCGCTTTTTTCACTTCATAAGCCGCTTGGAACTGATGATAGTCGCCAGTATAACGCGTTAAAACTGCTTGCTCGATATGATAAATCACGTTGACTACGGAATTTAAAAACTCCATATCATGAGAAATCAAGATGAACGCATTTTCGTAGTTTTGTAAATAGTTTTGCAACCATTGGATATGCTCTACATCAAGATAATTTGTCGGTTCGTCCAAGAGCAAAATCGTTGGTTTTTCTAGTAAAAGTTTTGTAAGTAAAACCTTTGTACGCTGGCCACCGCTGAGCTCCGTAACATCTCGGTCAAGCCCAATATCCATAAGGCCCAAACCTGCAGCTGTACGCTCAATAACCGCATCAATTTCATAGAAGCCACGCTGCTCTAGAATTTCTTGCCACTCCCCTACTTGCTCGAGAAGCTTATTCATTTCATCTTCAGACACATCACCCATGCGATTGTACGCATCGTTAATGTTTTGCTCCATTACAAACAAATCATCAAAAGCTCGTTGCAATACGTCGCGAATGGTCATGCCCTTTTCGAGGACCGCATGTTGATCCAAATAACCTACAGTTACTTGGTTGGACCATTCAATTTTACCTTCATCAGGAGGTATTTTGCCTGTAATGATATTTAGGAATGTAGACTTGCCTTCACCATTAGCACCAATTAACCCTACATGTTCACCTTTCAACAAGCGGAATGATGCATCATCTAAAATTTGTCGCGCTCCAAAACCATGGGTTACATTTGAAACGGTTAAAACACTCATATCTATCTCCACCGGAATAAAAGCCGTCTTGTTGAAGACGGCTTATTTCATACTTACTTAAATATTATATCTATTGTACCTTTTTGACCTCTATATGTCAAAAATTGAACATCACTTACCCACTGCATAACGCAAGGCTACTACAGCCATAATCTTAGCGCCCTTAATCGCTTGCTCCAATCCATAGTCGGAACCTGCTGCACAAGTGAACTCTGGTGTATGAGCCTCTAAACCTAACCCAATCTGCAAAGTAGGCTGTGCTGTTGGTACTTCATAAGATACATTTCCTACATCTGTACTACCATCAGCCTCATCATCAGGCAATATACGGGGCGTTTCACCAAATTCAGTCATCACATCGTTAAAGAGATCTAATAGCTGTTTATCTTGACGCATATCCTTAAAGAGAGGCTCATAATGATGCATCTCAACACGGGCGCCATAAGATGCTCCGATCTCTTGAGCAGCCTCTTTGATAGCCGGCAAAATAATACCTTCTAAATCGTCCACCGTACTACCGCGAACAGTCATGCGAATCGTAGCCTTAGGAGTTACTACATTTGGTGCTGTACCAGCTTCGGTAAAAATGGTCCCTACAATAGCCCCTTTAGGGAATGTTTTCTTTAACTCTTTTATTTTTTGATATAAATCTACAGCACAGTCTAAGGCATTAATACCAGAGTCAGTTAATGATGCTATATGACAAGACCGTCCATGGAAGGTAATCTCTAGTGGATGCGTCGCTAATGATGTGCCCCCTACCTCATTTTCACCGCCTGGATGAATGATTAGTGCCGCCTCATAGCCCTTAAACAAACCAGCCTCAGCCATGTATACTTTACCACCAATAGTTTCCTCCGCAGGACAGCCAAAGAAGGTCGTTCCCCACGTTTCCGGTGCACTTTGACTGAAGGCAATAGCCGCCCCTAAACTCATCATAGCAATGAGATTATGTCCGCAACCATGACCGAGTTCTGGTAGTGCATCATATTCACCTAAAAAGGCTATTTTATGCTGTGCAGTACCGTTATAGTCACCCCGTAACGCCGTTTGTAACTCTGGAAGATCAGTTAGCCCCACTTGAGATGTAAAATTATGATTTTCTAAGAATTGGTTAATTACCTTAACGGCTTTATGCTCGTCTAAGCCCAATTCTGGGTTATCGTGTAAATATAAGGAGATATCGCGCAATTCCTCAGCCATACTATCTATGATGGCACAGGCACGAGCCTCTCGTTCTTGTAATGTCATAACTTCCCTTTTTAACTTCTAATTTATACTGTTTATTATTTATTCTATCTAAGAAGAATGTGTCTATTTTGTATAGGGATGAACAATTATGGTATTTGAAATATACCTAAAGTTAATCATCGCTCCTAGTGGTAATGTTTGATGCGGCGTTCCATGACCTGTTGTGACATAGCATACAAAAGGATCCAACAATTCAGGGTCTCTATTTTCCTCCATGTAGCGTAACGCTTCATAGCCTAAATCGTAATCACGCTCATCATCATCGCCTTCACAATCTGTAAAAGTACCAATCACTAAACCTTTAATACGACTCAATAAACCACTGAGACGAAATTGTTGCAACATACGATCTAGCTTATAAGGTGCCTCTCCTACATCTTCAATGAATAGTAATGTATCCTCCCAAGATGCAGCCTCTAAAAAATACGGTGTTCCCGACAACATAGATAACATCGTCATATTACCACCTCGTAAAATCCCTTCTCCCAGCTCAGTACCAATGGCACCACGCGGCGGTTCAGGTAATGGTTCTATGACTTGTAATTTACCTTCTAAAGTATTAAATAAAGCATCAATATCTGCTTTGCGTTCAGGCTTAAAATCTACACCCATCGGCCCGTGATAGGTAATGAGTCGGCTATATCGATTGATCCCCATGTGAAGTGCTGTACAATCACTATACCCAATAAAAGACTTTCGATGCTTACGGATTGCTGTATAATCTAATAAATCTAGATAACGCATTGTTCCGTAACCACCGCGCAAGGCAAGTACCGCATCACAAGGTGCGGTTGTCATCATATATTGAAATTCTCGGGCTTGCTCCTCTGGTGTACCGCCATACAAGCCTTTGCGATGTGCACTTTCACCAAAGAGTACTTTATATCCCCTTAGGTTACAAATTTCTTCTATTCTATGTAAATCTTCATCGCTTGCACTGGCAGGTGCCATAATACCTATGGTCATGCCCGGTGCTAAGCGCTTTGGTTCAATCCAGTTCATATGTCCTCATAAAATACAACAAAAGACGTACACATAGTGTACGTCTTAAGTGTATCTTATTTGTATGCTTTTTTAAAGTCAACAAGGCCTAATGTAGTCCAGAAATAATTTTGAATACTTCCGTTTGTTACATATGGTTGCGTTGTGAAATACAATGGCATTACTAGAGCTTCATCAAAAATCATCTGTTCTGCTTTATGCATCAACGCATCCCGTTCAGCCCCATTTGGTGTCGTACGAATACGAGCGATTAACTCGTTATAATCATCACTATGATACTGACTATCATTGTCTTCAGCAGAGAATACTTCTAAGAAGTTTTGTGGATCACTGTAATCCGCAACCCAAGAAGCACGAGCAACTTGATATTTACCAGCTTCGCGGTCGGCTAAGAATACCTTTGTCTCTTGATTTTGTAAGCGCACATCTGCACCAAATGCATTGACCCAAGCATCTTGTACAGCTTCGGCAATCGCTTTATGTAATTCACTTGTATTATACAAAATCGTAATTGGAGGCAATGGATGATTTTTATCATAGCCAGCTTTTTTCAAGATTTCTTTAGCTTGTTCTACATCTTCATAAACAAGATAGTTACCCGCTTCACGGAAATCTTCACGCCCATTACTTTCAAGCATACCGTAAGGAACAAAGGCATAGGCCGCCTCTTTACCACCGCGAACAATATTGTTAACGATGTTAGCACGGTTGATAACCATGGAGAAAGCTTTACGCACCTCAGGATCTGTGAAAGGATCTGCTTTCACATTGAATACGTAATAATAGTTACCAAGCATAGGTCCAATATGTAATAGACCTGCCTCTTCTAATCGTTTTTGGTCTGCTACAGGAGGCTCAACCGTCATATCTGCTTCGCCACCTTCAACCAATGTAAGGCGTGTGCTTTGGGATTCACTAATAGGCCAATTCATTTTCTCTGTTTTCACAGAATCTGCATCCCAATAGTTAGGATTCTTAATGAAATCCATTTCTCCATTATGCTTCCAGGATAGTAAGCGGTATGGACCATTAGATACAAATGTATCTGCATTGGCAGCCCAGTTTTCATTAGCATCTACATCTTTTTGGCTCACTGGATAATAGCTATGAGAAGCTAGTAATTTTAAGAAATACGCTGTTGGATTCTCTAAGGTAACTACTAATGTATTATCATCAGTGGCCTTAACGCCAACATCATCAGCTGAAGCGTCACCATTATTAAAGGCTTCACCATTTTCTAATACATATAACATATATGCATTGTCCGCATGGACTTCAGGGTCTAATACGCGTTTCCACGCGTATTCAAAGTCATGAGCCGTCAAAGGCTCTCCATTAGACCATTTCAAATCAGGTCGTAAATGGAAGGTATACTCGCGACCATCATCAGAAATATCCCAGCTTTTAGCTAGTGCTGCCTCTGGTTCACTTTCATCATTTAAACGAACTAAACCGTCAAATAATTGAAGTTGAACTGTAGCCTCCGGAGAGGTAGTAGACTTTGCTGGATCCAATGTGGATGGTTCCTGCTCAATAACATATCGAATGGTATGCTCATCAATTGGTTGTTCCCCGCGAGGATAACCAAATACAAATAAGAGCACACTCACCCCAAGAGCAAGGACCATGAGTTTTAACAAATTTCGTTTATCCATCATGGCAATGCTTCCTCTACAAATTCTTTCATGATACGCCCTACTCGAGCGCCTAACTCTTTACCTCGGTCATTATCGATATCGCTCATCAAGAGGATAAAGCAGAAATGACCTCTAAATGTTTCTAAAACGCCCCCATCATGCTCTACGCGGTCAAGGGATCCTGTTTTATGGTGAAAGCGTGTATCTTCGCCCCAATAAAATGGCAAGATATCACGGAATTGTTGGCGACCTAAAATATTCCACATTTCTCGACCATAAGCATCTCTATCACGACATTCAAAAATGTGTTTATACAAACGAGCCAAAGACAATGCAGTCAAATGGTTATCACGGCCTTCTGCTAGAGCATCAAAGTCCATCATCATACGATTGAGTTCAATTTCATCTACACCAAGCTGTTCTGCACGGGCATTGATATTTTCCATCCCTAGAACTGTAATGAGCAAATTTGTCGCCATATTGTCGCTAAGAACCATCATAAGACGACATAACTCAAGATACGTAAAGCTATGCTTTGCTACTAGCTCTTGTAATGCACCACCACCTTCAACACGTGGTGTTCTAGATAGAGGTACTGTATCATTAAGGTCTAACTGTTCAGTACGAGCTAAATGGAACACATATTCCATGATAAGTACCTTAATCAAACTTGCACTAGAATGTACCGTAGCTTCCCCTTTAGAAGCAATAATAGTCGGCTCCTCTTCATCGTCAAATTGTAGTACTGCATAGGATATATTCCCTTTTGGTGCTAATTCTTTGATAACTGTATCGAGTTGATGTTCCAAGGACTTGCCAACAAGTAACTTTTCCATACTATTCTCCCATTATATGTGCCAGCATGCGATGCGGCGATCTGCCCAATCACGAAGAGGTGGACGTTCTGCAAAGCAACGACCTTCTGCCTCTGGGCATCGACCACTAAACAAACAACCTTTTGGTGGATTTAGTGGATTTGGTGGGTCCCCTTTAAGCGGTGCTCCAATGGGAGCATGCGGTATAACTGGACCGTTTAAAGCGGTCAAAGCACGAGTATACGGATGTTGTGGGAATTCATATAAATCCAACGCTGGACCTTCTTCCATAACAGCTCCTAAATACATAACTACCATGCGATGACTGATGTAGCGCACCATATTTAAATCATGAGAAATAAAGAGGTACGAAATACCATGTTGTTCTTGTAATCTCTCAAGCAATGTCATAATTTGTACTTGAATGGATACATCTAGTGCTGAAATCGGCTCATCACAGATGATACACTGTGGCTGCATAATGAGAGCCCGTGCAATACCGATACGTTGACGTTGGCCACCTGACAATTCATGAGCATAACGCTCACCAAAGGACATGTTCAAACCAACTTGATCAAGCACTTCTTTTACACGAATAACACGATCGCGAGGTGTATATTTTGGATCTAGCTCCAATGGTTCCTCTAGAATCGCATTAACGGTAAGACGTGGATTAAGAGATGCATAAGGGTTTTGGAATACCATTTGCATCACCGGATGAACAGCTTTTCGATCCACATACGGATCAATGTGACGACCGTTCATATAAATAGAACCTGATGTAGCTTGATGTAAGCCCATCAAAGTGTAGCCAAATGTGGATTTACCACACCCAGACTCACCTACGATACCAAGGGTTTCCCCTGGTGATTGATATAGGCTCACGCCTTGTACAGCATGTACCGTGTGTTTTGGCTTAAATAAGCCTCCTGACAGAGTGAACTCTTTAACGAGATTGTCAGTTTCCCATACGTAACTCATTAAAGTCCCTCCAACTTAGCTAACCAACATGTAAATTGATGATTTTCACCAACATTTGTAACCATAGGAATCCGATTACCACAGATACGCATAGCCCACTTGCACCGTGGATTAAATGCACAACCTCGCGGTAAATCAAATAAATCTGGCGGTTGACCTTCAACGGCTTTTAACTCACCATGCCATTTACCTTGTGGCAGAGCGAGCAATAACCCTAATGTGTACGGATGGCGAGGTTCATTAAATATGCCCTCCACTGTAGCAGATTCAACACATTTACCAGCATACATAACCATAACGCGATCGCAAATTTGAGCGATAACGCGTAAGTTGTGAGAAATAAAGATAATCCCAATACCAGCCTCTACGGCTAATGTTTGCATAAGGCGTAAAATTTGTGCCTCTGTAGTAATATCAAGTGCTGTTGTAGGCTCATCACAAATTAAAATCTTTGGACGACCTGCTACAGCCATGGCGATACAAACGCGTTGGCGCATACCACCACTTAACTCGTGAGGATATTGAGACAATCGTCTTTCCGGTGTAGAAAGGCCCATCTTCTTTAACAAGTCGATGGCGATAGCTCGTTCGTCATAATCCTCACCATATGCATTAGTACGATGGATAACCTCATACAGTTGCTCCCCAATCGTCATGATTGGATTCAAAGATGTCATAGGATCTTGGAATACCATAGCAACAGTAGTACCGCGCAATTCATTCCAGTCATCTTCAGTGAATTCAAGGCAATCACTGCCATCAATCATAAATGTATCGGCTTTGATTTTTGTTTTACCATATGGTAGTAATCCCATTAATGAATTAACTAGCACTGATTTACCACAGCCGGATTCACCAACAACACCTAAAATCTCACCTGGTTGTAAGGAGATATCTTGATTGCGAATAACCCGTAAGGGGCCTTGGAAGGTATCAATGGTAATGGACACATTGCGCACATCAACAATTGCGTTATTCATTATCTATCTCCTTCCTTAGGGTCTAACACATTACGTAAGCCATCGCCAAGGAATGCGAAACCAAGCATGGTAACACTAATGGCAACAGCAGGAAAAATCAATTGGAACGGATAAGAGCGCATGCTACTAATCCCTTCAGAAGCTAATACGCCCCAGCTCGCCATAGGTGCATTTACACCTAAGCCGATAAAACTAAGGAATGCTTCTGTAAAAATAGCCTCTGGGATGGCCAATGTCAAAGTAATAATGATTGGACCTACACAGTTTGGCAAAATATGACGCAATAAAATGCGATATTTTGGAATGCCCATCGCTTCAGCAGCAATGATATATTCTTCGTTTTTAACTTTCAAAATTTGACTACGTACGATACGGGCCATATTCAGCCAGTACGCAATGCCCAATGCTACGAAAATAGATGTTAAGCCAGGGCCAAGTACAACCATCAACAAAATTACATACAGTAAAAGTGGAATACCATACAATACATCTACCAGCCCCATCATGATGCGGTCAACCTTACCACCAAGGTAACCTGCAATACCGCCATAGGTAACGCCGATAACAAGATTGATAAATGCCGCTACAAAACCGATGGTTAAGGAAATACGAGCACCGTACATAACGCGAGTGTAAATGTCACGACCTAATGTATCGGTACCAAACCAATGACTAAAGCTTGGGCTTTGGTTCGCATCGATTAAGGATTGGTCCGCATAGGTATACGGCGAAATTAGGGGGCCTAAAATAGCCAACACAATCATCACCAAAATGATGGTTGCCCCTACTACGGCCAAGCGATTTACCTTAAATCTCGCCCATTTACTAGGACGTTTTATAAAGCTTGTAATTTCTTCTTGAGGGGTTCGCTCAATAGGTAAAAAATCTTCCTTATTCATCTGTCCCCTCCTCTGTCGTAACACGTGGATCAATTAATGGATAAATCATATCCACCAAGATATTAAGAAATACTACAAGTGCACTATAGAAAATCGTAATGCCAAGAATAACGGTATAATCACGGTTATAAATAGATGTTACGAAATACTGTCCAAGGCCTGGAATAGCAAAAATCGTTTCTACGATAAAGCTACCTGTCAAAAGGCTGGCAGCCAATGGGCCCAAATAGGTAATAACTGGCAAAATAGCATTCCCTAACGCATGACGTGTCAAAATAGTCCAAGAACTCAAGCCTTTGGCGCGAGCTGTACGGATGTATTCTTGTTGGTACACATCAAGCAACCCACTGCGTGTTAAGCGTGCAATAAATGCCATCGGTTGTGCAGCTAACGTTAATACTGGTAGCACCATATAAGATGGACCACGCCATAAGGCCACTGGGAACCAGCCTAGTTCAAAGCCCACCACATATACAAGAACGGCACCAATAATAAAGGTAGGCACAGAAATACCAATTGTAGATAATATAGTTACCGCATAATCAACAATACCATTAGGGCGCATAGCACTAATAGCACCTGCTGCAATGCCACCTACTACAGCCACCATTAATGATAATAAGCCGAGCTGTGCAGAAATTGGGAATGCATCGCTGATAATATCGTTTACACTACGGCCTTCATACTTGTATGATGGTCCCAAATCACCAGTAATAACACCACCTAAATAATCACCATACTGCTTCCACACAGGATCATCAAGATGATACTTTGCTTCAATACTTGCTTTCACCTGAGGTGGTAATTTCTTCTCAGTTGTAAAAGGTCCCCCCGGAATTGCATGCATTAATGCAAATGTTACGGTAATGATGACCCATAAGATTATGATTGCGCCACCTAGGCGTCGAAACACATACCTTGTCATTGTCACTATCCTCCATAAAAAGTCTATCTGTTTTATTATACTACATTATGAAGTTAATTTCATGAATTACATCATTACATTTACAGAAAGCCCTACATAACGTACAATAAAATATATAATATTTTGGAGGTGTCTATGACAGAAGTACCTAGAGTCTTAACAATTCAAGACATGAGCTCCATCGGCCGTTGTGCCCTAACCGTTATGATCCCAATCATCAGCGCTATGCGTTGCCAAGCGGTTCCATTGGCAACAGCTGTATTGAGTAATCACTTAGAATATCCACACTACGAGTTCGTAGATTTATCTGCACATATGAGAGATTTTATGGACTGCTGGGATAAAAACGAAATCGACTTTCACGCTATTGTAAGTGGTTTTTTAGCATCGCCAGAACAAATTCATCTCGTGGAAGAAGCCATCGATCGCTTCGGTAACAATGGCCAAATGATTATCGTCGATCCTGCTATGGCCGATGATGGTCGCCTCTACTCTATTTATACACCTGATATGGTAGTAGCTATGCGCCAACTTGTTTCCAAAGCTCACATTGTAAAGCCTAATTACACGGAGGCTTGTTTCTTATTAGATATTCCATTCTCTACAGATCCTATTAGCGATGATGAATTGCGCGATCGTTGCAAAAGGTTGTACCAAATGGGACCTGACATGGTTATCATGACCAGCGTACCATCGGAAACGCATGCGGTTATCGCTGTCTATGATGGGCCAACTGATTATTTAAAAACTTATGATATTCCTCTTATCCCTGTGAAAGCTACAGGAACTGGGGATATCTTTACTGCTGTATTATCCGGTGCAGTAATGAGGGGATATTCACCTTATGATGCGGCAGAGTTAGCAATGAATTTTACTACCAAGGCGATTCAAGCCACAGTGGATACTGTAAAATCAATGAAGCAAGGTGTAGCCTTTGAGCTAGTCTTGCCAGAATTAACTCAACTATAAGCTATAAATAAAGGGGAACTTATGGATTTACTCTATGTTGTATTACGAACACTACTCATATGTACTGTCGGTCTGCTCATTGCATTCCAAGGTCGACGTATGGGATTATCGATTTTTAATCTAACGGGACGGTTAAATCGACTACAATTTATCATATGCTTCATTGTTTTAATGATTTTATTTCACATCGTTCACTACATTGATGATGTATTCTTGGACTTTGTTGTTTCTTTACCTGCCTATTGGTTTACAAGGGTTGTTATATGGATTTTATTAGCATCCTTATTCCCATTATCCTGCATCTTATTTGGCCGTCGTATTCATGATATCGGCTTTAATGCTTGGGCAGGGATTCTATGGTCGGTAATCATCATTTTCATCAATACCTATTCTGCTGTATCGCCATTCAATTACTTGCTTGAACTTTTCGTATGGCTCATAGGCTTCCTATTTTGGGTATTGCCTGGTCAGCCAGAACCGAATCAATATGGTAACCCACCATTTATGCCTGTAAATCGACCAACTTATGAGTCAATGCAACCGTCCATATCTCATAGGGAAAAAGAAATCCGCAAAACGGTGCGTAAACGACGTAAAAAACGATAACAAATTAATAAATAAAAAACGTATCTCTTCATATGATATGTACCCATTTTCCTGGACACATATTATTTACTAGCCTAAACACATGGATGCTTCCCTGTATTTCACAGGGGGCATCCATTTTGTTTTTGCTTGAATCCTTTTGTTATTGTAATAGTTAATGTATTCTTCTATCGCTGCTGCAAAAGCATTAAAAGATGAATATTCTCTCTCAAAACCATAATATATTTCCGTTTTCAATCTACCAAAAAAGGTTTCCATCACAGAGTTATCATAACAATTTCCTTTTCGAGACATAGATTGAATAATACCATGTTCTTTAAGTGTTCTCCTAAAGTACTTATGTTGGTATTGCCATCCTTGATCAGAATGGAGGATTAATCCTGAAAGATTAGTAAACTTCTTAAATGCCTTATCTAACATACGAGAAATTTGTTCTAAGGTAGGACTTAATGCTAAGTCATAAGCAACAATCTCATTCGTATTCATATCTAAAATAGGCGACAAATAGCATTTTCCCCATGAGAAATTAAATTGAGACACATCAGTAGTCCATTTTTGTAATGGTGCAGTTGTACTAAAATCTCTATTGACGATATTTTCTGCTACCTTACCGACTTTCCCTTTGTAAGAGTGGTACTTTTCTTTCGGTCGCTTTCCTGCGAGCCCCATAATATGCATAAGTCTTTGCACTCGTTTATGATTGACTACAAAGCCTCGATTAAGAAGCTCTTGATATACACGGCGTACACCATACCGACCTTTATGTTCTGTAAAAATCTTTTGAATTTCATCTTTTAGCTCTGTATTTCTTTTATCTACAAGATCTACTTTAGTAAGTTCAAAATAATAGGTAGATTTGGACATTGGCATAGCTTTCAAAAGATACTTTAGTTGATAGCCTTGTTGGCGGAGCATTTTGATGATCGCTGCTTTTTCGCCTTGAGTCGCGCAGCCTCTTTTTCTTCTCTCAAGGCAATCTCTTTTTTTATGACTTCATTTTCAGCTTTAATATAAGCATTTTCAGCTCGTAAGCGAACTAGTTCCTCATATTCACTTTCTTTGAGCTTTCGAGGTGAGATAGTCTTAGGTACTTTCATTTTGCAATCCTTTGGTGGTCGTCCTTTAGGTTTATTTATAAGACCATTGTATCCCAAAGTTTTGTATTTATGAACCCATTGATACAGCTGTCCAGTATTAATTCCAGCCATAACAGATACAGAACGTATGGATTTTCCAAATAATACTTGGCATACTAATTCATATTTCTTCTCTGGAGACCAACGTTGATTATCTATACGATGCTTATTGATTTCTGGACCATTAAACATTTCTTGTTTAGCCCATTTTCTTATTTGATCATGAAAAGTATGCGGCAATACTCCGGTTGGTGTCTCTGGCCATTCACCTTGATGAAATAATTCAATTGCTTTTCTTTTAAATTCATAACTATATCTCATGAAAATACCCCCTTTACTGGTTGTCCAGTAAAGGGGGTACATATCAATAAAGAGATACGTTTTTTATTTATCACATGTCTTATTATATATAGTTCTTTATTACCTTAATAACTATACCATAATAATTTAAAAGAGTTTCAACCTGATTCTTTACAAACTTAAGTCAATAATATCAACTCTATTATAGTGCAAAGGATATAAGCAATGATAAACTTAACCTTTTGTTTGCGCGCTCTATCATCATCAGAAATCTTAAGTCTATTTTCTAGGAAGCGCTTATCCCGGATTTGCAACAATAAACGTTTAATACGTTCTTGACCTTCAGCGGCATTACACTCGCCGCTATCAGAGGTCAAGGTAGCTTGCTGCATGAAGATGCGCCGATGGAGCTTGCGCATTTGAATCTTGATATTGTTATGAACAAACGCACTTTGCCACTGTTTTCTAGAGTCAAAATACATATATAAATATCGTGGTGTATTCATTAGTAGTAAAGAAAGAATAAAAATCCCCAAAGATATTAAGAAATATGTAGAGAATGAAAACTCTAGTGTTTCAGTTGGTAAGTAATGATGCGCAAAGATAAAGGTAAGCCATACACCGATCGGCATCAAGAGCACTGCCGCAATATCAATGGATCGAAGCCAACTAGTACGAATTGGGACATCTGGCACCGTAAATGTATCTACTGGATCATGAAATGCATAATAATCTATTTGCAATACCGATTGACTAGTTTGAGGATTAGCTAAAAGTACAGGGCCTACACTCCCTATAGAGCGTTCTGGCAAAGGTATAAACTTTTTAAGTTGCGTATTGGGTATTAAATCAAAGCGAATAATACCTTTTTTTTCAAAGCGTACGGTAGATCCCTTTTCGCCTAATGCAATAGGATTAAAAAAGATGCCAAAAAGACTAAGGAACCAGTTACCTAGTAAGTGTAAGATGGAATTTAAAATAAATCCACCCGTATCTAAATTCTCTGTATCGAGCCGAATTGCAAAGGATGATGAGTAATCATCAAACCATAAGTCTTCTAAAGTAAATTCAGCGGTAATCACATTCCCCCATTTAGTAATAATGGATAGGAATATTTGATTATTTGGTTCAAACTCAAAAGTTATAGAATAAAAGAACTTATGATTCCGAAGAGCAGCACGCAACATGCGATTAACCACGTCTTCTTCTATAGATAACAAACGATGATCAAATAAATCTTGTTCTAAAGGTACTTGTTGAACAGGGCTTACCTTTTTCACCGTCGTATCACTATCAGATAATGCTTCATCCACCAATGCTCGTAATTTGGTGAAGATTTTAGTCATAATCCCTCCAAGGGTAAAAAACAGCTTTTGATATACAAATTATACCATATATTGCATGATTTATCGATAAAAGACTACTACATATACTATTAAATATAGGTATACATAAAGCCCCTTTTACATAGTAAAAGGGGCTTTATTACTGCAGTTTAACATTCAGACTATTATAATTTAGTATTTATAATAGATAGTTTAATTGATATTTATTTTTATTGAATACTTGCCATGGATAGATAACAATATTCATAGAAGTGACCACGAAGGGCAATTAATTCTTCGTAAGTTCCATCTTCTATAATTTGACCTTTATCCATAAATAAGATACGGTCCATATGCTCTAATCCTTCTAACTGATGTGTAATATATAAGCATGTTTTATCCTGTACATATTCCATCAAATCACGATGCAGAGCCTTCCTCGTTACTTGGTCTAAACCTTCTAATGGTTCATCTAACAAAACAACTTGAGGTTTTCGCAAGAATAGTCGAGCTAAAGCAACCCGTTGTCGTTCACCACCACTTAGGCCATGACCACCACTACCAACAATCGTATGAATACCATCTGGCAAGCGTTCCACTACAGAGCGCAACGAAGCACAATCAATAGCATACTCTAAATCAGCTTCTAAAGCATCCGGTCTTGCTAGTCGAATATTATCTTCAAAGGACGCATGGAAAATATATGTATCTTGCGTTATCGTGCCTAAAGCATTACGCCATGTATCGATAGAAATATCCTTTAACTCTACATCACCAACATGGATTGAGCCACTGTAGTCATATAATCGCTCAAGCATATTAAACAATGTAGTCTTACCAGATCCACTAGCGCCAACAATAGCAATCGATTGACCTTGTTTAATGTCTAATCTAAGATGTTCATAAATACGACGATGCGCATCATAACCAAAGGATACATCAGTAAATGTAATCTCCCGATTAGCATTAAATGGTTTTGGTGCGTTTGGTTCCACTACTGGAATTGGCTCATCTGCAAGTGCTATGAGACGACTTGTAGCCACTTTACTTTCAGCACCATGATGAACGGCAGCAATCATAGGTTGTAAGGCCTCAAACCAAGCTTGTGTACCAATAGCAGCAACTGCTACCATAACACTGGCCCAAGCTCCGGTCAACGCATTGGCTGCCAATATGGCTACAATGACAACTGTAATTTGGACTCCACCTAGGAACAGCGTATTGCCTAAGTTCATGCCTCGCTCGATAATACCTTTATTAGCATCCACAGTACTCATCATATGTTGAATACGATCGTATACTAACTGTTCATTGCCGTAGCTAATGACATCCTCCAAGCTATCCATGGTATCACTTAATAAGGATTTATATTCCCCTTGTTGAGGTCCAATCGCCGTCAACGATTGTTTGTTATGAGCATATACAACTAAAGGCAAAACTAGACCTAATATAAAGGCTGCTAAAACTATAGGCGCAACCAAACTATTATCAATCGTAGATACACCATAGGCAACTAAAATAGTTAAAGTAATGGCTGCTGCAGGCGGAATCAACGTACGCAAGTAGAAAAATTGTAGTACCTCTATATCCCCCATAATACGGCCTAGCATATCCCCTGCGCCAAAACGTTTAAGAATAGCCGGCGCCAATGGTTCTAAATGAGCATAAAACCATACACGCAAACCATACAGACCTTGGAACGCCATACGATGAGATGTATACCGTTCAAAATAACGACATACAGCACGACTGACACCAAAGAAGCGGACGCCCACAATAGCAAGGCTCAAATAAGTAAGACCCGGTTGCAATGCAGCTGATGCCAATAACCATGCAGACACAGTTAATAAGCCCACATTCATAAATACCGTTAAGAATGTAAAAATCAAAGCTAATACTAACGACCACTTTGCAGGACTCAGTACAGTAAATAATAATTTCCATCCTTGTATGCCCGTCTTAGAAGTTGAAACCTCAGGAGTCTGTATTGTATCTTGCCCCAATACGTAAGCATCTTGATTATCTACACAAATTGAATTATCAATCTCTTCTCTATGTTCTAAGCTAAATGACTTTTCTGTTTTTAATTGTTCTTCGATAGTTGAAGAAAATTCACCTAAACCAGAGGTAACAAGGTCCTTAAAATAACCATCTACTGAGAGAAGCTTCGCATAAGAACCTTGTTGAATAATATGTCCATGTTTCAAAACGTATAGTGTAGATGCCCAATGCATCGTTTGTAGACGATGACCAATGATAATGACGATTTTATTATCCATCAAACGTTTGATAGCACTGCTTATAATAGCTTCTGTTTTTACATCAAGATGTGCCGTCACCTCATCGAGAATTAACACTTGACCCTTTCGCAAAAATGCACGTGCTAAGGCAACCCGTTGACGCTCACCACCACTTAGACCTAAACCACCTTCTCCGATGACCGCATCAAGACCGTCAGCATGACGACTGATGACATCTAAGAGTTGAACCTCTTTACAAGCATCAAGAATTTCTTTATCACTTACATCCATGCCAAAGGATAGAACCTCACGCAAGGTGCCTTTCATAATGTGTGGATGTTGAGATACATAGGTAATTTGTTGGCGCCACCACTCAATATCGATGTCACATAGATCAAGACCATCTATAGTAACACTGCCTTTAGGAGCAGTCAAAAATCCCCCAATAATATGGGCAATTGTAGATTTCCCTGCCCCACTTTCACCAACAAGCATGATCGGAAAATTACGTTTAGCCACTAATGAAATATGTTGTACACCATTTTCACTATCTTCATAGGTAAACGTTAAATCCTTAATTTCAATTGCTTGTACCTTACCTTTAAGTTGAGATTGACCACCTATAGGCAGCGATGGCTGGCGATTCATAAACTCTTCGTATTTTAAAATCGAGGTCTTACCTGCCATACCCGTATGGAATGCAGCCCCCAATTGTCTAAATGGCGTATAGAACTCTGGCGCTAATAGCAAAATAAAGAAAGCTGAAAAGAATGAGATTTCACCATCCAATAATGTTAAGCCCAGGTATACCGCAATCAATGCTGTACTAATAGTACTTACGAGCTCAAGAACTAGAGCAGATAAAAATGCCACACGCAATACTCGTAATGTAGAGTCTTTAAACTCCTCAGATAAACGACTAATAACCTTAATTTGATCCTTTGCACGACCAAAAAGTTTTAATGTTGTAATACCTTGCAATACATCAAGAAAATGACCAGATAAGAAGCTCATACGCTCCCACTGTTCTTTATTAAGACGATCCGCTTGCTTACCAATTAAGATCATAAAGAATGGAATTAATGGTACGGTGATAATTAGAATGATACCAATAATAGGTAATGTATCTACAATAGCAATCCCCATAATAAGAGGAATCATAATAGCATATAAAATTTGAGGAATATAACGAGCTACATAAGCATCTACTTGCTCTAATCCATCAGTAAGCATATGTATCACATCGCCATGGCGTTCCTTATGTTGCACACCAAGTTTAAACATATGCTCTAAGGCCCGTTCTCTAAAGGTTGCTTTTACTGCACTACCTAATCGATTTGCTACGGATTCTTGTATATAATGTGCAAGCAATCTTACAATAATAGCAATTCCTAAATAGATAATAGAATACCTTTCATCATGTAAGGTATTCTCTGAAAATATAAAATTATTAATTAAGGTTCCAAAGAACCAAGCTTGCCCAACAATAGCCAAACTCTCTACTAAGCAGGTTAATCCAAGTAGTAATAGCTGACCTTTATGTTCTAGCAGCGCTTTAAAAGCAGTACGCTGTATCATAGTATCCTCTACGGTAAAACTATTAAGAATATAAAATTAAATCGATTAGACTACCCCTAACTAAGTCTAAATTAAATTTTATTTAAATATAATCTAAGTTAGTCCAAGTGAATCTAAATTTATCAATATCATATCCATCTTACCACAAAAAAGAGGCGTGCCGCTACGACACGCCTCACATTGAGACCTAAATTTTACAACTCACCAGAGTTATAAAGCTATTCTATTAATAGTGTAAGTCTTTTTCAGATACACGATGACGGAATGTCCAGTATACCCAGATTTGGTAAGCCAAGATAATTGGCACAAATACAAAGGCTACACAAGTCATCAATGTCAATGTGTAAGTAGAGTTACTTGCATTTGCAATAGTTAAGCTCCACTCAGGATTCAAAGAAGAAACCATGATGCGAGGGAACAAACCAGCAAAGTAAGCAGCCGTTACAGAAATAACGGATAAGGAGCTGAATACAAAGCCCCATTTTGTATTACGAGTACGTGTTGCGCCCCAAGAAATGAGGAAGAACACGATTGCCAACGCAAAGCAAATAATTGCTAATACAGAGTTAAACAAATCTGTAAATACATAAGTTGCACCTACCAATGCTAATGCACCGATAGCTGTAGGAACACCTACTACTAAGGAAGCTGCACGAGCGCGTTCAGAAACAGCACCAGCAGTTTTGATAGAAGTGAACAAGCCACCATGGTATGTGAATACCAAGATAAACGCAATGCCACAAAGTACTGTGTATGGGCTTAACAAATCAAAGAATGTGCCTACATATGTCATGCTTGCATCAATTGGAGTACCTTGAATCAAGTTACCAACTGTAACGCCCCACAACAATGCAGGAATCAAGGAACCAAAGAAGATGCAGTAGTCAAAAGTTTTACGCCATAACAAGTTAGGGCTCTTGGAGCGGAATTCAAAAGATACGCCACGGATAATAAGAGCCGCAAGCATTAAGAATAACGCTAAATAGAAACCACTAAACAACGTAGCATATACATGAGGGAAGGATGCAAATAATGCACCACCAGCAGTGATCATCCATACCTCGTTACCATCCCAAACAGGACCCAAGGCATTGATCATTTGACGACGTTCAACGTCAGTTTTACCGATGAATGGTAATAAAATACCAGTACCATAGTCAAAACCTTCTAATAAGAAGAAGCCAGCGAATAGTACAGTAATTAAAATAAACCATACCACTTCAAGGTTATTAAAAATTAATTCCATAATCTCGCCTCCTCTTTTTCAACTACATCGTGAGATGGATTGCCATCTGGACCTTTTTTGATGTGTTCTACAGCAAGGTAGAGAGCTGCAATAGCTGCTACGATATACACAACTGTGAAGCCGATGATAGTAGTCATAATTTCTGGAGCTGTAACGGATTTAGAAGCACCGTCTACAGTTAATTGCAAGCCATTTACAAGCCATGGTTGACGACCTGCTTCTGCTACAAACCAACCTGTGGAATGAGCAATGAATGGCAATGGCAATGTCCAGAACATAATTTTTAAGAATGTGCGATTTCCAACCAATTTGTCTTTTGCATTAAGGATAAGACCTACGAATGCAACAAGCAACATAATGGAACCAGCTGCAACCATGACACGGAATGTCCAGAAGATTGCTGGAACATCTGGAATATAGTTACCAGGACCGTATTGAGCCTCGGATTTGGCTTGAAGATCTTTAATACCTTCTACTTTACCAGAAGTAAAGGAGTTTTGAGTTAAGAAGGACAAACCACCAGGGATTTCAAGTGCACCCGTATTCTTTTGAGCTTTAGTATCAATGTTAGCTACCAAAGAGAATGGAGCAGGATCTTGTGTTTCCCACAATGCTTCCATAGCAGCCATTTTCATAGGTTGTACTTTTGTAATGTATTGACCTTGATGATGACCTGCCAAAGCGCCTAAAGTACCGAATACAAGAGCAATAACCATGCCCCATTTAGCAGAACGACGGTAGAAGTCTGTCGCATTGTTGCGCAATAAGTGCCAAGCACTGATGGCCATGATAATTACGCCTGCTGTTAATAAACCATTTAACACGATATGGAAGAATTGGCCTGGTACATAACCATTTTGAACAATTGTTAAGAAATTATCCATTTCTGCACGGCCATTACGGATTACATAACCTACAGGATGTTGCATGAAGGAGTTTGCTACGAGAATCCAGAATGCGGATAGGTTTGTACCTAATGCCACCAACGTAGCTACAAGAGCGTGAACAGTTTTATTCAAACGGTCCCAACCGAAGATCCATACACCCATGAATGTAGATTCCAAGAAAAATGCCATTAATGCTTCAAGGGCCAATGGAGCGCCGAAAATGTCACCCATAAAACGAGAATATTCTGCCCAGTTCATACCGAAATGGAATTCCTGAACAATACCAGTTACCACACCCATAGCAAAGTTAATTAGGAACAATTTGCCCCAGAATTTTGCCATTTTTTTGTATACTTCTTTACCAGTAGACACATATGTCCACTCCAAGATAGCTACAGTCACTGTCATGCCTAGTGTGAACGGCACAAACAACCAGTGATAGATAGATGTTAGCGCAAATTGTAATCGAGCTAAATCTACAGCTTCAAACATGTGTTTTCCTCCTTAGAATAAAATACCTACATCACTTGATGAGCTTTCGCTAAAAACCTTGAATCATTGCGCTTATGAATATGGCAACGCTTCAGACGCAATCAACTGTTCACGTTGGGCAAGAGTTTTAAAGTTAACCAGCTCCAACTGATTGATTAATTGGTCCTGAATTGTTCCCATCGCTTCATTGATAGCACAATGTCCCATACAAGACTTAGAGCAAGAACCTACATCATATAAACACCGTTGTAAATACGCATCCCCTTCTACCGCTCTAATTACATCGAGCAATGAAATCTCTTGAGGGTCTCGATTGAGGGCAAACCCACCATCTACACCACGAAAGGATTTCATAATCCCAGCTGCAATGAGACTACGCATAATCTTGAGCAAAAATCGTTCTGGAATCAATTCTTGCTCAGCCAATACAGAACCCGTTAGCTTCGTTCCCGAAGGTAAGAGCGCCATATGTAAGACCATGCGAAATGCATAATCCGTGGCCTGATTTAACTTCATAAGGTCTCCTTTCTCGTGCACTCGGACAAACGTATTACTAAATCTAGTATAATCGAAATAAAACAATACTGCAATGGTATTGTTTTATATATTGAGAATTAGCATATATAAATTTTAAGCCTATAAATTAGATTATACCTGAATATTTTTATATCCATAAAATCACTTTTTGATTTATATTATCAAAAAAGACTGCCCACGTATGAGCAGTCTTAATTTATTATTTTGTAATTTCACGAACAAGATGTGCCATTTCAGGAATGATGAGTTTACCCATTGCCAAAGTAACAGCACCTACAGAGCCAGGAACAGAGAACATTAACGTATTATTGTTCACCCCTGCTTCTGCACGAGAAGCCATTGCCTTAGTCCCAATATCTTCTGTATAGGACAAATATCTAAATATTTCCCCGAAACCAGGGATATGTTTCTCATAGAGACTATTAGCTGCTTCAATTGTTACATCACGCTTAGCAATTCCCGTACCACCTGTAGAGATGATAACATCAATAGATTCATCATTACACCATGGGATCATTGCATTTCTGATTTCATTGTAATCATCAATGACAATTTTACGATCTGCCACAATATGGTCTGCTTGTTCTAAAAATTCTTGTACTTTATTACCGCCTTTATCAGTTTCAAAGGTACGCGTATCAGAAACTGTTAAAATAGCAACACGCAAAGGTCTTGCTAATACTTCGTAAGACATAGTTCCTCCTAGAATAACGGAATAATAGATGCTAATGTAGGCCATCCATTATCACGTAAAAAATCACGTAATGACCATGTATAGTGAATAAATGGTGCACAATGTAGGCGTAACCAGAACGATAAGTACGGTGTGTCACCTTGGAATATAGCCAATCGATTTAAGGCATATAAATTATCGCCTGGCTGTACTGTACCTGGTTGTACTGTGAAAGCCATTTTGTAACCAGATTGTTTAGTTACATATTGAACGAGCATATCGTTAAACCCACCAGGATATGCTAGATACTCAATAGGCTCACCCAAAATCCCCTCCAAAGAAATCTTCCCTCCAAGAAGAGCATCTGGTAATTCGGTAGGGTCAATTTTTGTTAAGATTTTATGATGATTTGTATGGCCTTGAATATCAAATCCACCCGCTTCCATTTGGTGCATTTGTTCTGTAGAAACAAAACCAGGCGTATTAGCTGCATCACTAATCATAAACAAGGTAGCCTTCATGTTGTATTCCTTTAAAATAGGCAATACATTTTTATAGTTATCTACATAGCCATCATCAAAGGTGATAACAATTGGCTTATTAGGTAATTCA